>CAYVHC010000001.1:0-81616 GCA_964451025.1 uncultured Bifidobacteriaceae bacterium
CTACTGCCGCAAGGCCAAACCCGGAAAATAAAACACACATTATGACTATTAACCCTCTCTTTCTCTGTGCACCTGCGCCTCGCGCTACACGCGTCACATATGATCACAGCCCGATGAAATAACGATATGTGGTGTTACGATACCGCTTGCGTATTTGACCCCAGGCCCCGTTCCCTTATATTCGTGGCTGCATGCCCCATTCACATCGCACGGCGGCCTCTCACATGCGCATGGCATGCGTTGCCCTGCACCATGCCCATACCCGTGGAAGGTGGGAATCGCACGATTCCCGCCTTCGTCATGTTAGAACTCGTTGTGAATTCTCAGAGGCACTGATGAGCACTTCATCCAATAACAGCACCGGCAGCACCGGCCACAATTCCGCAGCACCCGCTTCAAGCGCCGCACCCGAAGCGGCCGCCACGCCCGCAATCCACGCCGACAAGGCTGATTCCGGCTACGCCAAGGATCTCAAGCCACGGCATATCCAGATGATTGCCATCGGCGGCTCCATCGGCACCGGCCTGTTCCTCGGCGCCGGCGGCCGTCTCGCGCAAGGCGGCGCAGGCCTCACCATCGCATACGCAGTGTGCGGCATCTTCGCGTTCCTCATGGTGCGCGCGCTCGGCGAACTCGCCATCCGCCGCCCCTCTTCCGGCGCTTTCGTCTCATATGCCCGGGAATTCCTCGGCGAGAAGGGCGCATACATCACCGGATGGCTGTTCTTCCTCGACTGGTCCACCACCGTCATGGCCGACATCACCGCCGTGGCGCTGTACTTCCATTATTGGAAGGCGTTCCAGCCGGTGCCGCAATGGCTGCTCGCACTATGCGCACTGGCGGCGGTGTTTGCGCTCAATATGCTGAGCGTCAAGGCTTTTGGCGAGGCGGAGTTCTGGTTCGCCGCCATCAAGGTTTTCACCATCCTGGCGTTCATGGTCATCGCCATCTGGGCCATCGTCACGGGCGCACCCGTGGGTGATTATCATGCCGGCCTGCACAACATCACGGATTACGGCGGGTTCTTCCCTGAAGGCATCGCACCGGTGTTTGCCTTGACGCTGGGCGTTGTGTTCGCTTTCGGCGGCACCGAGATGGTGGGCGTGGCCGCCGGCGAGGCGAAGGAAGCACGCCAGGTGTTGCCCAAGGCAATCAACTCGATGATTCTGCGTATCTTCGGCTTTTACGTGGGTTCGGTGATTCTGATGGCGCTGGTGCTGCCTTACACCGCGTATTCGTCCAGCCAGTCGCCGTTCGTCACGTTCTTCGCCGGACTGGGCATCCCTCACGCCGGTGACGTGATTCAGGTCGTCGTGCTCACCGCCGCGCTTTCGTCACTCAACGCCGGCCTGTATGCGACCGGCCGCACACTACGCTCGATGGCGATGGCCGGCTCCGGTCCCCGCTTTGCAGCGCGCATGAACCGCAACCACATCCCTTACGGCGGCATCATCATCACATCCGCCTTGGGATTGCTGGGTGTGGTGCTGAACGCTGTGCTTCCGTCGGACGCGTTCGACATCATCATGAATCTGGCTGGCATCGGCATCGCCGGCACGTGGTCGTCGATTCTCGTGACGCATCTGGCGTTCATGCGCCGCGTCAAGGCTGGCAAGGAGACCCGACCGGATTACCACATGCCCGGCGCACCATTCACGGATTACCTAGCGTTGGCGTTCTTCACGCTTGTTGTCGTGTCGAATCTAACGAGCACCTCCGGCAGGTGGACGCTTGCGCTGTTCGCGATTGTCGCCATCCTGATGATCATCGGATGGTTCGCCGTGCGCGGCCGCATCAACGGCAGCCTCATGGACGAGATTCTTGACAATGATTCGGATGAGGATTCCCTTGAGGAGCTTTCCGATGATTTTGCCGCCGCGTGACCCACGTTTTGCACACGGCGACCGACAAGCAGCAAGTGAACAGAAACACCGAACAGACGGCAACTGACCGCAGCATCGCGACAGGAGATATCATGCGCATTCATATCACTTACACAGGCGGCACCATCGGCATGGTTGAATCCGAGCATGGCCTGGTGCCGGGCGCCGACCTGGCCGGATGGCTGCGTCAGTTGCTCTCGGGCAGCGATGAGCTGACCCCGGACCAAGTGAGCCTGACGCAGCTCGACCCGCTGATCGATTCATCGAACGCCACTCCGGAGAACTGGCAGACGATGATCGACGACCTGCGCGCCCACCACGATGACGCCGATGCGTTCGTGGTGCTGCATGGCACTGATACGATGAGCTATTCATCCGCGGCATTGTCATATGCGCTCACGGATTTCGGCAAGCCGGTGATTTTCACAGGTTCCCAGCATCCACTGGGCCGCATCGAATCCGATGCCGCAGCAAACATGACGGGGGCGCTCAATGCCGCGCTCAGCGGTCGCGTCGGCAGGAGCGGTGCGAATGTGAACAGCGCCGCCAACGCTACCAGCGCCCACGAAAACGTGTGCCTGTTCTTCGGCCATCATCTGTTCGCCGGCAACCGCGTGACGAAGGCTTCGAGCTGGGCATTCGAGGGCTTCCATGCGCCGTCCACCGGCACGCTCGCCTGCACCGGCACGCCATGGGAATGGGAGCCGTTCGACAATCCATGCGAAGGCTGGAGCGATCCGGCGCCCTATACGCGCCATGATGTCTCGGTAATCGACGTGGCGCCCGGCATGAGCGCCGCGCGTCTCGCCGCCATGCTCGACCCGCTGCCCGAAGCCGTGCTGCTGCGCGCTTATGGCGTGGGCAACATCCCCAGCGACGAACCCGGGTTCGCTGACGTGATCGCCCGCACCCTCGAGCATGGCGTGCCGGTCGTCGTGGCGTCACAATGCCAGCAGGCAAACGTGATGCTCGGCCGCTACGAGACCGGCGATGCGCTGGCCCGTGCGGGCGCCATCGGCACGGGCGACATGACGTTGGAGGCCGCCTACGCAAAAATCATCTTCCTTCTGTCACAAGGAGTGAAGGGAGATGATTTCGCCAATTGGATGGGGCGTTCGATTGCCGGTGAAATCACCGTGCAGCAGTAGTCCCTACGTTCCCTGCGCCGAGTGCCCAGCGCTTACTCTTCCGCAGCGTGGGTGAGGTTGGCGGGATCGAGCACATCGTCAAGCACTTCTGCACGGATATTGCCTTCTTCGAGCGCCACTTCCTTGACGGAGCGACCTTCGCGCAGCGCGCGCTTGGCAACATGGCAGGCACCTGCGTATCCCAAGTATCCGTTGAGCGACGTGGCGATGGAAGCGCTGCGCTCGGCGCGATAACGGCCCAGATCTTCATTGGGTTCGATGCCATCGACGAGGTTCACGCGCAGCGTGTCCATTGCCTTGGCGAGCACGCCCATGCCGGTGAGCAGCACGTGCACGGTGACCGGTTCGAAGGCGTTGAGCTGCAACTGGCCGGCTTCCGCAGCGGCGGTGACGGTGGCATCCATGCCGAAGATCGTGAACACAGACTGGTTCACGCATTCGGCGATCACCGGGTTCACCTTGCCCGGCATGATGGACGACCCCGCTTGGCGCGCGGGGATGTGAATCTCCTGCAGGCCAGACTGCGGACCAGATGCGAGCAGGCGAATGTCGTTGCACGTTTTGCCCAGATGCACGGCGAGGCGCTTGAGCTGGGAGGAGACATCCACGAAATCAGCCATGTCGCTGGTGGCGGCGATGGCGTCTTCGGCGGATCGGATTGACAGACCGGACACATAGCTGAGCTTGTGAGCGACGAGGCTGCGGAAGCGGGCGTCGGCGCAGATGCCCGTGCCGATTGCCGTGCCGCCGAGGTTCACGACGCACAGCGCATCAATCTGTGCCGTGAGCTTGGCGACGTCATCTTCAAGCACCGAAGCGTAGGCTCCGAATTCCTGGCCGAAGGTCATCGGCACCGCATCCTGCAGCTGCGTGCGGCCAAGCTTAACCATGTCCTTGCTGCGCCGCGCCAACGTGCGGAACGACAGTGCGAGCGCACGTGCGGAGCGAATGACGGGTCGCAGCGCGAACACGAGCGCGAGACGGCATGCCGCCGGATATGTGTCGTTCGTGGACTGAGATTTGTTGACTGTGTCGTTGGGGTTGATCACGTCGTATGCGCCGCGCTTGTATCCGCCGATTTCCAATGCGCGGTTGGCGATGACCTCGTTCACGTTCATGTTGGTGCTGGTGCCGGCGCCGCCCTGGAGCACGTCGACGGGGAACTGGTCGTCGAACGCACCTGCGAACACTTCGGCGCACGCTTGGTCGATGAGGGCGAGCTGCTCATCACTGATGCCGCCCAGTTCCGCATTGGCTCGTGCGCATGCCTGCTTGATGAGGGCGTAGGCGTGGATGAGTTCGGGGTGGCTGCTCACCGCCACGCCGCTGACCGGGAAGTTCTCCATGGCACGCTGCGTGTGAATGCCCCAGTATGCCGCGGCGGGCACGAGCTTGGAGCCCAACGAGTCGCTTTCCCTGCGCATTGCCTTCATGCCTTCCATCGTATGGGAGGCCTTCTGCGCGACGCTAGCGGTTTCGCTGTCGGCGGCGCGGCGTGCGGCGGCGTCCAGCATGGATTCTTCGCGAATCTCAGCAGTGACGTCGACGGTGGTGCTGATGTCGGCTGCAATGTGGCTTGGGGCGATCTCGTAGGTCATGGCTTGTCCTCTTCCTTTGTTCGGCCTTGCGGCGTGGCTGTGGTTGTCGGTTGGCGGATTCACGGAACCGCGACGGTGGAATTCGCATTCGACGCAGTGCGCTTCCGTGATTTCCGAGTGATCACAACCCCTGAGAGTACGAACGTGCGACACACCGCACAAGACCCCTACTTCCTTGAACTTCCATAGGTTTTACCTTTGGTTGCGCACCTGCAACCCGCGCGCCTCATGCACGGCGCCTGCCGCACCCACTGCCCATCATGCTGTTACCTTCGCGTAACCGCGACGCCCCACAATCGCTCCATGATGACGCTTACCCAAATCCAGGCCTTTTATTTCGCGGCCACCGAGGGATCGTTCACGGCAGCCGCCCGGCAGCTGGGAATGACACAACCCACGGTTTCGGAACTGGTGCGGCGCATCGAAGATGAATACCGCATCGCATTGTTCGTCCGTTCCGGCCGCAAGCTTGTGCTCACGGCGGCAGGGCGCACGTTGCTGCCATGGGCCAAACGCATGCTTGACGGCGAGATAGGCGGCGACGCGGCATTGCGAGCGCTCACCACCGGCGAAAGCGGCACGGTATCGTTTGGCATCCTGCGCAATGCAGGCTATTACGGACTCTCCGACCTGGCGACGGATTTCAGCCGCGCGCATCCTCATGTGAAGCTCCGTTTGGTGGGGCAGAATTCCTTCGAAGTCGCCGATGCCGTGCGTTCCGGAGAACTCGAGGCAGGACTGCTGTGCCTGCCGGTGCCCGTGCATGATTTGCAGACGCGGCTCATCATGCAACAAGAGATCGTGTGGGCGAGCGCTTCCGCCGAACGATGCGCGTCTCCGATGCGAGTGGAAGACATTCCCCGTGCACCGGTGATCCTTTATGACGCCCACCATGGGTGGAACGACCCGTCACGACGCCAGCTGGCGCAACGGGCGCAACTCAAAGGCGTCACGCTGGAGCCGCAGATCGAGGTGGAGTCAGTGGAATCTGCCGTGCAACTCGTCGCCGCCGGCCTTGGCGACACCCTGCTGCCCAGCGCCGTGGTGAATTCCCCGCGCTTCCCCTCTGACATCCACACCACGCCGTTCGATCATCCGCTGTTCGACACATTCGCCTTGGTGACGCGCAAGGACTGGGATATGTCTCCCATCACCCAACAGCTGGCTCACATCGCCGTCGAAAGGCTGCTATCAACGGTTTCGCGCAATGACCAAATTCTGTGGAACGATACGCAGTGACCGCCCGCGGCACACAGCCGCTTGAGCAAGCATTCGCACGCAAATACGCATCAAAACACCTTGCGACAAGGCATAAGAAAAGCGCCCGGCCATACGACCGAGCGCTTGAAATCTAAAAACATGCACAGATCATGCAATCACAACGGTGGTGCCGTCGGGAATGTTGTCATAGATCCATTTGGCGTCGGATACGGAAAGTCGAAGGCACCCGTGGGATGCAGGCCTACCGAGTTTCTCAGCCTCCGACACGATGTAGTTTCCGTCGGAATCGGTGGGCACCGTGTGGAAGAGGTAGTCGCCGTAGAAACTCACCCACCAGTTCGCGCCCATCTGCTCATTGGGATTGAAGAAATTCTCGCCGCGCGACTGCACCGTGAACGTGCCGTGCGGCGTGGAATCATCCATGCCGGACGAGCAGATCATCGTATAGATTGTGGTGTCGCCATCTTTGATATACACGCGCTGGTCGGCGAGGGACACGCTAATCGACAGGTCCGTGGCCTGGCTCACATCCGGATACGTACCGCCGGAAGCACCTTGCCAGTCAATCGCCGTCGCGGACGACGACTCATCCGATGCGCCGCTTGCCGTGGAATCAGGCTGTGCCGGACTCGACGCGGAATCCGAAGGGGTGGATTGAGGCTGCACAAGCTGGATCTGCTCCGCCCCCCGATAGCCGCGGTGGCGCGAAACAGCCGCTGTGGCCTGCGCAACCGCGACGCACACGATCAGCGCCGCCACCACGATCAGGCACACGGCGAGCGCAACTATGCGACGATTGCCAGCATCCGCCTGCTTGCTGCCCGGTTGCATGCCACCGCCGCGTCCATCCTCTTCCGAAGCGCCGTTCCTTGACGGATCTGTCATGTCACTCATGGAGCCTCCTGCACGTCCACCAGACAACGGTACGAAACATAAGCGCGGCTTATCATAGCAACCCTCCCCGTCTTGCGTTCCCGTGTCTCGATGCGCGATGTGACGTGCGGCGTGACGTGCGGCGTGACGTGCGTGCGCATGCACAATCACCAACCACCCGCAATGCCTGCGCATCGCAGCGCGAACGCCGTATCCCCACCGCAAAGTATCCTGTAATCAGCCCGACATGCGTGCGGGCCCGATGCTGCGCCAGCCGTCGCCGGTCGTTGCGGCCGCCCCCGGCGATTGCCGGGAACGATACCGCGAACCCCACGAATGCCAGCGAGGCATCGGCACAAGTTCACGCACAAGTTCATACATATTAAAGGAGAAACCAATGGCTGAAACCTTTGACGTCGTTGTGGAAATCCCTCGCGGTTCGCGCAACAAGTACGAAGTCGACCATGAGACCGGTCGCATTCGTCTGGATCGCACCCTGTTCACCTCCATGGAATACCCCGATGACTACGGTTACATCGAGGGAACCCTGGGCGAGGACGGCGACCCGCTCGACGCGCTGGTCATGCTCCCCATCTCCGTGTTCCCCGGCTGCGTGGTCGAGTGCCGTGCAGTGGGCCTGTATCACATGGTTGACGAGGCCGGCGGCGACGACAAGGTGCTGTGCGTGCCCGCCGATGTGCGCTACGACAACATCAAGGACATCGACGACGTCTCCGAGTTCCACAAGAAGGAGATCGATCACTTCTTCTCGCAGTACAAGGCACTGGAGCCGGGCAAGGAAGTCAAGCCGGGATCCTATTGGACCAACGCCGCCAAGGCCGAGGCTGAAATCATCGCTTCTCGCAAGCGCCTGGCTGATTCCGAGAAGTAAGCCCCTGGTCGCTCGTGGCCTGACCGTGGTCTGATTGTGGGATTGACCGGACGACGATTCGGCAGGTCCGCACAAACGGCCGTGTGGCCGACAATGCAAACGGCGGGACTGCAAGTGCAGTCCCGCCGTTTATTATGTCTGCCTTGCCGCGAGCGCAATGCATCAATGCATCACAGGAGCATCACCACAAGCGATGCAGCCACGGCGACCACAGCGCCATACAGCAGCACCGGAATCAGTCCCCAGCACAACCACAGATTGCGCAGCGAAGGGGCCACGATCGACGGATCCACGTCCACGCGCACGAAATCCGCCACGGAACCGGAGCCCCGCGACCACAGGTAGCTCGCCAACGCCAGCAGCGCGAGCGCCAGGAACATGCCGGCGAGCACACACCACGCCCCCACGGGGTTGCGTCGCCGTGCCTCGCCCCACAGATGCAGTTGTGGAAGCATGCACCAACCCATGCCGCACAAGGCGATCAGCCCCGCCGACATCGTGGTGGACAATGAAAAAATCATGCGCGTGCGAGATGCGCGCAGCAGCTCATACAAAAACGCGCCGATGACCAACAGCGATGCGAGCGCGACCATCCACACCATCCAGCGCCCGCCCACAGGACCGAGGAATCCAGCCAGCAATCCGCCCGCCCCCATCGCGATCGCCGCCACGCGCGCCGCAAGCTGCGATGGGGTGCGCAACCGGAAGGGATAGATCACCGCCACGATCAGCGCACATACGAAAGCCTCGCATGCAGCCCACGGCGACGTTGCAAGAGGGTCGTTGGACGTAGCCGGTGCGAACCACAGCGCCGCCATGCACAGATACGCCACGAGTTCCACAAGCAGCGTGCGCACCACCATGCCGGCGCCGTTCTGCACAAGCGGCGCCACACCCAAAGGAGCAGGCGATTGCCCGGGCTTCTGGGAATCCGCTGGGAGAGAATCCGTATCATGGTCGGCCATATCGTTCCTCCTCGATCGATGCACGCAAAGCCACATATGCCCTCAAGCATACCGAGCCGGACATACCGCCGTGCACCGTCGCACCGCTTGACGCCCGCATTCAAGCCATTGCATCAGGCTTCGTAAATTCCACGTTAACGAACAATGCGGGTTTTTGAAACCTCGGCGTGATTAAACTGGTTCACATACGCAATATTTCCGGAAACTGCGTCTGCTAACAACAATTTTCCCGGGAACTGCATCTGCTAACACCCCGATCGGCTCGCAAGGAGGTATAGCTATGACAGATTTAACCTTGATGACCAATACCCAAGACCCAGCCACCGTCTTGCCATCCCTTGCGCTGCTCTCCCACCGGGTCCGTGTGCTACCGCTTGATGCCGCTTCGCTTGTGCGAATGCCGGAGTCCACGATTTTGTTCATCGACGCCCGGGATGATCTTGCCAGCGCCCGCACCTTGTGTCGGCTCATTCACGCATCCGGTCTGTCGACCCCCATCGTGCTCGTGCTCACCGAAGGCGGTTTCACCGTCGTCAACGCGCAATGGGGCATCGCCGACGTGGTGATTGCTTCCGCCAGCCCCGCAGAGCTCGAAGCCCGTCTGCGACTCATCGCCGAACGCGGCCGCTCTGCATCAGCCCCCGCCGCCCCCGGCGCAACGAACGCTTCGTTCGACACTCAGGAAGGCGTCATTCATTGCGGCGACCTGGTGGTCGACACGAACGGCTACACCGCAAGCCTCCGCGGCAAGCCCATCGACCTGGCATATAAGGAATTCGAACTGCTCAAATACCTCGTCATGCATCCCGGGCGCGTGTTCACTCGCGCCCAGCTTCTGCAAGAGGTGTGGGGATACGATTATTATGGCGGCACTCGAACCGTGGACGTGCACATTCGCCGCCTGCGCGCCAAGCTGGGCGGGGAATACGAGCATCTCATCGGCACCGTGCGCAATGTGGGCTACCGCTTCGACCCACCGCAGGAGTCCGATGGTGCCGATGACGACCTTGACAACGGCTTGGACTCCGACCTTGACGCCGACGAGAATTAACAACAATCAGCACTGACCATAACCGACGACTAGCAAAAGACCAACGTCTAACAACTAGCCCCTAACCGACATCTCAACGACAACCGCCGTCTCAATGACTCAAACCAAAGGTTCCCGCCCCATGCCTCGTGAAAGCGCAAAGGCGCGCCATGCGCGCATGCATGAAGAATATGCAATCCTGTGCGAAACCTACCCACACCCCGTATGCGCCCTGAATTTCACCAATCCTTTTGAACTGCTGGTGGCGACCATGCTGTCGGCGCAGACCACCGACAAGCAGGTCAACAAGGTCACGCCCGAACTGTTTTCGCGCTATCCCGATGCGCGGGCGCTCGCCGGTGCGGACGTGCAGGATGTGGAGCGCATCATCCACTCGCTCGGTTTCTTCCACACCAAGGCGCAACGAGCCATCGATCTGTCGCGCGCTCTGTTGGAGACACATGACGGTGAGGTGCCGAGCACCATGGATGAGCTCACTGCCCTGCCCGGCGTGGGGCGCAAAACCGCCAATGTGGTGTTGGGCAACGCATTCGGGGTCCCTGGCTTCCCCGTGGACACGCATGTGATTCGAGTGACCGGACGCCTGCACTGGCGCACCGATTGGCGCACACCACACCCCGACCCCGTGCACATCGAAAGCGAAATCTGCACCGTGTTCGACCCTTCGGATTGGACGGACCTGTCGCACCGGCTCATCTTCCATGGGCGTGACACCTGCCATGCGCGCGGACCGGAATGCGGGCGCTGTCCGCTCGCCGGCACCTGCCCCAGCGCTGGAATCTTCTGACAATCGAGCCGCAATCCCACCGGCAACACCCCATGCCGCTCACGAGCATTCCATGTCCCACCGCACGGCCACGACCGCTCCCGCACTGCTCGTACAGTTAGAGACATGACCATTCCCCCACACGCGACGCACGGCGATGAACCTCAGGACCGGCACGCACCGCAGCAGCCACTTGCGCAAACCGACGTTCAGGAGCCCGCTTCTTGGGAATCCACGGAACAAGGATCACGAGAAGCCCCATCCGCGGAACACCCCGCCGACGAATCCGTCACGAAGGAATCCTCCGCGCACGAATCCTCCGCGCACGAATCCTCCGCGTGGGAATCCTCCGCGCAGGATTCCCACGGCACGGGAGGCCACGGCAATGCCCGCGCCGCCGCAGCGCGCAGCTGGGTCGTGTTCATAACGTGCCTCGTGGTGTTCGGCTTCGTCGCATGGCTCGCATGGGGCGCTGTGGTCACGCACGACAATCCGCTGGTGCGGCAAGCAACAGGCAAAAGCACCGCAAGCGTCACCATCGCCGTAGGCACGGTGCCCCGTTCCCTTGACGTGCACGATGCCTCGAACGCGAGCGCCGCGCAATACCTCGTGGGCAACGTCTATGAGACCATCACAGGACGCAACGAGTCCAATAACGCCACCGCCGGGCTCGCCCGTTCCTGGGATGAATCCGATGACGGCCTCACATTCACATTCCATCTCAACACCGGCATGCATTTTGCTAACGGGGATGCACTCGACGCCTCCGACGTGGTGTGGTCGCTGCAGCAAACCGTGTCGAACAATTACGCAGGCGCCAGCGAACTGAGCACACTGGCATCCGTCTCCAACACCGATGAAAGCACCGTGGTCATGACGCTTTCCACCCCTGACCAAACGCTGCCGTGGAAGCTTTCCGGAGTGGCTGGCATCGTGTGGGATGAAGAAAACCCCGGCGACTCCACGACCCCTGGCGTCGGTTCGGGACCTTACGCGTTGGGAACGCTGGATGCGGGAACGGCGCTCACGCTCACGCGAAACGATGCGTATTGGAAGCCACATCACACGGAAGTCCCGGCAACGGTGAAACTCGCCGCATACACCGATGCTTCCCAAGCCTGCGCCGATCTGCAGAGCGGCGCCATCGACGCAATACTGCCTCTCGCCGGGTTCCGCGCTTCGAGCGTCGCAGGCATCGACGGCATCCGCACGATCACCATGCAATCCACGCAAAAAACAGCGATTGCCTTCCATTCAGGCGGCGCCACGTTCTTCGCTGATTCCGATGTGAGAGCATCAGCCCGCACCGCTCTCGACGAAAACGCCATCGTCTCCGCGGCAGGGGTGGAAGGCACACGGCTCAATGGGCCCATTGCGCCACTCGACCCCGGTTATGAAGAGCTGGACGACACGTGGGGCTATGACCCGCAGTCGGCAATGACGAACTACCGTTTCACGGGACGCTACGCGCTGAATTTCGTCTACCGACAGTCCGATGAGGCGCTCGCCACCACCATCATCGATGCCTTCACCGCCGCCAGCTGGCGCGTCACCGGCGTTGAACTGGACGACGCAGCGTATGAGGATCGGGTGGTCAACCAACAGGATTATGACATGACAATCGTGCATTTCGACGGCAGCCACGATCTGGCGAGCATCGAAGACCCCACGAATTTCGTGGGCTACACGAACGCCACCACCGACGACCTGTGGAAACAGTTGCAGGCAGCCACCACCGACACGGATTACAGCAATGCGGCAGCGGCGCTGGAACGGCAGATCAACAATGACTGCGCGTATGACTGGCTGTATGTCTCCACTCCGTCTGCGGCGGCGCGCACATCGCTCAGCGGCATGCCCACGCTGTATTCCGCCGACCGCATGGACCTGGGCTCCTTGCACGTGGAGTGACGCGCCGTGCAGGCGCTGCGACGCATGAAACATTGGCGCTTGAGTCCGTTGAGGCAACGCCCTCAAGAATCGTTGAAATTCCGCCACATGTCACGCTGAATCCTTAAACTAGCGGCTATGGCTGATAAACAAGAATCCATCACAGCGAACCTCACTCCGCTGCCCGACCGCGCAGGGGTCGAAGGCCTCGAAGCCAAGTGGGGAGCCCAGTGGGAAGAGTCCCAGGTTTACCGTTTCCACAACACCCGTGACCGCAAGGCCGTCTACTCCATCGACACCCCGCCGCCCACCGCGTCCGGCCATCTGCACGTGGGCCACGTGTTCTCATACACTCACACCGACGTGATCGCCCGCTACAAGCGCATGCGCGGGTTCGATGTGCTCTACCCGATGGGCTGGGATGACAACGGCCTGCCCACCGAACGCCGTGTGCAGAATTATTACGGCGTGCGCGTCGACACGTCGCTCAAGTACGATCCGAACTTCAAGCCTCCGTTCGAAGGAACCGAAGGCAAGAAGATTCAGGCGAAGGACCAAGTGCCGTGCTCCCGCCAGAACTTCATCGAGCTGTGCGAGAAGCTCACCCCGCAGGACGAAGCCCAGTTCGAGAAGCTGTGGCGCGCCCTTGGCCTGTCGATTGACTGGACGCAGACCTATAACACGATCGGCACCCATGCGCGCCGCGTGGCGCAGAAGGCGTTCCTGCGCAACCTCGCCCGCGGCGAGGCTTATCAGAAGGAAGCCCCCGGCCTGTGGGACGTCACGTTCCAGACCGCTGTCGCTCAGGCAGAGCTGGAAAGCCGTGAATACGACGGCTTCTACCACCGCGTCGCTTTCCGTTTCGAAGACGGCACGCCGATTTACATCGAGACGACGCGACCCGAGCTGCTCCCCGCATGCTGCGCGCTGATCGCCCACCCTGATGACGAGCGCTACAAGAAGTACTTCGGCAGCTACGTCTACTCCCCGCTGTTCAAGGTCAAGGTGCCGATCCTCGCGCACAAGGCCGCGGAGATGGACAAGGGCGCCGGCATCGCCATGTGCTGCACGTTCGGCGACGTGACCGATGTGGAGTGGTGGCGCGACCTGCATCTGCCCACCCGATCCATCATCCAGCGCAACGGCCGCATCATCATGAGCGTGCCTGATTGGCTTGAGGACCCCGAAGGCATCGGGCTGTTCCAGCAGCTTGAAGGCAAGACCACGTATTCGGCGCGCCAGATCATCGTCGACGCACTGCGCCAGTCCGGCGACCTGGATGGCGAGCCCCGCCCCACCAAGCGCATGACGAACTTCTATGAGAAGGGCGACAAGCCGCTCGAAATTGTCACCTCGCGCCAGTGGTATCTCAAAAACGGCGGCACCGACCCCAAACTCAACGCCGAGCTCATCGAACGCGGCAAAGAGCTGGACTTCCACCCGGACTTCATGCGCGTGCGCTACAACAACTGGGTGCAGGGCCTCAACGGCGACTGGCTGATCTCTCGCCAGCGCTACTTCGGCATCCCGTTCCCGCTGTGGTACCCCGTGAAGGAAGACGGCTCCACCGACTTCGAGCATCCTCTCACCCCGAAGGAAGCCGACCTGCCGATCGACCCGACGCAGGATGTGCCCGAAGGCTTCGTCGAGGAGCAGCGCGACCAGCCCGGCGGCTTCACCGCTGAGAAGGACATCATGGACACGTGGGCGACGTCGTCGCTCACCCCGCAGATCGTGACCCACTGGGGCGAGCCGGGCGAAGACGGATTCTTCAACGCCTCGTTCCCGATGGACCTGCGTCCGCAGGGACAGGACATCATCCGCACCTGGCTGTTCAGCACCATCGACCGTGCTCATCTTGAGAACGGCGTGCTGCCGTGGAAGCATGCGACGCTTTCCGGTTGGATCCTGGACCCCGATCACAAGAAGATGAGCAAGTCCAAGGGCAACGTGGTGGTGCCCAACGAGCCGATCGAGAAGTACGGCGCCGACGCAGTGCGTTACTGGGCCGCCTCCGCACGCCTCGGCGTGGACGCCACATATGACGAAGGCCAGATGAAGATCGGCCGCCGTCTGGCGATCAAGCTGCTCAACGCCACCAAGTTCGCCCTGGCCATCGGCCGTGAGGACGAGAACCACCATGTGACCGAGCCTGCGCAGGCCGTGTGGGATCCGGCGAATGTGACGGTCGCCCTCGACCGCGCGACGATGGGTGCGCTCGCCGCGGTGATTCGCGAAGCCACCGACGCGCTGGAGAACTACGATCACGCCAAGGCGCTCGACACCATCGAGACGTTCTTCTGGCAGTTCTGCGATGATTACATCGAGCTCGTCAAGAACCGCGCCTACGGCACGGCGGACGCCACGCATCAGGTGCCCAGCCCGGAGGATGTGCTCTCCGCACGCACCACGCTCGGCTTGGGTCTCGATGCCTTCGCCCGCCTGTTCGCGCCGTACCTGCCGTATGCTGCTGAAGAAGTGTGGAGCTGGATGCATTCCGACGGCGGTTCTGTGCATCGCGCCGCATGGCCGGACGCCGACTACTACGCCGCCATCGCAGGAAAGGCCGACCCGGCGCAGCTTGACTGGGCTGGCCGTACGCTTGCCGCGCTGCGCAAGATCAAGTCTGAGGCGAAGGTCTCGATGAAGACGCCGATCCTGAGCGCCGAGATCAACGTGAACCGTGAAGGCGCTGGCTTCGTCAAGTCCGCGCTGATCGATATCGCGGAAGCCGGCCATGTGACCGGTCCGATTGCGGTTACCGCCGTGGTGCATGCCAATGACGCCGATGACGACCAGGACACTGGCATCAAGGTCGTCTCCAGCAAGCTGGGTGAGCCGCCGGCCAAGAAGCCAAAGGCATGATCGCATGATTGACTAGGTGCTGCTGGCAATCAGCTCGTTGCACGGACTGATTGCCAGCAGAATCTTGAATCTACATATGCATGTGGGGCATCGAGTCGTTCGATGCCCCACATGCATATCACGCTTGCTTCTCGTGGCCCTTCAAGATGATTTCAGCAACGAATATTGGATTCAATTACGCCGAGATTACTTTTCATGCCGATTCCTGCCTACATCATGCGTAGATATCGAGCACGCCAGGGTCGCCGCCGGCTTCAGCGATGCGACGGTGACGCTTCTTTGCCTCTTCGACAACGAACTGCTTATACATCTCGGCAATCTGAGTATCGAGCCCGGCATCTTGAGCGATGCGGCGCAGACGCTCGATCTGCTGCTCCTCACGCTGCAGGTCCGCGGGGGCAAAACCAGCCCGGGCCTTGAGCACACCGACCTGCGATGTTGCCTTGAAACGTTCGGCGAGCAAATGCACCACGGCGGCATCGATGTTGTCGATGGTGGCACGCAACGCCTCGATCTTGCGCACAGCTTCGTGCGTCTGAGGGGTGTCCGCCGCCTCGATGGTAGTGGCTTGCTGGTCGGTGCCAGCATGCGAAGAAAGAGCATCGCTGGGAGAAGAAGTATTGCCTTGGCCCTGGGGCCACTCACCTGTGCCGTTGCTTGTTTCACTCATGCTTCCAGCTTACCCGTGTCCTCCCCCGTCTGCTGAATATAGGCACATCCTCGCCTACTGCATCTGCGACGCCGAGCAGCCGAGCATTTTCTGGACACATGCGGAAAGCCCGATTGCCGCATAGGGGGTCATCGTCGAAGATAGCGACCTGCGGAATTCTCAATTCATCAGATGCCGAATCAAACATCACTGCTCTCCTTTTCCGCTACACGCAACCGTTGGGGAAGCGTATGGGCGATGAGAACGACGAGACGACTGCCCGACAAAGATTTCAGCCAGTCAACGAGCAATTCGCCCCCACGCCGACGACGTGCGCTCGCTTGAGCGGCGTGGGGAGCTGTCAACCCTCCATGCGATACTCACAAATGTCCAACACCCGGGCGCTCCGTAAGGAGCTGAGATCAGGATGGTTTCCTGAGCACCGGCCGAACCTGTCACGTTAATGCGTGCGAAGGAAGTGAGTGGCTTCTTATGCCTATTCAGCAGTTCCCCTCAGCAAACGATTCCACAAACGACTCTGTCGACACCCCGCAGTCACACGCTGTGCATGAGTGTACATGTGGCGCGCACGATGCCGCGGCCAATGGCATCGACCCGATTGACGCAAAACGCTTCGCCAAGCAACACAAGGTCGACGACGCCGCACGTGGCAGCGCCCGTCGCGATACCGTGCAAAAGCGCATCACCCGCCCCGTGCATTTCAGCAACCAATTCGGTTCTTACGACCTTGACATCCCGTTCACCGAAATCAAGCTGGAAGACACTCCGAGTTTCACGCTGGCGAACGGACTAACTGTGCCGCCGAAGTCGAACGCACCGGTCTATGACTACAACACCGAAGGCCCTCAGGTTGACCCCAAGGATGGCCTCGAACCACTGCGCATCGATTGGATCGCCGACCGCGGTGACGTTGAAGAATACGAAGGCCGCCGCCGCGACCTTGCCGATGACGGCAAGCGCGCCCAGCAGCGTGGCGAAGCCTCCAAGGAATGGCGCGGAGCCAAGCGTGCGCCACTGCGCGCCAAGACCGATGCAAACGGCAAGACCGAGCATCCGGTGACGCAGATGTGGTACGCCCGCCAAGGCATCGTGACCCCGGAGATGCGCTATGTGGCTGCACGTGAAAACTGCGACCCTGAGCTCGTGCGCTCCGAGGTGGCGGCAGGCCGCGCCGTAATCCCTGGCAACATCAACCATCCCGAAATGGAGCCGATGATCATTGGCGAGAAGTTCCTCGTCAAGATCAACGCCAACATGGGCAATTCGGCTGTCTCCAGCTCCATCGACGAAGAAGTCGCCAAGCTGCGCTGGGCCACCAAGTGGGGCGCCGACACCGTGATGGACCTGTCCACCGGCAACGACATCCACACCACCCGCGAGTGGATCCTGCGCAACTCCCCCGTGCCGATCGGCACCGTGCCGATGTATCAGGCGCTTGAAAAGGTGGAGGATGACCCGACGAAGCTCAGCTGGGAACTGTTCCGCGACACCGTGATCGAACAGTGCGAGCAGGGCGTGGATTACATGACGATCCACGCAGGCGTGCTGCTGCGATACGTCCCGCTCACCGCGAACCGCGTGACCGGCATTGTCTCCCGCGGTGGTTCCATCATGGCGCAATGGTGCCTGACGCATCATCAGGAAAGCTTCCTGTACACGCATTTCGATGAACTGTGCGATATCTTCGCCAAATACGACGTGTGCTTCTCGCTGGGCGACGGCCTGCGCCCCGGCTCCCTTGCGGACGCCAACGACCAAGCGCAGTTCGCCGAACTGCTCACGCTCGCCGAGCTCACGCAGCGCGCATGGGATCACAATGTGCAGGTCATGATCGAAGGCCCCGGCCACGTGCCGTTTGACACAGTTCGCATGAACATCGAAATCGAAAAGGCTCTGTGCAAGGGCGCCCCGTTCTACACGCTCGGACCGCTCACCACCGACATCGCACCCGGCTACGACCACATCACCTCAGCCATTGGCGCCACAGAGATTGCACGCTACGGCACCGCCATGCTGTGCTATGTCACCCCCAAGGAGCACCTGGGCTTGCCGAACAAGGATGATGTGAAGTCCGGCGTGATCACCTACAAGATCGCCGCCCATGCCGCCGATGTGGCGAAGCACCATCCCGGTGCACGCCAGCGTGATGATGAGATGAGCCGCGCGCGCTTCGAGTTCCGCTGGGACGACCAGTTCAACCTGTCGCTCGACCCTGACACAGCGCTCGCCTACCATGACGAGACGTTGCCTGCAGGCGCGGCGAAGTTCGCACACTTCTGCTCGATGTGCGGGCCGAAGTTCTGCTCCATGGCGATTTCGCAAAACATTCGCAACCAGTTCGGCGGCGCTGACGCGCAGCGCAATCTGGTCAACGCGATTGTGAACAGCGCCACCACTGGCACGGGCACACTCGGCAATGCCAGCGCTGATGCAACGATGCAAGGCGCCGCAGCGTTGAGCGGACAGTTCCGCAAGACAGTGCGGCTCAACTGATTCGCCGCCGGTGGTTCAGCCGGCTTGGCCCATTACGCCAGGCTGCATGACTGAATCACCGGGCGGCTTTCCGCCGCACGGATTAAAAACTTGGCCGGTTTGCTCTGCCCAGCAAACCGGCCATCATTTTATATATTCATCATATGAACATGTGAGCTCTAGAGCTGCCACGCCTCATGTCGCGTTGTGCGCAAGACTTACGCGGCGTTGGGATTTTGCCCCGTAGCGAGCGCAGCAAGGAAGTCGCGGTTCGTAGCGGTCTTCTTCATGCGCGGCACAATCGCGTTGTATGCCTGCTCGGGCTCCATGCCGCCAAGCGCACGGCGCAGACGGTAGATGATCATGAGTTCCTTCGGATCGGTGATCAGCTCTTCGCGGCGCGTGCCGGAAGCGTTGATGTCGATGGCGGGGAACATGCGCTTCTCGGCCAGATCGCGGGAAAGGCGCAGTTCCATGTTGCCGGTGCCCTTGAATTCCTCAAAGATCACCTCGTCCATCTTGGAGCCGGTTTCGACAAGCGCCGAAGCGATGATGGTAAGGGAACCGCCGTTCTCGATGTTGCGGGCGGCGCCAAAGAACTTCTTGGGCGGATACAGTGCCTGCGCATCCACACCGCCGGAAAGGATTCGGCCGGACGCCGGGGCTGCGATGTTGTAAGCACGGGCGAGACGCGTCATGGAATCCAGCAGGACCACGACGTCCTGACCCAGCTCAACGAGACGCTTGGCGCGTTCGATGGCGAGCTCAGCCACGATCGTATGATCGCTTGCGGGGCGGTCGAAGGTGGACGAGATGATCTCGCCCTGCACCGTGCGCTGCATATCGGTGACTTCCTCAGGGCGTTCGTCCACGAGTACGACCATCAGGTGCACTTCGGGATTGTTCGTCGTGATGGCGTTGGCGATCTGCTGCAGCGTGATCGTCTTGCCTGCCTTCGGCGGGGACACGATCAGGCCGCGCTGTCCCTTGCCGATGGGCGCGCACAAGTCAATGAGGCGACCGACCAAGCGGTTGGGCGTGGTTTCCATCTTGAGGCGCTCCTGCGGATACAGCGGCGTGAGCTTGCTGAACTGCGGGCGTTGCGCCGCTTCTTCCACGCTCATGCCGTTGATGGTCTCGAGGCCCTGCAGCGGCACGAACTTCTGGTGGGCGTTGCGGTTGTTGCCGCCGCGACCGGATTCGCCGCCGTTCGCCTTCGTGTAGCCGCGCACGGCATCGCCCTTGCGCAGGCCGTACTTGCGCACTTGGCTCATCGACACATACACGTCGTTGGGCCCGGGCAGGTAGCCGGATGTGCGAATGAACGCATAGGAATCCAGCACATCCACAATGCCCGCGACCGGTGTGTAGCTTTCCACACGCTCCTCGCGCATACGAGCATTACCGCGCTCGTTGCGTTCGTTACGTTCGTTGCGATCATTGCGGTCGTTACGCGCGTTGCGGCGGTCATTGGAACGCTCAGCAAAACGGTCATTGCGGTCATTGCGATCATTGCGCTGGTTGCGCATGTCACGGCGATTCACACGGTCGTTGCGATCCGCGTAATCGTTGCGCTGGCCGCCCATCGTTCGGCCTGCACGCTGCGAGTTCGACGGCAGCGGGGTGTTGGCTGCATCATGCGCACGATTGGGCAGATTGGCAAGGATGCTGTCAAGTTCGGCGGTGACGCTTGCACTGCGTCCGTTGTCGCGCGATTCTGCCCCGCGGTGACGGCGGCGCGGAAGGTCGAGATTGAGATCGAGCTGACCTGCGTGTGCAGATTCTTCCGCCGCGTCTTCCTTGCGAGGGGATTGTGAAGCAGCCTGGTTGCGCTTGCTGCGCACGTCATCAAAATCGAAATGGATCGGCTGACCGGCGCTGCGGGTCACGCGACGTCCCGCACCGGTATCTGCAACCCGCACCAACGGGGTCGGTTCCTCGACGGAAACACGCTCGGACGAAGCAGCGGAAGCCTCGGCAGGCTGCGGCAGGGACTGCTCGATTCTGTTGACCAAGTCGGATTTGCGCAGTCCGGTAAAGCCCTTGAGGCCCATGTTCTTGGCCTTCTCACGGAGCTCCGCGACTGTCAATGATGAAAGATTCTGGCTATCTGCCACTTTGTGTGTACCTTTCACTGCTCCCGGTCATGCGAATGCCTTCACTGCGCTGCCGGGATATCCATAAGATACGAGGTCGAATTCCTTTTCTTCCTCAACCGAAGTTCGACAACATCCAATGCAATGCAGCAAACAGCCATGCGGAAACCTAATGAGGGATGAAGCATGAACTCTTGCGGAATCGCTATGCGAACTGCGGAACTGTGAGAAAGAATACCCACAACCTGCGACCAAATCAAAAACGCCTCTCCCTCGGGCGTGGCGCATTGCGGCTGCAACTGCCGCCTCACAATACAAAGGAGCCCGGAATGCATGATTCCGGGCTCCTTGATTTTTACTCGCGCCTTTCACCGAAAACAGCCATCATGCACGATCATGCACTGCTGTGCTGCCATGCAAACGAATGGTTGCGGTTGGGCGCGGGCGGATTCTAGCGGCGGTGTGCGCGGTAGAACTTGATGAGGCCCTGCGTGGACTGATCCTGTGCAGCAAGGGCGTCGTCATCCTGCGAAATGGCCGGCGTGATCTGCTTGGCAAGCACCTTGCCCAGCTCGACACCCCACTGATCGTAGGAATCCAGGCCCCACACGGTGCCTTCGACGAGCGTGATGTGCTCGTACAGGGCGATGAGCTCACCGAGTGCGTACGGCGTCAGGTCGTCGCCGAGGATGGAGGTGGTCGGGCGGTTGCCGGTGAACACGCGGGCGGGGATCACGTCCTCGCGGGTCTCACCGTCGGCGCGCACTTCGTCAGCGGTCTTGCCGAATGCCAGGGCCTTCGTCTGAGCGAGGAAGTTGCCGAGGAACAGCTCGTGCACATCCTGGTCGCCGTCCTGCGTCGGGTTCTTCGTGTTGACGAACGCGATGAAGTCAGCCGGAATGAGACGGGTACCCTGGTGGATGAGCTGGTAGAAAGCGTGCTGGCCGTTGGTGCCGGGCTCGCCCCAGAAGATCTCACCGGTCTCGGTGGTGACGGGCGTGCCGTCCCAACGCACGGACTTGCCGTTGGATTCCATGGTGAGCTGCTGCAGATATGCCGGGAAGCGGTGCAGGTACTGGTTGTAAGGCAGCACAGCGTGGGAGTGAGCCTTGAAGAAGTTCACATACCACACGTTGAGCAGGCCCATGAGGGCAACGACGTTCTTCTCGAACGGCGTGGTGGCGAAGTATTCGTCGATGGTGTGGAAGCCGCGCAGGAAGTCCTCGAAGCGTTCCGGTCCGAGCACGACAGCCAGGGAGGTGCCGACGGCGGAATCGACGGAGTAACGACCGCCAACCCAGTTCCAGAAGCCAAATGCATTGGTCGGATCGATGCCGAAGGCCTCGACCTTGTCAAGGGCGGTGGAGACGGCAACGAAGTGCTTCTTCACAGCATCCTTCTTGGAAGCGTCGGAGCCGTCGATGGCACCCTGGGCCTCGAGCTTGCCCAGCAGCCAGGTGCGAGCGCAACGGGCGTTCGTAAGGGTTTCGAGCGTCGTGAAGGTCTTGGAGACGATGATGAACAGCGTGGTCTCCGGATCGAGGTCCTTCGTCTTCTCGGCGAGGTCCGTCGGGTCGATGTTGGAGACGTAGCGGGCGGAGATGCCTGCGTCAGCGTAAGCCTTGAGGGCTTCGTAAGCCATGTTGGGACCCAGGTCGGAGCCGCCGATGCCGATGTTGACGACGGTCTTGATGGTCTTGCCGGTCACGCCCTTCCATTCGCCGGAGCGAACCTTGTTGGCGAAGGCGTAGATGCGGTCGAGGGTCTCGTGCACGTCCTTGACGGTGTCCTGACCGTCGACGATGTACTTGCCCTCATCCTCGACCGGGCGGCGCAGTGCGGTGTGGAGCACAGCGCGGTCCTCGGTGTTGTTGATGTGCACGCCGGTGTACTGCTGCTTGATGCGCTCATCAAGCTTGACATCCTTGGCGAGGTTTGCGAAAAGCTGGAGGGTTTCCGGCTTGATGAGGTTCTTCGACAGATCGAAGTAGAGGTCGCCTGCCTGGAAGCTCAGCTTCTCGGTGCGCTGGGGGTCGTCAGCGAACCACTTGCGCAGGTTGATGCCTTCTGCCTGCAGCTCGTCGTAATGCTTCTGCAGGGCAGCCCACGCCGGGGTCTGCGTTGCATCAACAGGAGGATTGATGGCCATGATGCTGGTCCTTTCCTTTTGTATTTACTGCCGTGTAATTGACGGCTATTCTTCTGACCTTGCGGCCTATGAAGTTCCTCTCAATAATCTACTCACACAGCGGACAGACGGAAAGGGCAAGACGGCATGCAGACACCCGCCTTCCCCTTCTCAATAACGCCCTTATCAGCCATGTCGGCCCATGTCACAGGATGTCGTCACGACCGATCTGGTCGAGCTTCTTGACCATATCCTTGACTTCCTGACTGCGAGCGCGCGGAGCGACGAGCAGGGCGTCGGGAGTATCCACGACCACCATGTCGTTCACGCCCAGCAGCGCAATCGTGCGGTTCCCATCGGCGACCACCACGTCTCCTGCGCTGTCAAGCTGCACGAGGCTGTCGTTGTCGCCCAGCAGTTTGATGTTCTGCGCATTGCGGCTGGGGAGCAGCGCCGCCAGCGAATTGAAATCGCCAATATCGTCCCAGCCGAATCCGCCGGGCACCATCGCGACCCCGCCTTCGGCGGCAAGGGGCTCAGCGATGGAATAGTCAAAAGCGATCTTTTCGATTCCCGCCCATTCGCGTGCCATGACCTCATCGCGACGCGGGGTGTCCCAGGCGTCCGCGATGCGGGCAATCTGCCCTGCCATCACCGGCTTGTATTCCTTGAGGCGTTCCAGCAGCGTGCCGGCGCGCATGACGAACATGCCCGCGTTCCACCGGTATTCGCCGGTGAGCAAATATGCCTGGGCCGTTGCAGCATCAGGTTTTTCGACGAATTTACGCACTGTATAGGCGTCGGGGGCATCCGCAATCCTGCCTCCCAGCGGTTCGCCTTGCTGGATGTAGCCAAAGGCGGTGGAGGGGCGCGATGCCGCGATGCCAATCGTGCACACGTAGCCTGCGCGCGCGGCGGCGACGGCCTGACGCACGGATTGTGCAAACGCACGCTGGTCTCGAATCACATGGTCCGCGGCGAACGAACCCACGACGATGTCGTCGCCATGCCGACGGGCAAGGATCGCGGTGGCGAGCGCAATGGCGGCGGTGGAATCGCGTCCCACCGGTTCGGCGAAGATATCGGATTCCTTGAGCGCGGGAATCTGCTCACGCACAGCCTCCACATGGCGCTCCCCCGTGCTCACAAGCACATGGCCGTCGCCCGCCAGCGCCACAAGGCGCAGGTAGGTCGATTGAATCAGCGTGCTGCCCGTCCCCAAGAAGTCATACAGGAACTTCGGCCAATCCTTGCGGCTGATCGGCCACAGACGCGATCCGACACCGCCCGCGGGAATGATCGCGTAGAAATTGTCAATGATTTCGCCACTCATACGGTTATCTTCTCACATAACCATGGCGATTCCATAGCGATGGTGAAGAAAGCATGGGAGCAAGCAGCGCACATAAGCACGCACATGAACGCGCACATAGACAAAAGGCCTCGCAGCACGATGCTTGCAAGGCCGTGGACCGTGCGCGAGAAGGGACTTGAACCCTCACGTCGAAGACACAGGAACCTAAATCCTGCGCGTCTACCAGTTCCGCCACTCGCGCGTTTTCGGCAAGGCACAGCGCACCATCATAGGTGGAAGCGCATCAATAGAAGCGCCTCGATGGAAGCGCCTCGATGGAAGCGCCGGCCGTGCCGAAAGAAAAATCCCGGTCATGCGGCCGGGATTTTGGGGAGCCACTTGGCAGAATCGAACTGCCGACCTGCTCATTACGAGTGAGCCGCTCTACCTACTGAGCTAAAGTGGCATGCTCAACGCTTTGTGAGCGTCATGCACAGTTAAAGAATCATAATGCATTTTCTCAGATTGTCCAATTGAGCCCGTCCACGGCGTGCCGCCCCGCATTGTGCCGATTGGCCCCCTGCCGAGCGACCAGTACGCCATCACGCACATGCACGGTGGCGACCATCAGACACCTTCGCCTGATGCACAGCCCCCGGACGGCAGCCATCGTAGACTGAAGGCATGGAATCATTCGACATCGACCGCTTCCATCGCGATTTGGATGAACTGTTCGCCCAGCATCGCACCACCGAGGTGGAACAGTTCCTGCTGGAATCGTTGGCTCAGACCGATGAAGCGGACGATGCCCGGGCGCGTCTCGCCGTGCTCGCCGAGCTCATCGGCTTCTACCGATCGCGCGGGCGCCATCAAGAGAACCTTCCTCTGGTGCAGCAATCGTTGGAGCTGGCACTGAGCCTGGGGCTGGAAGGCACGTCGGAGTTCACGAACACGCTCATCAACGCCGCCACGGAGCTGCGCGCCGCGCATCAATACGAGCAGGCCGAGGATCTGTACCGCATGGCGATGGAATCAGCGAAATCCACGCTTGCGCCCGACAGCCACGAACTCGCCGCCCTGCACAACAACCTGGCGTTGCTGTATCAAGAAACCAACCGTCATGACGCCGCCATCGACGAGTTCACAACGGCGTTGCAAATCCTTGAAAACTCTGCGCGCGCCACGTCCCCCGATACTGCCGTCGACATCGCCTCCACGCATTCAAACCTGGCGTTGAGTCTTGCCGCGCAAGGCAAGCTGGACGAAGCCTATGACCATGCATCCCACGCCGTGGCTCTGTTTGGCAACGGTCTGGATTCCGCCCACGAGGCCGCCGCCCACGCCACTATGGCGCATGTGCTTCTGTTGCGCGGCGACCCTGCCGCCGCCGTCGCGGAATATGACGCGGCGCTGCGCATCATTCGCGAGCGCTACGGCGAAGACAGCGATTATTTCCGCGTGACGCGCGACAACAAGGAATCCGCCCAGCATGTGCTGGACGCGGCGCGGCAAGCGGCGGATGACCCCCATGCCCAGCAGCAGGATCAGCACAGTCAACACAATCAGCAGGACCAGCAGAGTCACCAGCCAACCGCCACCATTCGCATTGTGGACGATGTGACGGGACTGTCACTGGCACGCGCGTATTGGGACGAATGCTGCAAACCCATGATTGCCGCGAAATATGAGCGCGTGCGTGACCGCATCGCCGCCGGACTCGTCGGCCATGGCTCGGAATGCTATGGCTTTGATGACGAGCTGAGCCGTGACCATGATTTCGGCCCGGGCGTGTGCCTGTGGCTGACCGATGAGGACTATGCACGATTCGGCGCACAGTTGCAAGCCGACTACGATGCGTTGCCCCAGCAATTCCATGGCTTTGGCCCCCGTGTGAAATCCGACCATGCGGGCAAGCGCGTGGGAGTGTTTCGAATCAGCGAATTCTTTGAATCCATCACCGGGATGCCCGCGGCTCCCACCGACCCGCGCCTATGGGTCACCTTGGACGAACCGACGCTTGCCGCTGCCACGAATGGCCGTGTTTTTGCTGACCCCTTGGGAGCATTCAGCCACGCACGCCAAGGATTCCGTTCGATGCCCGATGAGGAAATCCTGCGACGCGTCTCCCAGCGCCTGGGCATGGCTGCGCAAGCGGGTCAATACAACCTGCCTCGCATGGCACGGCGCGGCGACCTGCCGGCGATGCGGATGTGCGTGAGCGAATTTTGCACCGCGGTCATATCACTCGCTTTTTTGCTCAACAATCCCCTGACCGTGGGTTACATGCCGTATTACAAATGGCAATTTGCAGCGCTGCGCAAACTGTCCCGGCGCCCTGGCATGAGGTTGCGGGGCGTGTGCGCACCACTGGAGGCATTGTGCGACATGGATTCCCTCTGTGCCGTAAATTCCTCCGTCGTAAATTCCTCCACTGTGGATTCCACCGCCTCAGATTCCACCACAATGGATTCCACCGTTGCTGCAGTCAATGTGATTGGCGCGGATGCGCTGAATCCTCGCGCCGAGCAGCTGGTTGACTCCGTGTGTCGCCAGATCGTCGCCGCCTTGCAGGAACTGGGGCTCACCCGCAGCGACGAGACATTCCTCGACTGGCATCGGCCATACGTGGATGAAAAGATGCGCGACTACACAAAAATGAAGGAAGGCGACTGATGTTCCATCCCACTCATAAGGAAGACACAGGATTCGTCAGCGACTTCGGCGGAATCGGCGACCTGTCGGAATCCACATTGCATGGATCCGGCCCTGAGGCGCCATCGGCGGACACTGTGTCATCGACAGATACCACGGATTCCTCCCATGCCCCCGCGACTGCTCCGACCACTAACAGTGCCAACGTCAGTACCACGGACGACGCCGCCGAACCCATCATCGACATCGATGGCACACCCGTGTCCACCGCTCCCCTCGACCCGGACAAGCGCATCGGCATGCCCGGCGGCACACCCGTCGAAGAGGCGATCGTGCGCGAGGAATGGCGGCAATTCCAAGGCGTCAACAACGAAGGCGGACGGGCAGCGTGCCAAGGCAACTGGCCCACATTCCACCAGATGCGCCTGTCACAATTCCTCACATGGCCGCATGATGCAAAAATCAGCTATCTTGCCGATCTGCGGCAGGCTGCACAACAGGGACGCAACCTGCTCACCGAGAAATATGCGCGCATGATGCAATCCACCGACCCTGACTACTACCGCACGAATCTCGAACCATATCTTCCAACGCTCAGTGCCGAGCGCATCGAACAGCAGGAGCGCATCATCGCCACGCAGGTCGCATGGGCGCAGGACTTCGCGAACCGCTATCCCCGGCTCGGAGCGGCCATGCGCACACTGCGCACCAGCGACGATACAAAGGATTCCACGAGTTTCGAAACGTATCTGCGCGGCGAACTGAGCACGTACTCGCAGCGCACGCTCGACCTATATGACCTCATGGTGCGCGATTACGCGCAGGCTGGCGAAAATATCACGGCCCTCACCGTGCGCAACACAGTGCTCTTGGGAGGCTTCGCATCCCTCGACGAGGCGGAAGCGGCGCAGGCGTGAGGGCATTGCATTGCGCCGCACATTCGAAGTCCAGAATGCGGAATGGGGCGTGGACTCACATGCGAATTTGCAACGTTCGCAAAATCTCGTAATTGAGCGGTTTCCGCGGCATTTTTTCATGATTGCAACCACAAATTTGACCAACACGCCTATCAATTCGAAGCGCGGCGGCTTACGATGTGTGGAGCGACGACAACGATTGGCAAACCGTCAAGGATGACTCATCGCAACGCCGTCCGGCATGGATTGCGCCCTGCCGAAAACCGAAAGAAACAGCACAAGAAACAAAGGAGACACCTTGTTCACGAATGACTATGTGAAGCGCGTCTACGAACAGGCCGAACGCCGCGACGGCGACCAGCCCGAATTCCTCGAAGCCGTGCGCGAGGTCCTCGAAACCCTCCAGCCGGTTGTGGAAGCCCACCCCGAGTATGAGAAGAACGCCGTGCTCGAGCGTTTCATCGAACCGGAGCGCGTGATCAAGTTCCGCGTCGCCTGGGTGGACGACGAGGGCAAGCCGCAAGTCAACCGCGGTTACCGCATCCAGTTCAACAGCGCCATCGGCCCCTACAAGGGCGGCCTGCGCTTCCACCCGTCCGTGACCGAGTCCGTCATCAAGTTCCTCGGCTTCGAGCAGATCCTCAAGAACTCGCTGACCACGCTGCCGATCGGCGGCGGCAAGGGCGGCTCCGACTTCGATCCCAAGGGCAAGTCCGATGCCGAAGTCATGCGTTTCTGCCAGGCATTCATGACGGAATTGTGCCGTCACATCGGACCTGACACCGACGTGCCCGCCGGCGACATCGGCGTGGGCGGCCGCGAAGTGGGCTACCTCTTCGGCCAGTACAAGCGCATCCGCGACCAGTACTCCGGCGTGCTCACGGGCAAGGGCCTGGAGTTCGGCGGCTCCCTCGCACGCACCGAGGCCACCGGCTACGGCCTGTGCTACTACACGCAGGAAGCCCTGAAGACTCTGCGCAACGATAGCTTCGCCGGCAAGACCGTCATCATCTCCGGCTCCGGCAACGTGGCCATCTTCGCCACGCAGAAGGCGCAGGAGCTGGGCGCGAAGGTTGTCACGGCCTCCGATTCCAACGGCTATGTCTACGATCCGAACGGCATCAACCTCGACGTGGTCAAGGACATCAAGCTCGGCCACCGCGGCCGCATCAAGGATTACGCCGACCGCGTGCCGGGCTCCGAGTACCACGAGGGCTGCAAGGGCGTGTGGACCGTCAAGGGCGACATCGCCCTGCCGTGCGCCACGCAGAACGAGATCGACGAGGAATCCGCCAAGACGCTCGTCGCCAACGGCGTGACCGTGGTGTGCGAGGGCGCGAACATGCCCTCCACCCCGGAGGCCATCGCGGTCTACAAGGCCAACGGCGTGCTGTACGGCCCGGCGAAGGCCGCGAACGCGGGTGGCGTGGCCACGTCCGCGCTCGAGATGAGCCAGAACTCCGAGCGCCTCTCCTGGACCTTCGAGGAGGTCGACACGAAGCTGCATGACATCATGGTGGGCATCGTGCACAACTCGCTCGACGCGGCCAAGCGCTACGGCCACGAGGGCGACCTGCAGCTGGGCGCCAACGCCGCCGGCTTCGAGAAGGTGGCGAACGCCATGGTGGCGCAGGGCATCCTGTGATGCCACATCCTGTGACGCCACAGCGCGCGTAGCGAACGGGGCCGTGCATCCTTCGGTGGGTGCACGGCCCCGTTATTTTTCACGATTTTCCCGACGATTGCGCCGCCGCCGAAGCGGGCGCCTCCGCTACAGCCGCCTCCACACGGCGGCGTGGTGCACCGGCATCCACCGCGAGCGCCGGCGGATCACACCCCACGCCGTAATTGTCACAACGCCCGTCACCACGCCGACCGTCCAGCCGAGCAGCTTCATGTCACGGCGCGCGTCCTGCGGGTACGGCGCCGGCTGCGGCATGGACACGCGGTGCCCGGAGACCAGCAGGCGGTGCGTGTTGACGCCGTAGGGCGTGCACGTCATCAGCGTCACGCGGTCTTCGCCGGGGCGCACGCGCAGGTACTTGGTGCCCTCGGTCGGAAGGATCACAGTGATGGCGTCCACCTCGTAGGCCAGGGTCTCGCCCATCACGTTGATGTAGAAATCGTCGCCGACCACGAGCTCGTCGATGCGCGTGAACATCAGCGCATTCACCATGCCGCGGTGGCCGGTGAGCACGGCATGCGTGTCGGTTCCGCCCACCGGAAGCGACGTGCCGTACAGATGCCCCGATCCGCGCATCAGGGATTCGGAGCTCGTGCCGTGGTAGATCGGCAGGTTGAGCGAGATCTTGGGAATGATGACGGAGCCCATGACGCCGTCGTTCGAAGCGTTGAGAAGGCTCATGTAGGTGGCGTCCTGCGCGGAGGCGGAGTCGTTGCTTCCGTTGGCGCTGGACTGGCCGGACGCGCTGGAGAAGGGGTCGGCTTCCTCGCCGATATGCGGCTGGCCGCTGGCCGCGAGGGCCGCGTTATAGGCCTGCGCCGCCTCGATGGCCTCCTCGGCCTCGGGGTATGGCCACGATGACACCGCGTTGTTCGCATCGTCGGCGATCTGCGCCTGGCGCCGCATGTCGATGCCCTGCAGCACGTACGGGTAGCCGATAACCGCAAGGCCGACGGCAAGGCAGATGACGGCGATGGCGGTGAAGATACGCGCCTGCCGCTGCGCCGCGCGCACCCGCGCCGTGCGCGCTGCGTAGTCGGGGCCGAAGACCTCGGGAAGGAAGGCGGAGGTTTCCGACGATTCCTGCGATGCCTGCGCCGCTTTCGCCGTCGATGCCGCCGATTCCTGTGCCGCCTTCGCCGACGATTCGGCCGATTCCGCCGTCGATGATGCGACTGCCGCATCCGCAGTCGATGCGACGGCAGCGCGGGAATGGCGCGCGGATGCGCCACGGGCTTGCCACGGCAGATGCATCGTCGACCGTCCTTCCTGTTTCGCTCCAAGGATACTCCGGAAACCATAAGACCCTGGAAGCGGCGGGCCTGGGGCCGCGTCCCTTCCAGGGTCTTATGAGGTTGCATAGGGTTTATAGGCTTCGGACCTCAAAACCCTATGTCAGATGAATCCGAATCAGACGGCCTGGCGTGCCTTGCGGGCGCGCACGGCGAAGAGGGCCGCGGCGCCGATGAGGGCGACGCCCACGATCACGAAGAACGCGATGCCCGCGGCACCGGTCTTCGGCAGCTGCGTGATGGATGTGACGTTGGTCACATCCACATTGCCGGCGTTGTTGTTGGACTCGGTGACGAGCTTATTGTCATCAGCCGTGTTGGAGATGGTCAGCCCGGTGTTGGTGTAGTCACCCCAGCTGGCTTCTGTTGCGGTACCTTTGTACGGATTCGTAGAGGAATCCTGCGTGTAGCTCGGGGTGATGGTCACCGTGAAGCTCGGCAGCAGGGCGTTGAGGTATCCGCTCGGAGAGGCGATCTCCTCGATGGTGTAGGTTCCGGCCTTGAGGCCTTCGAAGGAAACCACGCCGCCGTCACCCGAGTAGAAGATGCCCGAGGCGTTGTACGTCGACTGGTCCGCGGGGGCGGCCGAGGCCTGCGCGGCGGCCTTCGGCTTCGTCGTGGTCGTCCACTTGGTGCCGTCCCATGCCAGGTAGTTGTCGCCATTCTTGATGGCGAACTGGGCGCCGGGGAGCGGCGTGCCGTCGTAGCTCTTCTTGGTGATCTTGAACTTGTACGTGTACACGTTCACCTCGCCGCCGGGCTGCTTGTGTTCGTCGTTCACGTTGTTCGGGATATGCGAGTAGCCGAGGGTCGTCTTGTTCTTGATCGGCGTCTGCGTGTTGGCGTCGGAAACGGACTTACGGGCATTGGGGTTGAGCGTGGCCTTGACCTTGACGGTGATGGTGCCGCCGGAGGCGACGGTGTGGCTGGTGGCGGAAACCGTGCCCGCGCGCATATTCACGTAGTTCGCAAGGTCGATGGTGGTCTCGGTGCCGCCCGTATAGCTATCCTCTGTGGTGATGGTGCCGGCAGAAATCGTGGCGGTATAGTCGGTATCCTTTGTCAACGGGGTGGCGGTGTCGGATCCGACCGGGGTCACGGTCACGGATTCCACGGAGTCGATGGTCAGGCCGGGCTCGGCCTCATCGTAGATCTTGAGCACGCGGGCCTTGTCGCTCTTCGTGCCGTCGGTGTCGATGTCATAGCCCGTGTAGGACGGGATGGTGGCGGTCAGCTCGTAGTCCACCTCGTCGCCAATGGAGAAGTCCGGGTTGGCGTTCGTGCTGTTGCCGTTGGTGAGCTGCTTGGTGATGGTCGGGCTCGTGGCCTTGAGGTCAATGGTGCCCACACCGTTGGTGACATGTGCCTCGCCGCCGGCATCTTTCAGCGTGTAGGTGGTCGACACGATCATCGGGGCGGAGTTCACGGCCGCGCCGGTGACGGCAGGATCGGCGGCGTCGCTAAGCTTCGTGGTCTCGGTGATGAGATACAGGCCCTGCTTCACGGACAGGTTATCACCGGTGGTCAGCGCCGCGTCGGCCGGATACTTGTCGGCGTCGGCTGCGAGCGCCTCCGCGAGCTTGTCGGCGAACTGGCGCATAACACTGTCCTTGGTGCCGTTGCCGTTATCGCCGCCCCACGGTTTCGTAGTCTCGCTCACTGCGCCGTAGGTGGCCGCGATATAGCCCAGCGGGTTGTCGATCTTCTGCGCCGTGTTGTAATACGATTTATCGGCCTGGAAACCTGTCAGCAGCGTGGCGTTCTTCGTGGTATCCGTGATCTGGCCCATGACGTTCTCGATAACCGACGTGTACTTCTCATTGGTCTTCACGGTGAAGGACTCCAGCGCACTGCCGTTCGAATCCGTCTTCACATTCTCCAGCCAGGCGAGCCGGTAGCCGCTGAATGTACGGGTGGCAGTGTCGCCTTCGACGGGGTTGATCGTAATCGTACCGTCGGCTTCCGGGTTGGTGATCGTGCTCGTGTCGTAGCCATCGGCATGGGCGGCGGCGAGGCCGAACGTGCCGAGCGCCACGACCATCGCGGCGATCAGCGCCACGATCTTCGTGATGGAGGAGCTTATGGCTTTCATGATCTCTCCTTGGTCTTCTCTTCCATAGGGAACTAGTCTGGTCCCTTTTTCACGGGCACCCGCTTGTACGGCCGCCCGTCCTGCCGCCGCCTCGTGTCTATGCGGGACGGCGGAAAGTCTGTGTTGTTTTTCTGCTGTGGTTTTCAGTTATGGTTACTGCTTGGCCGCGTTTCCGCGGCTGCGGTTTCGCATCACCGACGGCGGCGTCCGCGCCACGCGCTGCGCCGTGCGAGGGCATACGATGCCGCCGACAGCGCCAGCAGGCCCGCGCCGATTATCAGCACGCGCCGTGGCGTCCACACACCTCCCGTCATAGGCAGAGAGGTGACGGTAGCCTGGTTGGTCACCGTGCCGTAGTCAAGTGCGAAGACAGATCCCGCAGTGCTGCCGCCTGCCGTCTTCCCGGCGATGGCGGCGCCAGTCAGGTGTCCCGAAGGCGCTTTCGTCTCGGTGAGCACATAATACCCCCACGGAAGCCCCGACACGGAGAACACCGACAATGCGCTCACGCCCTCGCGCGATGTCACGGACAGCGTTCCCGCGTACCGCGCGCTGCACGGATTCTTGGAATCGGCGCCGACGGTGCACGACATAGCGTAGCTGCCCTGCGTGGCGCCATCCGCCGGCGCGGTGTACGTAATCGTGTAGACACGCAACGCCGAGGACGCGGTGGCGGAGCTTGCCTCGTCGGCGTACTGCACAAGCGTCCATTCGGAGCCTTCCAGCGCCGTGCCCGAACCGTATTCCGTTTTGCTCCACGATGCCGTGGCCGCCTTGCGGTTGTAAATCGGGTACGCGCCGTCGGGTTCCTGCGCGCCGACCTGCCCCTGCACCGCGGGGTCAGTGGACAGCGCCGTGACGGTGCCCCATGCGCCGGAGCTCGACGATGCCGTGGCGATCACCGCATAGTACGGCGCGTCGCCGAGCAGGTATCCGGCCGGGGCCTGGGTCTCGGCAAGCAGGTAGTAGGTGTTGAGCAGAAGGGAATCGTATTCAAACCGCGAGCTGGATGCTCCGTCAAAGGTCTGCACGGATGATGCGCAGGTGGTGGAGCTGACGCCGCTGGGCGAGGTCACGGTGGACTCGCATTTGAACAGCTCCCACTGGGAGCCTGTGAGTGCCTGGTGCGTTCCGTCGGACTGCGCGGTTTCGTCATACTTGGCCCAGCTCACCCTGCCGTAGGATTTCGAGTTCGGGATGGCCAGGTTGGCGTTGCCGTTCACGGTGCTCTTCTCCGATGCCACGCCCGACACAACCATGGTGTAGGAGGCGTCGCTCAGCTCGTAGCCGCTCGGCGCCTGGGCTTCGGTCAAGGTATACGTGCCGGCGGGCAGGCCGGTGACCTTGATGACGCCATCATTCGCGTCATCGTCGGCCAGCACCTTGCCGCTGCCCGAAGTGGTGCAGTTGGCGACCGTGGACGCGGTGGTTCCGCCGTCGGCCACGCACCACACCGACGCACCATCGTCGCTCGTAATCTTCCATGCGGAGCCGTCGAGCTTCGTCGCGGTGTTGTCGGCGTCCACCTTGCTCCACGTAACGGTGGTCGGGGTGTTCGTGATGCCTGCGTCCGGAATGGTCGAAGCCACCTTCTCGCCGGCCGACAGCGTGAAGGTGTAGCAGGTGCCGCCCGTGGAGTCACCCGCCGCATAGCCGCTCGGCGGCATCGTCTCGCACAGCTTGTAAGAGCCGTCCGGCAGGCCGTTAACCGTGAACTGGCCGCCGGTGGCGTCGACATCATTCCAGTACGGCGGCGTGGCGACGACGGTCAGGGCCATCGTGCCCGTCTTCTGCTCGCTGCCGGACCCGGATGTCGTGTCGTATCCGGTGGCCGTGATGGTGGTGGTGCCAGGGGAAACCGCGGTCACGCGGCCAGCCTTGTCCACCGTGGCGACGTCGGTGTTGGAGCTCTCCCATGAGGTGATTGTGACGGCTTTCTCGCCATCGAGCTGGGCGGTGAGCGTCTGCGTGCGGCCGACGACCATCTCGTCGTTGCCGCCCACGATAATCGCGCCGTCGGTCTTAGGACGCACGGTGAGGTTGATCAGAGCCTGCTGGCCGCCTGCGGTCGCGGTAATCGTGGCGGTGCCGGCCTTAAGCGCCGTGACCAGGCCCGTGCCGTCGACGGTGGCGACGGTCGTGTTGTCGGATGCCCATGTGACGCTCGCCGCGCCGGCCGGCTCGATGGTGGCGTTCAGCTGCGACGTGGCGCCCGCCTGCATCGTCATTGTGCCGCCATCCGCCACATTGCTACCGGTCACGCTCAGCGAGGTGACGGAGCAGGACGGGGCGGTGTGGTTGGTGCCGTTCGATTCCTGGTCGAACACATAGGTGTCGTAGCCGGCGCCCAGATAGTAGTTCTTCGAGTTGTTGGAATCCCAGTGCTCGTTGGTCGAGGTGCCCGAGCCGTCGGTGAAGGTCACCACAAGGGGCAGCGCGTCGGCGTTCGTCACCGTGGCCTTGACCCAGTTGGAGCACGCCGATTCCATCTTGATGTCGTTGTTGCCGAATACGGCCGAGCCGTTCTTCACGAAGGCGTAGTGGAGGTAGTAGGCGTTCCACGACGGGCGGCGCGGCGTGTAGTAGTAGATCGTGATGGAGTTCTTCCACGTCACCACGTTGGAGGAGGCCACCGTGATGTTGAAGGCGTCCGTGTAGCCCTGGTACTGCGCGGTGATCGCGACCTGGCAACCGGAGGTGGACGCGCAGGCGCCCGTCGTCACATTGCCGCCGGTCACCGTGGCAACCGAAGGATCGCTCGACGTCCACGTGGCGACGGACGGGTCGGCCAGCGCCGTGCCACCCTGGCGCAGCATGAGTTGCTGCTGTTCGTTGGGCTGCATGATGGATGCGCCGCGGATCTCGATGGAGCCACCGGTGTCGGTGGAGATCGATGAGCCGGAGGAGAACACAGTCACTCGGATGGAGGCGGTTTTCCCGCCCGCATAGGCCACGACTTCCGCGTTGCCCGCTGCACGGGCCGTGATAAGGCCCGTGGAGCTGACGGAGATGACATTCGTATCCGTGGAGGCGTAGCGGATGGCGGATGTGGCGCCGGTCGGCGTCACCGTCACCTTCGTCTGGTCGGTGGAGCCGGCGGCAAGGTTCAGGGCAGACGTGCCGGTCGATGCCGTGAAGGTCAGGCCTGTGACGGCGGTGGTCAGGTCGTCGACTTCGTATTCGGCTTTGGTGCCGGTGTTCGTAAGTGACCACTTCGATTCGGGCAACAGCGTGGTGCCGCCGGAGGCGACCTTCTTCCAAGAGAGGGTGCTCGGGGCATCGCAGATGCTATAGCCAATGGTACTGCAGCCGGAGTCGCCCTTGACCATATAAACGCCTTTGACGTAGAGGCTGGAATTCTTCGCCCAGTCGGACGTCGTGCTCACGGTATACACGTTGTCGTTGTTCTGGTAGCCGTCAGGCGGCGAGACCTCGCGCACATAATAGGTGGCGTTGATATTCAGGCCGTGCACCTCGAGGCTTCCGCTTTGCGACGACCAATCGTTGGTCGAATTATCGGTAACGTACAGGATGGCGTTCGTATTGTCTTTGGCATCCTGCTCCTTGGCGAACACGCCCCACGAGGAGCCGCCCGCGGGCACTACTCCGCTCGCATCGCTGCCATATTTCCGCCAGCCGATTGCGGCGCAGCTGCTGCTGCTCGACGTCCACGGCAGGTTATGGCGCTCCTGGTCCATGTCGATAACGGATGCGGTGCTGGCGCCGTTCGCATTGCCGGTGGGGTTGTTCATCATGAAGTTGCCGCCCACCCACACGCGGCCGTTCGTCGTCACATGGTCGTCGAAGGAACCGCTGGTGAGGAGAATGGAGCCGAGCATGGCGGCCGCCGGATCGTCGAGCGACGCGTTGTTGTCCCCCTTGGGGTTGTTATCCCCCTTGAGGCCTTCGTACGCCTTGCCGCCGCCAATCGTCACCGAGCCCGCGTCTCCGAAGTTCCACATGATGCTTTCGCCTGCGGTCACATAGGCCTTGCTGATCGACTGGCTTACGGCATGCGGGCCGGAGGTGACGTAGCCGTTGGAAATCTCATCGTTGTTCCACCAGAAGCGCCAGCCGGTGTTGAAGTTCACGGAATCGGTGGAGGCGAGCGAGCTGCCGTCGTCCTTCACGACGTTGATGATGACGCTCGCATTGGCCGGGATGTTGGAGAACGCGAAATCGAGGCCGCGGTAGCCGTCGGACTTCAGCTGGCTGAGCGTGACCTTGAAGACCTGGGTGTTGGAGTGGCCGTCGCCCGTGAAATAAAGCACCTTCTCGTTGTTGACGCCCGAGTAGGTCTGGGAGCCGACCGTGTAGGTCACGGAATCGTTGGTGAAGTTCATGCCGTAGGACTTCTTGCTGTCGTACTTGTAGCGCATGTACGAGCCCGTGGGCGCCACGCCGGTGGTGACGATGCCGTTGGCGGTCATCTGCGAGAGGCTCGACGACAGCTGGTCGATGGTGTGGGAATAGTTCTGGGCGCCGGCGATGCCGCTGCCCGCCAGGCCCGTGGTGCCGCTCCATGTGACGGCGTCGGAGGATGTGTTCGTATAGGCCTTCACCGATGGCGTGGCGGTGCCTCCGGTGTCTCCCCACACGTAGGACTGTGCGCCCGCGATATAGGCCTTGTAGTGGTATTCGGTGGAAGTGCCGGTGGCCTTGCTTTTGATGCCGACGGGAGCGTTCCACGCCTGCGCATGGTCGTCACTGCCGCCGCCGAGGGTGGAGATGGCGCCCGCCGTGCCGCCCACGGCGAGGATGGTGGTGTCGCGGGCGGGAAGGTACTGCGAGCCGAAGGCCACCATGCCGAGGGTGAAGAAGGATTTGCCGTCGGAGCCCTTCTTGATCGGACGCGCCAGCAGGTCTCCTGCGACGACGGTCTGACCCTCGGCCTCCACTGCGTAGGAACCGTTGATGGCGTCGTCGCTCCATGTGGCGCCGGACTTCGGGGAGCCGATGTACATGTTGCCGCCCACGTAGGTGGCGATGCCGGTGTCGCTGGCGGTGATGTCGGTGCTGCCGTCGCCATAGCTCACATTCGTGGTGGGGTCGCACAGGCCGGCGGCGGTGGTGTCGGCCGCGGTGGCGGTGCGGTGCGAGTCGACGGCGCTTGTCAGCGGCAGCACCATGCAGACGGCGAGAAGAAGGCAGACGATGGTCCAGACGTTGCGGCGGGCCGTTGCCGCGGCGTGGCGCGGGGCTGCGGATGTGGCGGATGTGTGAGAGCGCGCGGACGTGTGAGGGTGCGCGGAATCGGCGCCATGATGCGCCGCCTCGGTCGGTCGGCTGCTGCCCGACCGAAGCTGGTCCCTTCGTGATGAACCTGGCCTGCGTATCCACGCCATGCCGTGCCCTCGCTCCCTTGTGCCGCGGCGATTGCCATCGTCGTCACGGCTCTTCCTTCTCTATGGCCGTCAGCATGTAGCCGCTGCCATATAGCTGTGTTTTATCGGAATGACGAGGCGAGCATGTCGCAGCCGCTTCCTATGGCAAGTTGCCATGGCAAGGCGTGCACGACTGTCACAGACAGACGCACCGACGCGGAACCTTCTTCTCCGATTCCGCGCACCCCGATGCGCATCCTGCGGCAGCGCCTGTCATACAGCCACGGATGCCGCGCCCCATATCCCGAATAATCGTTCTCTGTGGCAGCATCATATCAGTTTTCCTGAGAAAGGCAAAGGAATCCGCCCCGCTTGTTCTTCCTGCCCCGCAACAACCGTCTTCTCTATCATGTGGAATCGTGCACCCCGCGGAACCACCGGCCCTCCGCATCCACGGAACCTCGCACTCGAAACTCCACACCCCGTAGGACCTCGGAACCTCACACCCCGGAACCCCGCACCCCCCGCTGATCCCCACACCCCGGGGCCACCCCAATAACAGTGGGATGGGTTTCGGACATTTTCAGGCACCCAAACCCCATTTTTCCATGATTTTTGTTCGCAAACCGTACCACTGTTCCGGAATCGACAACACTGGCACGGCTTCCGAACCGACTCCCCGACCAATCCGCGCCGGCCTCACCCATCAGTGCCTCTCACTGGCACGCCAGCGACCAGCAAGACCCACCGTTGACGGAAGGCGGAGTCACGGACGCGAGGCGGGCGCAGGCGGACGCCCTTCCCAATAACACTGGTACGGCTTTCGGACCAAAATCCACGATTTTGAGGCCAAAATCATCGAAAATGTTCGCAAACCGTACCGCTGTTCCAGAATCTATACCACCGTAATGGGCGTTCATCGGGTCATGATCGAGCCTTGCCACGCAAAAGCCCCGGCGGCCTCCTTCGTCGGGCATGTCCATAACCGCGCAATGGCCGCGGACCGTTTCATTATGGCAGATATCCGCTACCGGGCGGTGACGATGCCCATCGTGACGATGCCCGCCACGACGATTCCCACGGCCGCGCCCTAGTGCCGCAGCCCTAGTGCCGCAGCCGGTGGCGCACCTCGCGCATCTTCGGACTCAGCTGCGCATCGGTGAGGGCGTCGACATACGAGCAGGAGCCCATCTCGTCGGCCGTCTCGTAATACCACAGCTTGTAGTCGAGGGCGTCGAGGTTCTCCTGGAGCTCCGCCATCTTCCTGACGACCTCGTCGCGCTGGCTGCGGATCATGTCGAGACGCTCGTCGATCGTCCCGTCTCCTTCCGCGCACAGGTCGACGTAGCGCTTGATGCTTTTGATTGGCATGCCGCACGCCTTGAGGCAGCCGATGATGTTGATCATCGGCAGGTCCTCGTCGCGGAAGACGCGGGCGCCGCCAGATGTGCGCTCAAGGAACGGCAGAAGCCCCTCGCTGTCGTAATAGCGCAGGGTCGATGTCGTCACGCCGAGTTTCTCGGCCATCTGCCCGATGGTGTACGTCGCCATGGCATCAGACCTCGGACACTGTGACGAGCGCCTTGATCACGCGGCGCGCATCCATATCGGCGTAGGCCTGCGGAACCTCGTCCAGCGTGTATGTCTTGGTGAAGACGCGGCCCGGATGGATGGCTCCGGCGAGCACCTCGCGCAGCAGGCGCTGGCGTGCATAGGTGCGCACCGGCGCGGGGCCGCCCTTGATGCCGATGTTGCGGTAGAAGGTGCCTTCGGCCGGAATATCCACTCCGTGCGGCAGGCCCACGCGGCCGATGACGGCGCCCGGACGGCCCACGCGCAAGGCGGTTGCGAAGGACTGGGCGGAGCCGACGCATTCGAGCACCGCGTCAGCGCCGGAGCCTGTGAGCTCCATGACGCGCTCGACGGCGGCGTCATCGCGCTCGGGCACGATGTCGGTGGCGCCGAAATCACGGGCGATGGCCGCGCGGTCCTCATGACGGCTCATGGCGATGATGCGGGTGGCGCCCAGCAGCTTGGCGGACAGCACGCCGCACAGGCCCACGGCGCCGTCGCCGAACACGACGGCGGTGTCTCCGGGCTTGACTTCGGCGCTGACGGCCGCATGGTAGCCGGTGCCCATCACGTCGGAGAGAGTCAGCAGGTCGGCGAGCATCTCGTCGGTGAAGTCCTTCGGGCTGGCCGGCGCGCCGGGGATGTCGCCCGCCGCGAGCGCCTCGGACACGTTGACGATGGTTCCGTTGGCATGCGGGACGCGCAGGTATTCGCTCTGGCAGCCCTCGCCCTCGGCGGCGCCGAAGTAGCCGCCGTTGAGGCAGCTGGACTCGAATCCGGCCTTGCACGCCGCGCATTCGCCGCAGCTGATGGGGAACGGGACGATGACGAAATCGCCGGCCTTCGCCGCGGTCACGTCGGCGCCGGTTTCGGTCACGACGCCGATGGACTCATGCCCGATGGGGGTTCCGGCAGTGTTTGCATCCTGGCTGCGGTAAGGCCACAGGTCGGATCCGCACACGCAGGTGCGCACGACGCGAATCACGAGGTCGCCCGGATCCTTGATGGCGGGAATGGGGCGCTCCTCGACGCGGATGTCGCGCGGACCATAATAAATGGTGGACTTCATAGTGACTCCTTTGCTTATACCGACCTGTTCATGCCAGCGCCGCTCCCATGCCGGTGCGTTCAGCCGCTGGCGCGCTCAACCGCCTGCGACTGGAACCGTCTGGTTCGAATCAATCACCTGCGACTGTACAAGCTCAAGCACGCTTGAGGTCAAACGACGACACGCCGTGCCGCTCATTCTCGGCCCGTTCCGCCCTTGCCGCTGCTTCGTCTCTGTGACAGGAGCCGGAGCTGGCATTCCCTGTAAGCGCAAAGATTCTGCAGGAACCATCCGGCACGCTACCATAAAAGTGCCCGCAGGAAACCGCACGGCAACGCACGGGAGTCGGGAATGCGCCCATTGCCGACCGGCTTCAGCGCCCCATCACTTCTTCCCCGTATCCTGCTCCTGCGGCCGACAATAAGCGCGTATTCGTGAACGAGCTTCAGCAAGAGCAACCAGCACGTGGACAGACCGTGCAAGCACAGCGCAAACACACAGTGGAAAATACACAGTGGAAACAGACAGAATAGAGTAATGCCCATGCGCAAGAAGAAAAACTTGTGGATGACGACGGCAGTGACAGTGCTCCTCCTTGTCGTCTTTTCCCTTCTCGGTAGGGTCATCGCCCCCAACTGGGTTCCGTCCGACGCCACGGCGACGGTCGCACTGGACAGCAAGGACACGTCCATCGCCGCCAACGACACGACGAACGCACCGATAGGCACCTATGACGTGGATGAGCAGACCGTAACCGTGCACCTTGAAAACGGTGTAACGGTCAATGCCATCGTGCGTGTTCCCAGGCAGCCGGCCGCTCCCGACGCCGCACACCCACGCCTGCCCAGCGAAATCCCCGGCTGCATGTTCATCACCGGGGCGGGCCTCGCAAAAGCGACCGACGTGTATGGCGACATCGCATGGGACATGGCCTCGGCAGGCGTAGCGACGATCGTACCGGACAAGCGCATGGACAACTACTCCTGGCAGCGCCGCGACTACGTGCAGATGGCGCACGACTACGAGGCGTCGCTCGACGTGCTCGAGAACTGGACGGGCGCCGGAGCGGACCCCGTGCGCGTCGACAGGACGAACGTGGGCCTGTACGCCGAATCGGAAGGCACATGGATCACCCCCATCATCGCCAGCGAGCGCAACGACGTCAGCTTCTCCATCATGACGTCCGCGCCGGTGTTCACGCCCCGCGAACAGATGACCTATGCGATGGACGACTACTTCCGCAAGCTCAACGTGCCGTTCCCCACCAACCACATCATCAGCCGCCTCACAACGCTCGACATGGGCACGATCGGCCCTGACTACGGCGATTTCGACGTCATCCCCTATCTCGAAAAACAAACCCAGCCCACGCTATTCATCTACGGCACGAACGACCTGTCCATGCCCACGATCGAGGCACCCGCCACCGCCCGCGCCCTCATGGCCAACGCAGGCAACACCAACACCCTGCTGCGCTACTACAAAGGCGCCAACCACCAGATGCGCGTAGGCGATGCCAAAGCCGAGAAATCACTGCCGCTCGCCGAGAACTTCGAACGCGACATAACCAACTTCGCGCTTGATGCACAGGCCTCCGCCACACAAGGCTGGGCCACCGCGCGAACCGCAGGCGACGACACGCCTTGGCAGGCGAGCGCCGTCATCACCGACCTGTCACGCAACGGCGTGGGCGGCGGCATGGTCCACTCGGTCGACCGCCTCGCGCTGCTGCAGCTCGGGGCACTGGCGCTGCTCATCGTGTGCGCGCTCACCGTACCTGCCCTGCACGCTTCGCGCAAACGGCACATACACCGCGAAATGGCCGTGGCGCAACTCGCCGCGAACTGCTCGCCCGACAGCGCCGAAACCGGCAACGTCGTCGTCAAATACGACGAACTCGCCAAGGAATCGCGCCGCCGCCCCGGCTTCGCCCCCGGCATGGCGACGAAACTGTGGACACTGGGCGCCCTCACATTCCTCACCACACTCGCATGGATAGGCTACATCGCCTATGTAGCGACCGGCGTGTTCGGCCTCACCGCGAACTCCACCGTGATGACCGTCTGGCAGGACGCCGTGCGCGTGCTCGCCGTGATATGCACGATGGCGCTCGCCGCGCTGCTCGTGACAGGCGTGCAGGCCACAGTGCGCCATCACGAAGATCCTCTGGGGGCACGCCCCGCCGTCGCCGGGACCGGCCACTACGTGTGGATCGCGGTTTACGCGCTCGCGATAATCCTCAGCTTCTTCATGTTCATGTTCTGGGACATCTTCCTCGTCTGATTCCCCGCCTGCGGCGGGACGCGCCTTAGCGTGGGCGCGGCAATCCCCGAATGCAGCACACCGCACCGCCTGGAACCCATGCACCGTCGAAAACCTATGCGCCGCCGCAACCCCATGCATCCGCGCAGGGGTTTCGGACACCACCTCACGCCACCGAACGCCGCAGAAAGGGAAACCGCGGTCGCAAACCCATGCACTGCCGCACACCTGCTCCCCTGCGCATGGATTTCGTACCATCCGCGACGCCACGGACCCTCCGCGGCCCGCGACCAGCCCCAGCACCAGACGCCGCCGGGGCACGCCTGAAACGAAAAGGCCCTGCGAACGGCGCACAACCAGCGCCGCTCACAGAGCCTGATGGCGGACAGGGCGAGATTCGAACTCGCGGGGCTTACGCCCAACGGTTTTCAAGACCGTCTCCTTAGACCGCTCGGACACCTGTCCATGATTGTCTTGCAATCCCACCGGATGCACACCGGCAAGCGCAAAACACGTATTGATTATACACAGCGCCACGCGGAACTCAGTACGCCGACTCTGTTCACTTCATCAGCCGATCATTTCGCTTACCTCGCTTACCGCCGTCGCCGCCATCGTCGCCCGTCACATGGCACATGACCGCCCGTGTGGATCATGCGAATGCATACTCACCGCCGTGCAAACGCTTGAGGGCAGAGATGTCGCTGGGCGTCAGGGGCTGCATCACTCCCGTCACATCGCCTTCAGGCAGCTCGGGCACGCGCACGATCAACCCTCGGTAATCCAGACCAAAGCGCACGCACCGCGTCTGCCCCAGGATGTCGCCATCCACTTCCACGGTTTGCGGCGTGTTAAGCGTCACCGTCGCCTCGATGCCTTGGAACTGCTCGACCGTGGAGCTCACGCTGAACGGGCTCTGTTTGGCCTTCTTCACCACGGTCTGGTGCACCACGTCGCCGAAGAGATTCATCCAGCCGATCATGCCGCCGCTCGTGTCTATCATCTCGAAATCAAGCAAACCATCATCGAACAACGCTTCAGGCATGAGCGAAAAGCCAGGAATCTGCCCGCAATTGCCAGCCATGATCGTGCGGAACTCCAGATCGGGCTGCGCATGCACGCGCCCCTTGGAATCCACCAACTGCACGGTCCCCCTCACCTTGGGCTGGAACAAATGCTTGATCGCGCCGACGAAGTACGCCATCCAGCTGATGCTTTTCTTGAGCTCGGGATCGGTGTCATCGATCATGTCGGCGTCGAAACCCACGCCTGCCACGATCAGGAAGCGATGCTTGAATTCAGGATTCGGCGAATCCAGCATTTGCAGGTATCCGGCATCCACTGTGCGCGAACCGTGCGACGTGGCGACCGCCATCGCCGCCTCAAGGTCGCCCAACGGCACGCCGATATTGCGAGCAAACAGGTTGCCGGTGCCGATGGGCACGATTCCCATGGCGCGGCCGCTGCCAGCCATGGTCTGCGCCACGGTGCGCACGGTGCCGTCGCCGCCGCAGGCAACCACCACTTGGGCGCCGCGGTCCAACGCCTCCTGAGCGCACACCGAGCCATCCTTGTCGAGCTTCGTGTCGATGAAAATGGGATCGGTGATGCCATGATCGGCGCAATATTCCCGGATGAAGGTGCGGGTCATCTCCGCGCCGGGCTTCGATGGATTGACGATGAAAGCGTAGGATCCGCGGGTGTCATCGGCACGGCTTTGGGCAGCTTTCGCCACACGTCGGCGTCGCAGAGCTCGAACAAGAAGCACCACGGCGACCACTGCGACGATGCAGATTGCGATGGGCACGATGACATTCCAAGGACTGGGCATACCTATTATTGTGCACTCAACCTGCGGTTTGACCAAACAATCGGGAAAATTGTCATAGAATGTGCCCCCATTATGCTGACAATGCGCGATTCTTGCGCCCCACGCGCATCAGGCTGTCGTGGTCGTTCCACCGCTCGTTCGAACTCCCTCCCATGTCGGGCAAACACGATAACTTGGAGTCATGCTTGATATCAATTTCATTCGCGAACATGCGGATATCGTCAAGGATTCCCAGCGTAAGCGCGGAGAGTCCGTGGAGCTCGTCGACGAAGTCCTCTCCTCCGACGCAGCCCGCCGTGAATCGCTGCGCCAGTTCGAGGCAGCGCGCGCCGAGCAAAAGGAAATGGGCAAGAAGGTCGCTTCCGCCCCCGCCGATCAGAAGGCCGCCATCATCGCGCAGACGAAGGAACTCTCTGCGAAGGTCTCCGAATACAAGGAAGCCGCTGACAAGGCGTCCGCGGAATACACGACCGCGATGTGGAAGCTGTCCAACATCGTGGAGCCTGAGGCTCCTGAAGGCGGCGAGGATGATTACGTCGTCGTCAAGAAGGTCGGCACAATCCGTGATTTCGCTGCTGAAGGCTTCGAACCCAAGAACCATCTTGAGCTGGGCGAAGGCGTGGCGGGAATCGACATGAAGCGCGGCGTGAAAGTTTCCGGATCGCGCTTCTACTTCCTGCGCGGCGACGTGGCCCGCATGGAGATCGCCATGCTCACGATGGCGGTTGACCAAGCGGTGGAGCATGGCTTCATTCCGACGATCACCCCGACGCTGGTGCGCCCCGAGGCAATGGCGGGCACCGGCTTCCTGAACTCCCACGCGGACGAGATTTACCGTCTGCGCGAGCCCGACGACCAGTATCTCGTCGGCACGTCTGAAGTGGCTCTCGCCGGCATGCACGCCGATGAGATCCTTGACCTGTCCAAAGGTCCGCTGCGCTACTGCGGTTGGTCCAGCTGCTATCGCCGCGAGGCTGGCGCAGCCGGCAAAGACACGATGGGTATCATCCGCGTGCACCAGTTCGACAAGGTGGAGATGTTCGTGTACTGCAAGCAGGAGGATTCCCGCGACCAGCATCAGCAGCTGCTCGCCATGGAGCAGGAGATGCTGGGCAAGGTCGAGGTCCCCTATCGCATCATCGACACCGCCGCAGGCGATCTGGGCGCATCCGCTGCCCGCAAGTTCGATTGCGAAGCATGGGTGCCTACGCAGAACCGGTACCGCGAGCTGACGTCCACGTCGAACTGCACCGAATACCAGGCGCGCCGCCTCAACATCCGCGAGCGCACCGAGGACGGTACCCGTCCGGTTGCGACGCTCAACGGCACGCTGGCAACCACCCGTTGGCTCGTTGCCATTCTTGAGAACCATCAGAATCCGGATGGCTCCATCGAGGTGCCGAAGGCCATGCGTCCCTACATGGGCGGCCTTGAGGTCATCGAACCCCACGCATGGGAAGCGTGAGATAAACAGGCGCCGCATTCGCTGTCTTGTTGCCGTCTGACGATTGCAGATAGCAACAAGACAGCGAAGGATATGGTGAGGCCCCGGGGCGTTAAGGTCCCGGGGCCTCACCATATCCATATCCGTCCGATGCCGCCGATGCCGTCAGTGCTTCTGCCACCAACGCAACTGGCATTTGCTGCCAGCCGTCAGCGCAGCAGCGCATCGGGACATCAGAGCATCAGGCATGCCTCACAGCAGGTCGAGCAGCGTCGGGTCGGCAAGTGCGATGACGGCCTTGCGGGCATCCTCTGCCGTGCGGGCGTCAAGCGCGTAGGCGGCCATCTGCTGGCATGTGCTGAAGTCGTGCAGACGCAGGGCGGCGCGCACAGCGTTGACCTTGGTGGGGGCCATCGACAGCGACTGCACACCAAGTCCAGCGAGCACCAGAGCCATGAGCGGATCGCCACCGGCTTCGCCGCACACACCCACATGCTTGCCGGTCGCAGCGCCACCGTCACACGCGGCCTTGATCATGTGAAGCACCGCAGGCTGCCACGGGGTGAGCAGGTTGGCGAGCTCACCGTTCAAGCGGTCGGCTGCCATCGTGTACTGCGACAGATCGTTCGTGCCGATGGAGCAGAAGTCCACGACCGACAGAATCTGTGCGGAGCGAATTGCTGCAGCCGGCACCTCGACCATGACACCCACCTTGGGCAGGCCATAGGAACGTGCCTTGTTGGCGAACCATTCGGCTTCATCCACGGTGGAGACCATCGGGGCCATGACCCACAGGTCACCGCCGGTCGCCTTGTAAGCGTTGGCAAGAGCCTGCAGCTGGGTGTCAAGCAGATCCACACGGCGCATGCCCAGGCGCAGGCCGCGCACACCAAGAGCCGGGTTGTCCTCATGCTCCTGGTTGGCGAACTTGAGCGGCTTGTCGGCGCCGGCGTCGAGCGTGCGCACCACAACGTGACGATCCTTGCCAAAAGCATTGAGGACCTTCGTGTAAGTGTCGGTCTGCTCTTCGACGGTCGGAGCTTCGTCGCGGCCAAGGAAGAGGAACTCGGAACGGAACAGGCCGGAGCCTTCGAGGTCAAACTTCGCGGCGTTCAGAGCATCATCCACGGTGCCGATGTTGGCGAGCAACGCAACACGATGGCCATCACGGGTGGAGCCTTGGCCGCTGGAGCCTGCAAGCGCGCGAGCGCGGCGCTCGGCACGATCCTTGAGCTGGGAGACTTCCTCATCCGTCGGGGAGACGATGACTTCGCCCACACCGCCATCGAGGGCCACGGTGTCGTCAGGGGCGATGGCGTCAAGCGCGCCCTTCGTCTTGACGGAGCAGGGGATGCCGAGCTGCGCGGCAAGAATTGCCGTGTGGCTCGTGGGACCGCCCTCTTGGGTGATGATGCCCAGCACGCTGCCCGGGTGGAGCGTCGCGGTCTCGGCAGGAGCCAGATCGCGAGCGACCACGATCACCGGGGTCGTGATGTCGGGCACACCCGGAGCGGGCAGGCCACGCAGCTGTGCGATGAGACGATCTCGCACATCGTTGACGTCCGTCACACGCTCGGCGAAGTAACCGCCCAGCTTGGCTAGCTTGGCAGCGTAATCGCTGGCAGCTCCCGCCACTGCGTGGGTCATACCGTCGCCAGCCTTGAGACGCTTGACGATGTTCTTGTACAAGCCCTTGTCCGCAGCCATCTGAGCGGTTGCGCCCAGCACGCCCTTGGACTTTTCGTCGGTTGCCTTGTCGGCACGCGCCTTGAGCTGCGCCACGACGGCATCACGCGCTTCATCGAGCTTGGCAACGGCCGCATCGACGTCGGTGCACTTGGGCTCTGCTTCGTCCACGCCGGGGGCTTCCGCGACGAAAGCGACCGGACCGGAAGCGGTGCCTGCGCACACGCCGATGCCATGAAGAACCTTGTGTTCGCTAGTCATATTGCGCCGTCCGTTTACTCCGCGTCCAGGTCGCGGGTCAGCATCTGGGCGAGCTCATCCATGGCTGCGTCTGCGGAGTCATCGTCGGTGGAAATGGTGACGGTGTCGCCGCCCTTGACGCCGAGCGTCATGATTTCCAGAGCGCTGGAGGCGTCGGCTTCCTCGCCGTTGAACTCCATCGTCACGTCAATGCCCTTGTCATCCACTGCCTGGGCGAACAGAGCCGCCGGACGAGCGTGAAGGCCAACGGAAGCACCGATAACAGCAGTACGAGTAATCATGAGGGTTCCTTTCATAAGGCTGGCGATTGCCAGCGTCCCATCGCACGCCAAGCGGGGTGCGATCCAGCGCGGCGCATTCCCCTGCGCCAACGCCAAAATCTCTGTGGTTTGTTCAGTTATGCAATATTCACCGTTGCATCGTTTCGGTCTCGACCTCAGCCTCGCGCCTGTGACGGTCATCCGCCAGCGGCGGCATCAACACCAATGCACCGGCATCGCTTCAGCGAGCTGCCTTCGCGTCTCCGACGACCCTCGCGATATGAAGCGTCATATATGACTCTTCGTCAGCCGAAAGCTCAGAACCGAGCCTCAGCCCTATCACGGCCGCGCAGTCATCGGCGCATCGCAACGCCTCGGGGAAGGACTCCCGAATGGCCTCCACGACCGGCGACGGCTCCTCGCGGAGCTGCTTGCCTTGATAAATTCGCACGAACAAGTAACGCATATGAGTGATGAACCTCGCTACGTTGACTGAACTGCGATCAAGGCGCACGCCAAAGCTCTCTTCGATTATCGCGAGCACCTGCTCGATGACTCCCGTCATCTGGTAGGTGTAAGTCAGGTCGCCGCTTGCGAAACCCGAGCTCACAAGATGCAACGCAATTGCAACCGCCTCCTGCGGAGGAATCGGATTCTCCAGCTGCTTGTTGAGAGCGTCGATGAACGCTTTTCCCTGGGCGTATTCGCCGGGATACAGGTTCTCGACTTCCCCTTGCAGCGGATATTCCACGTTGATTCCCCGCTCCTGACGCTGGATGGCTCCTTCCGTGTGATCGGCAAGCGCCACCACGAGCGACGGGCTGTCCTGCGCCATCCGCTGCAATCCTGCGGGCGCGAGGCTGTCGGAGACGATTTGGATTATCTCGGGCGGGATCCCTGCCAGCATCTGTGCGACGTGGTCGGGATCGCGCCCTGGGGAAGGCACGAAGGTGCGAATGACTTTGTTCATGTCGACCGGATCACCCGGCCGGGCTTGGAATCCCAAGCCGCGACCGGTGAGAATCACTTCCTCGTCTGATCCCGTCTTGTGGGCAAGCACCACGTTGTTGTTGAACACACGCAGCACCTTCATGTCTTCATGCTGTTGACCTACCATCTTCCCTGCACTTCCTTGGACAGGCCGCGCATGGAATCTGGATGGGTCAACCGATTTCAATGCGCGATGTCAATCACGGCATCGCCAGCGGCGACATCGATGCCGGTGTGCGGCGTGACGGCGGCGAGCTTCTTGGTGTTCGTCACAGTCATCACGGTCACGGTCGGGTGACCGGCTGCAGCAACCTTGTCGAAATCAACGGTGGCAAGGAGATCACCGGCATTGACACGCTGCCCTTTCGTGACCGCGACGGTGAATCCCTCTCCGTTCATCTTAACCGTATCGATGCCGATGTGCACAAGCACCTCAACACCATCATCGGTCTTGATGCCGTAGGCATGGCCCGTCTTAGCCACAGTCTTGAGCACGCCAGCCACCGGGGCGACGACCTTCGAATCCTTCGGGTCAGCGATGCCCAGGCCTTCGCCCAGTGCCTTCGACGAGAAGACCGCGTCACCAGTCTCCTCCAAGGTGATGGCATGACCGGCGATCGGAGCGAGGATTTCGTTCGTCGCAACTGCAGCGTCCTGAGCCGGAGCGGCCTTGGGAGCAGCCTTCACAGCAGTGGCAGTCGCAGCAGGGGCTGCGGCGGGAGCGGCACCGGATGCCTTGGCCTGCTCGCGAGCGATGCGCGCATGGGCTTCGGCCTTCTGCTCCGGGGTGCGGTAGTCAAACGTGGCAACGAGCACTGCAGAGACCACGAATGCGATGGCGATGGAGATGGCGTAGACCCACATCTGGTTGAACACCGGGATGGTGAGCAGCGAGGTGAAGGCGAATGCCGTGGTCGTCACGCCGCGAACAACCTGGCCGTTGGCGAGCGTCGCCGGGAAGAGCCAGCCGAGGATGGCGATGCTAAGGCCGCCTGCGAAGCAGCCGACGAGCATGCGCTTGTACACGTTCTTGTAACGAAGGTGAATGCCGTAGAGGGAAGGCTCGGAGACACCGCCGAGCAGGCCGGCAGCGAGAGCGCCGCCTGCGGTTTCCTTCATCTGCGTGTCCTTTTCGCGGATGGCGATGATGAGCACGCCGAGCGTGGCGCCGAAGCAGGCGAAGTTCCAGGTACCCATCGGGCCTTGGATGAAGTCATAGCCCATCGTGTCGATGTTCATGAGCATCAGGGCGTTAAGCGGCCAATGCAGACCCAGCGGCACGAGGAACGGATACAGCATAGGAATGAGGATTGCGAACACGAACGGTGCGTTGGTGTTCATCCATGCGAGGCCGATGCCCAGGCCATTGCCCAGCCACACGCCGATCGGTCCAATGATGAAAGCGGTGATCGGAATCATGACGAGCATGGAGAGGAACGGCACGAACACGAGCTGCACGGAGTTGGGGATGATGCGCTGCAGGCCCTTGTAGATCAGGGCGAGCACGGCGACCATGAGCAACGGCACGAACACGTTGCCGGAGTAGTCGTTGAGCTGCATCGTGATGCCGAACACCTGCGTGGTGCACGAATCGGTGCCCAGGGTGGAGTTCGTCACGCAGTTGAGCGCGGACTGAGCGGCATTCTGACCGTCAGTCGTGGAGAATATGGACGCGTACTTGACCGGGTCAGCCAATGCCAGGAACTCGGGGGTCATGACAGCGCCCATGATGGAGGCGCCCACCCACGGATCCACCTTGAGCTTCTTGGCGCCGTTGTAAGCGATCATGATCGGCAGGAAGTAGAACACGCCACGGTACATCGCCCTGCAGAACAGCATCGTCGGAGACTGCGTCTCGTTGCTGACCACATGGCATGCGATGAGCACGTTGATGATGGCGATGATAAGCGATGCGCCCAGGAGCACGCCGATGATCGGGCGGAACGAATCGGAGAGGAATTCGAAGAACGAATCCACCCACTTGTTCTTGCCCTTGGTCTTGGCACGTTCCTGCGCCTTGACCTGATCGTTCGTCAGCTCGCTGTCAGCGTCATCCTCGACTTCGCCGCCCTTGACATTCGCCATTTCAGGCAGCGACATGATCTCGTCGTAGAACTGCTCGACGCCACCGCCGATGACGACCTGCAACGCGGTGTCAGACTGCTTGACAACAGCCAGCACGCCCTTGGTTGCCTCCAGCGCAGGCACATCGACCTTGTCCGTGCTGCCCAATGTGAAACGAAGTCGGGTAGCGCAATGCGTGAGCATCTTGATGTTGTTTACACCGCCGACGCCCTTGACTATCGCCTTCGCAGATTCCTGGTTCTTGCCCATGTGAATCTCCCTTGACTTAGATGGGACGGGGCAGGGAAACCGGCTAAAAAACAAAAAGACCTGGGACGCGCACGGTGCTTCGAATGCTACGAAGACACCACAAAGCCAATGTCTCGCAAGCAATGCCGAATGGCGTTGCTTGAAGCACAATGCTTCGCGCGTCCCAGGTCTTGCCTCTGGCCGAGTAACAACCCTGTCATTTAACACCGTTAAGATACAACAGATTTCAATGACGTGCAAACCCTTCGGATGCTCCGACGAAGAACCGTTCTAAAACCGCCAAAGCGCGTCCTCTCACCGACGGCAAGCGGCGTGTCGCATCGCGCCGCGTTGCACCGCGTCACAACGCTGTTCCCAAGCGTGCCGTGTCGCGCTACGTCATGGAATCGTGGCAAACTTAGAAGTATGGTTGCAAAGAATGCGGGATTGCCCGCCACCGAAAAAGATCTGATCAATGTCGACGAGGTCATCGGCAAGTACTATGACCTCGTCCCCGACGTGAATGTGCCTGAGCAGCGCGTGAGCTTCGGAACCTCGGGCCACCGCGGTTCCTCCCTCAAGACGTCGTTCAACGAAGCGCATATCGTCACCATCGCCCAGGCCATTGCGGAAAACCGCAAGGCCGCCGGCATCACCGGCCCGCTCTACATCGGCCGCGACACGCATGCGCTGTCCCTGCCGGCATGGAAGACCGCCATTGAGGTGCTCGTCGCCAACGGCGTGCGCGTGCGCATCGATTCCCGTGACGACTTCACCCCGACCCCGGTCGTGTCGCAGGCCATCCTGACCCACAACCGCGCGGCAGACGGCACGCAGCGCTTCGAGGGCGACGACATCGCCGATGGCATCGTCGTCACGCCTTCCCACAACCCGCCCACCGACGGCGGCTTCAAGTACGATCCGCCGACCGGCGGCCCGGCACCGGCAGAGACCACGAATTGGATCGCCAACCGCGCCAACGAGCTGCTCCCCGGCTGGAAGTCCATCAAGCGCGTCCCGTTCGAGCAGGCCATCAACTCCGACCTCATCGAGAAGTTCGACTTCCGTCAGCACTACGTCGAGGACCTCGGCAACGTCATCGATTTCGACGTGATCAAGTCCTCCGGCGTGCGCCTGGGCATCGATCCGCTCGGCGGCGCGTCCGTCAACTACTGGCCGCTCGTCAATGAGATCTACGGCACCACGATCGAGGTCGTGCGCCCGCAGGTCGATCCGACGTGGCGCTTCATGACCATCGACCACGACGGCAAGATCCGCATGGATCCGTCCTCCCCGTACGCAATGAAGGGACTCGTGGACTCCCTTAACAACGGCGCATGGGACAAGTACGACCTCGTGGGCGGCACCGATCCTGACGCTGACCGCCACGGCATTGTGTGCCCGAACTGGGGCGTCATGAACCCGAACCACTACATCGCAGTGGTTGTCGAATACCTGTTCGGCAAGGATAAGAACGGCAACCCGAACCGTCCGGATTGGCCCAAGGGCACGGGCATCGGCAAGACACTCGTCTCCTCCTCGCTGATTGACCGCGTGGCCGCTTCCATCGGCGCCAAGCTCGTCGAGGTGCCGGTCGGCTTCAAGTGGTTCGTGGATCCGCTGTTCACCGGCGAGGTCGCGTTCGGCGGCGAAGAGAGCTCCGGCATGAGCTTCCTGCGCAAGGACGGCCGCGTGTGGACCACCGACAAGGACGGTCTCATCCCCGACCTGCTCGCCGCGGAAATCACCGGCAAGATGGGCAAGAACCCGGCCGAACTGCACAAGGACCAGGTCGCCCGCTTCGGCGAAAGCTGGTACAAGCGCATCGACACGCCGACCACCCTTGAGCAGAAGCAGAAGTTCGCCAAGCTCAACGGCGACGACGTGACCGCCACCACCCTGGGCGGCGAGGAAATCACCGCGAAGCTCACCAAGGCTCCGGGCAACAACGCGCCGATCGGCGGCCTCAAGGTGACGACGAAGGACAACTGGTTCGCCGCCCGTCCTTCCGGCACCGAGAACATCTACAAGGTCTACGCCGAGTCCTTCGACTCCCCCGAGACCCTCGACAAGGTGCTCGATGAGGCCACCCAGGTGGTCGACAAGGCCCTCGCCGACTAGTGGCGGCTGACTACAGCTTGCGGGCTTGCGCGATGTTCGCACGAGCTTACGGCGACAGCGCATCGGTTTGATTCCTAGCTGATCGCCCTGCGGAGCGAGCCATTGCAATAGGTCAATGCGAAAGGCGGTTCCCCGAGAAATCCGGGAACCGCCTTTCGCATTCCTGTTTTGCAGTCCTGCTGGTGTGTCTGCTGGTGTACATGCGTGCGGGCACGTCTCTGTGCGCGGAGTACGCCGATGCACCAGATTCTCTGCAGATGTGTATGCGCCGGCGGATTGCCAGCTATTTCAGCACCGGGTTGGTCGTCTGCGCCTTTGCAAGTTTGCATGGGCGGCGCACCGTCAGAGCTTTCAGCACCACGACGGTGCCATTCTCCATGATTCTGCCGGCGGATTTCCGATTATCAGAGATTTTCGTCTCGAATTTTGTGTCATTCTCTCTGAAAATCCGCGAATCGAGTGCCATTCCCTCTGACAATCGAAAATCCACCCACATACTCAGACCTTTCAGCACCAGGCAGCGCCGACCGATCTGTCAGCCAAGCTGTCCGCCATCGCAAACGGTTGGGGCTCTCCTCTCATCAGAGGAGAGCCCCAACCACTCATGTATGCGCTGCACTCACTGCACCACGGCGTCCTCGGTGGCGAAGACTTCCGTTTCGGCTGCGGCACTTTCCGCCGCTGCAACCGTGGATCGGCGGGCGGAGGCGACGGCAAAAAGCTCGTCGACATGCGCGAGCTCGTCAGCGCTCACCTTGCCACGCGTCGCCAGCGAGACGACGACGTACACGACGAGATTCACGATCATGCCCACCACACCGGAGGTGAGGCTGCCCAGTGCCGCGATGTCATCGGGGTAGATGACGGTGAGCACCGCGGCGACTGCGAAGCCGGAAATCATGCCGGAAAGCGCGCCGTACTTGTTGCCGAACTTGCAGAAGATGCCGAAGAACAGCGGCACCGCGATCTGCACAATGCCCTGATAGGAAAGCTGCGCGAGCAGCTGCAGGCGGGACATGCCGTTGGTGAAGTACGCGAGCACCGCGGAGACGAGCACGAACACGACCATGCAGATCTTGGACACGCGGGTCTTCGCCGCGTCGTCGAGGTGTACATGGTTGCCGATGATGTCGTTGGCGATCTGCGTGCCCGCAGCCTGCACGCTGCCGTCGATGTGGCCGATGGAACCGGCGAAGATCATCACGAGGCCCAGGCCGAGCAGCCATACGCCGCCGTATTGCTCAAGCAGCGTCGTCCAACCGGATTGCGGGTTCGCAGCCACCTCGGGGATGTGCGCGGCGGCGAGCATGACGAGTGTAAGCAGCACGTAGAAGCCGCCGGCGATGATGATGGCGCGGTTCGTGGACTTCTTGACGGAGCGCACGTTGTTGGCGGTGTAGATGCGCACGAAGCTCATCGGCCAGCACAGCGCGCCCACGACGCCGGTGAACACCTGGCAGAACAGGTACCACGGGCCATAGGAACCGCCGTCGCCGGGCACCTTGAGCAGGTCGGCGGAAACACTCGACAGGTCACCCCAGTTCGCAGGCGACGACGGCGCGATGAGCAGGTAGATGCACACAATGGCGGCGAGCACATAGGCGAACAGGCCCTGGTACATGTCGGTGTAAATCAAACCGCGCATGCCCATCTGCACCGTCCAGATCTGACGGATGAGGATGACGAGCAGGCCGGCGCCCAGGCACACGGGCAACGCCCAGCTACCGCGCGAAGCGATGTGGAACACGGTGGCGAGCGCCTGCATGCCCAGGATTGTCCATGGCAGGATGGCGATGGCACCGATGATGGACGTGACAACACCCACGGCCTTGGACGAGTAACGCAGGCGCATGAGGTCAGGCTGGGTGACGAGGTTGTATTGCTTGCCCCAGCGCCAGGCGCGGGTGGCGACGAAGTACATGAACGCCAAGCCGAGCGTGGAATAGGCGAGGCCGTAGAAACCGAACACGCCCGAGGCGACGGTGAGGCCCGCGAATGAGATGAACACGGTGCCAGGCCACCACGAGTTGACATAGCACATGGCGACGTACCACGGGCCGAACGAGCGGCCTGCGACGGCGTAGTCGTTGAATGTGCGGGAGTTCTTGTTGGTGATGAAGAGAATCAGGATGATGCCGGCGAAAAACAGTGCCAGCATGCCAAACATAATTGCCATGATGTGTCACTTCCTCTCAGTGGGTGCTGCCGGTGCGGGTATTGTTTGCTGCGGCAGCGGTGGTGGTGCCAGATGTCGGCGGGAGCGTTGCGGTGTCTGCGGGGGCATCCTCCTCGGGATCGACCTCCCCGCGCACATCCTCGACCCAATAGAGCAACCCCATGATGATGAGCAGGGCGAGGAAGTCGAACAGCCAGTACCACACCGACATTGGGGCGCCCAGGAACAGTGCGGTGCGTCCGCTGCCCCACAGGTACAGCGGCGGCAGCACGGCGAATGCCAAGACGATGATGTAGAGGAGAGCGAAGACCGTGATCTTGGTCTTCACCGTCCATGATCGAACGAACTTTTTCATGATGATCCTTCCCTCTGAGCCCTCTATGCCCAGCCGCCTGCCGGAAAAGGCATGGCTCGCGCAGGGCCTCGAAGTTGAGTAGGTGAAATGGTTGGTTGGATGGGTGATTGTTGAAGGGAATCAGATGGATTCTTTGACTTTTGGCCAATCCAGCTGATTCTTGTAGGTGTACGCACGCATCAGTTTCCAGATGCCGTACTTCCAGTAGTCGAACGGCACGGTGCGTACAACGGAGTTGATGATGCCCCACAGTCCCCATTTGATGTCGCCGATGACGCGGGCGGCACGGACCCTGGCGAGATGTTGCTCGTCGACGGAACCGAAGTATTCCTCGAGCAGCGGCATCATGTCTTCGTCGTCGTAGAACATCTCGGCGATGAAGAGCGCCACTTCGCAGCTCTCCTCGTTGTTGCCGCAGAAGTCGAAGTCGATGATGCGCATCGTGTGGTCCTTGACCATGAAGTTGCCGGGCATCGGGTCGTTGTGACAAGGCACGATGTCGAGACCGGAGGCAAGGAACCGCGCCTTGACATCGTGGTATTCGTCGATGAGCCCGTGCACCCAGGAGGGTACGTCGATCGCATGGTCGTCGAGCTGTTCCAAGTGCAGGTCAATCTGGTCGAACAGCGTGTTCGTGTTGGCGAACGGCTCACCGCCGTGAAGCATGCGGTAGATGCGCATCGCCTGCAGCCCCTCTTCCTGGGTGCGCAGGGACGTGGTGGTGCACGTGCGCCAGCCGTCAAGAAACTCGGTGATCTCTACGCCGCTGGCGGCATCGAACTCGTAGACGGCGGCGCCGATGCCCAGGTCAGAGGCGCGCAGAGTGCCGGCGTCCACGTTGCTGCGGTCAATGAAGCCGGTGCCCTGGCCTGGCACCTTGAGAAAATACGGCGTGCCCTGGGCGTCGATGACCTTCCAGTTCTCGTTGGTGAGGCCGCCGCTCATCGGCTTGGCGGTGACCGTTTGCCCCTGCCACAGCTGGGCGTCTTCGATTGCCGCGAGCACGTCCTGGGGCACTGTGACGTAGGGCGAGTGCTGCACGCGGCCTTCCGTCACCATCGGTGCGGAGGTTGGCGCCGCGGATGGCTGCGCGCCCTGTGAGGACGCCGCTTCGGCGTTTGTAGCTGCTGTTGCCGCGCCATCAGCCGGCGCTGCTGATTGCATCTCAGACGATTGCGTCAATGGTTCGTATATCTTCACGTTCATCTCAAACTCCTTTCTTCGACATGCGTGGGGTGGTGCCCGCATTCACAGGCTTTCGAGCCATGTGGCGGGGCCGGTGGGCAGCAGCAACTGGTTGCTCGCCTTGACGAGCCGCCACAGGCCGTACTTGGCGAAGTCGATTTCGGGCGTGTCCGTCGTGGCGCTGCGCCACAGGCCGATGAGCGCCCAGTACAGGTCGCCGAGGATTCCGAAGACCTGGGCGACGGGCAGCGCCGAGGACGGCAGGCCAAGGCCGTTGATGAGCATCGAGGGCACGCCGCAGAACGGCCCGACCTCGGAGAGCACGGATCCGGCTTCCTCGAGCGGGTCCATGACGCCGCTCACCGTCCAGCCGCACAGCAGGGGCTGCGCCACGTCGCCGGGGCGGATCGCAGGGTTGATGAGCACGTTCGACGCAGCGCCATCCCCATGACAGGGCACGGCCGGCTCATGGAATTCGTCGACACGGCGGATGAACGGATCGATCCGCTTGAGCAGGCGGTCCACATCGCGCGGCATGCGCTTGCCGGTGTGCCGGTACAGGTCACGCATGCCAAACACGTCCTCGATAAGGTCGCGTTCCATGACCTCACGCCCTTGAGGAATCGTGAGTTCGTGCACGCGGCGGTGCTGTTCGAGCACCGCCCACAGCACATACGGGTCGCGCAGCTCATCGAGCTTCGCGTTGCGCCAGTTGCTTGGCAGCTTGCGCATGATGATCTCGTCTTCGCCCACCGAAACGACCTGCGGCGAGATGCCCGCGTCGCCGGCGATCTGCATCATCGTGGCGATGCTTTCGAACGGCGAGGCGTAGGGGCGGCTTTCCTTCGTGAACACGCGGCGCAGCACGGCGTCGCCGTCCGCGGACGTGCCCTCGGTGAAGATGCCGTCGCCGCCCACCCAGCTGGGCGTGATGTCCGTCTCCTTGACGTCGCCCCACGTCCACACCTGGTTCGTCGCCGTTCCCTTCACAGCCATGTCACTCGTTGCCATGTCACTCGTTGCCATCGGGCACCCCCTCGAACGTCGGGAACGTCATGTCAAAACCGCGGGTGGATTCGAGCACACCGGCGAGCGCCAGCACGCCGGCATCATCGAAGCGACGCCCCACCACCTGCACGTCGATCGGCAGATGCGCGGCATCATCCATCGTCTCGCAATATACGGCGGCGGGTTGGGTGGTCTGATTCCACCATGCGGTGAACTGGGTGTGATGAAGCAGCTCGGTCTCGTCGCCAGGCCCGGGCGATTCCGCGGGGAATCCCACGACGGGAATGACCGGGCTGATGAGGTAGTCGAATGGTTCGATGGCTTTCTCGATGCGGGCGACGGTGCTCAGCAGCCCGTTCATCGCGTCCTCATAATCCGCCATCGAGAGCCCCTCGGCTTCCTTGACCCACTCAGCAACGAGGCCCAGCACCGCCTCGGGATGCCGGGAGCCGCGTATCTCCGCCGCGGCATGCGCCTTGAACACGCGGTCTGCGTTGTCAAAGTCCGCATCGGTGAGGCTTAGCGCGACCGGCTGCACGACGCATCCCATGCCCTCGAGCCTGCGGGCGGCCGCTTCCACAGCGGCGACGATCTGCGGCGCGGGCGCCACGCCATAGCCCATGTCGAGCAGCACGCCGACCCGCGGCGTGCGTGCCAACACCTGCTGCACCGGCACTGGCACGAACCTGCCGGGCAGACACCACGGGTCGGTCGCCGCTTGCTGGCCCACGACGGAGAGCCCCTCGATCACGTCCGCCACGGTGCGCGCGAGCACACCGGACGACCGCATGACGCTTGCCGGCGAGTAGGCGATGCGCCCTTGGGTGGGTTTGATGGCGGCGAGTCCGCAATGTGCGGCGGGCAGGCGCACAGACCCGGCGATGTCGGTGCCCAGTCCGAATGCCGCAAGCCCGCTGGCGAGCGCGGCGCCCACGCCGGAGCTTGAACCGCCCGGGCTCATGCGCGTATCCCACGGGTTGTGCACAATGCCGAACTGGGAGCTGATGCCGCTGGCGAGCATGCCCATGTCCGGCATGGTACCTTTCGCGATGACGATGGCGCCCGCCTGTTCGAGCCGCTCGATAGGCTCCGACGAGAACGCCGAGACCGGGTCGCCGTCATGAATGGCACTGCCATGCCACCGCGGGAGTCCCGCGACATGGTAGCTGTCTTTGACGATCACCGGCACCCCGTCAAGCGGTCCCTTGGGAGTGTCCGCGGCATATCGCGCGTCGCTTGCTTCTGCTTGTGCAACGGCCTTGGGATTGAGCACGCTGATGGCGTTCGTTGCCTTCGCCACGGATTGCGCGTACCGTTGGTGTGCGGCGATAACGGCGCTTGGCATGAGGCTGCCGTTCAGATAGGCCGCTCGGTACTGGCTGACGGTGAGCATGGGGAACTCCTTCCTGCCATCCCCTGACAGCGGACGTCATCACCGCAGTGGGCGCACCGCCGGGGTGGAATATCGGTTGGTTGTGGAAAAGCTTTCATTGTCATTGTGAGTTTGATGAATGTTCGACATCGCGGCGCAGCGTTACACCGCAGTTAATTCCACCCGATCAACGGTTAAGGGCGCATTTCGGAAGCGGCGAAAAGCCTTGTATTTCAACGCTTCGCACCCGGCGTCGGGCGGACCGACGCCACGACCATTTACACGGGCGCCCCATACCGTTACATCGCGGTAATGCTGCGCCGCACGCCTTCGCGCCGCGCGTTCTTAGATTGCAAGTGTTGACGGAACCGCCCAGGCGGCATGGCCCCGAACGACACGAATCGACCGATACGAATCGATTGACACAGATCGGCTCCGACGCATATGCCGGAGCCGGCCATCCGATCAGTCTCGGACGGGACCGAATCGATAGGACACAGGAACAGGACATCAAGAAAGAAGGCCATCATGGCAACACGTTCCACGATCATGGATACCAACAGCTTCCGTCCCGAGATGGCGGATGCACTCGACCCGCAGACGCGCAAACTCACCGAGGAACGCGAGGTGCTGGGCCCCGCATACCGGCTGTTCTACCGGCATCCCGTGCACCTGGTCAAAGGCCAGGGCAGCCACCTGTGGGATGCGGACGGCGTCGAATACCTTGACGTGTACAACAACGTCGCGTCGGTGGGGCATTGCCATCCGCGCGTCGTCGAAGCCATCACGCGCCAAGCGTCCCTGCTCAACACGCACACACGCTACCTGCACGAGAACATCCTCAATTACGCAACCGACATCCTCTCGACAATGCCTGGCTCACTCGACCGCATCATGTTCCAATGCACCGGCTCGGAGGCAAACGACCTCGCGGTGCGCGTGGCACAGGCCTACACGGGCGGCGAAGGCGTGATCGTGACGCACGAGGCTTACCATGGCAACTCCGCGCTCACGTCCAAGCTCTCCCCTGCCCTCGGCACCGCGCAGACGCTGGGGCTTACGATGCGCATGATCCCCACACCCGACACCTACCGCCTCACCATCGGCGGCAAGCCCGCCGCACAGTGCACCGCCGAGGAGTTCGGCGCATGGATGGCGGGCGAGGTGCGCAAGGCCGTCGCCGACATGAACCGGCATGGCATCAAGTTCGCCGCGCTGCTCGCGGATTCGATCTTCTCGTCGGACGGCGTGTACCCTGACCCTGTGGGGTACCTCAAGCCCGTCATCGACACCGTGCACGAGCTGGGCGGCGTGTGGATCGCCGACGAAGTGCAGCCCGGCTTCACCCGCACCGGCGACGCGTTCTGGGGCTTCGAACGCCAAGGCATCGTGCCGGATCTCGTGACATCCGGCAAGCCGATGGCGAACGGTCTGCCCACCTCGCTCATGGCGGCGCGGCACGAGGTGCTCGAACCCTTCGCCGGTTCCATCCCCTACTTCAACACCTTCGGCGGCAACCCCGTGTGCATGGCGGCAGCCCAGGCGACGCTCGATGTGATGCGCGACGAAGACACGATGGGCAACGCGAAGAAGGTCGGCGCTGTGTTCAAGGCGGCTGTGCAAAGCCTGCAGGACGCGCACCCATGCATCGGCGATGTGCGCGGCGCCGGGCTGTACATCGGTTGCGAAATCGTCAAGCCCGGCACCACCGAGCCAGATCAGAAGGCCGCGCTCGACATCCTCGAAACGCTGCGCGACAACCACGTGCTCACCTCCGTGTGCGGTCGCTTCGGCAACATCCTCAAGCTGCGTCCGCCGCTCGTGTTCAGCGAAAGCGACGTGGACTGGTTCATGGACACGTTCACCAAGACGCTGGCGACGCTGGGACTGTGATGTTGGGTCTGTGACAGGGGCCATCAGACCGGGTCGTGACATCTCAGCCTGCGCGCCATGCCACCATGCCGCCCATGCCATCCACACGTCCGCAACCCGTGTGGGAATGCGCTGGAAATTCCTCCAACACATTCGCCCCATAGCATGCGAAGTACGAAGAGAAGCAAGGAGCAGCATCATGGCAAGCATTCACCCCCAGGCCATCACGACGACGGGCGGCACCCTGAGCAAGGCGCCGCCCGCGGCAACACCTACAACAACACCGGCAGCTGCATCCACGCCAGCGCAAGAACGTGCGGAAATCATCCGGCGCATCCGCACGATCATCCGCACGGACCAGCTCATCAGCGGCGAACGCATCGGCACCGAGCGTGCGCTCGCCGAACGGCTGGGCGTCACGCGGGCGGCACTACGCTCTGCCCTCGACGCAATGGAGCGCGACCATGAGATCGTACGTCTCATCGGGCGCAAAGGCGGCATCATCGTCTCGGATGGCAAGCTCATCCGCAACATCGACACGATCGAATCGCTGCCCGCCATCGCGCGACGGCAGGGTTTCAGTCTCGACACGACGGTGCTCAATGCCACGCTCACCGTAGCCTCCCCGGTCACAGCACGGCATCTGGGGCTGGTGGAGGGCACCCCGGTGTATGCGCTGAGCCGGCTGCGCAAACTGGGCGGCACGCCACTATCGCTCGAACAGAGCACCCTGCCCGCGCGGCTGTTCCCCAATCTGCTCACAGTGCCGAATTTCGGCAAATCGCTCTACGGCACGCTGCGCAATCATTTCAATGTCGAAATCTCCGATGCCGAAAAGACACTGGACATTCTCGAAGCGTCGGAGGAGCACGCGATGCTGCTCAACATACCGACCGGCTCGCCGCTCGTGCGCATCCGGCGCGACGCCTACACAGCGGACGGCATCCCCGTGGAACATGCAGTGGACCTGTTCGTCGCTTCCCGCATCCGTTTCACGCTCAAAGCCACCGGCTACGTGCGGCTTTCGGCGAGCGAATGAGGCGTGTTGCGCAAGCAACCGCATAGAGCAGCCAGCGCGAATTTGTCATTGTCTACAATGCCGATGGCACAATCATGCCCATGACCGAGTCCGGAATCCTCCGAAACGCCCTCTGAGGCCTTGTACACCACCGCCACGCCTAGCCTTCCACGAGTTCGCTCAGTTCCATCCATTCGTCTTCCAGACCGGACTTCTCGGCCTCCACCGCCTGGCGCTGCTGGTTGAGGTCGGTGATGCCTTTGACACTTCATTCTCCGCTGTAGCAATTCCTTGACACCAATTTGAGCGCGTGTTTCCTAACGAGGTATACCCTTCGACTGAAGGGAGGCGACATGGAAACCCTAGAAACAGCAATTCAAGAATTGCAATCAGATAATCAGCTCATTGAACTCTCAAGCCAAGACGACATGTTCTACTTCCTTGGCGGTGGCGGAGGTAAATGGCTGATTGGATTCTGAATCCATCATTTCCTTTGGGAAGGATTCACTTCACTTTTCAGGAGTGAATCCTTCCCAATGATTTTCGGTATTTGATAGCGAGGACTTATGGTTGCAATAGCTATTGCTGTTGGCAGCAAATGCAATATTCGTTGTAAGCACTGCTGCCTTTCATGCGGTCCCAGATCTGAAGAGCATCTCAGCGATGAACAAATTTCGAATCTCATCGATCAATGCATTAAGTGCCCCTCCGTGGATACCATAAACTTCACGGGAGGAGAAGCCTTACTGCATCAATCAATGATTATTGAGATGATTACAAAGGCCCACGCAGGCGGACTTCATGCGACCATCGTGAGTAACGGTTTTTGGGGCATCAACGTTGATCATGCGCTGCATATTCTTAGGCAGCTGCGTTCAGCAGGCTTGTCCCGCCTCACCCTGAGTTATGACGATTTCCATGAAGAATTCATCCCCGCTTCACGGATTGTCAACATCCTCACTGCAAACGCGCAGGTGCATATCCCTTGTGCCATCAGCATGGCAGTAACGAGAAACCACGATGGGCTAAAGCTTATCGAGAAGCTTGGCGAATCGGCGATGGGAGTTCCCGTCACTCGTTTTCCCGTCGTGCCAGCAGGGCGTGCAAGTCAGATTTCTGCCACGGATCTATTCCTCCACAATCCTGACGAGATCAAGTCTCTGCGCTGCCCGTCCTATCAGATTCTGTACCATTATGACGGCAAGGTATATCCGTGCTGTTCACCATCGATCTTCAATACCGCGCTTACCCTCGGCTCCATCAGTTCAACGAACGTCCTACAGGCCCAGCTGAAGCTTAGCCATAGTTTCGTCTTTTCATTCCTTCAACAACAGGGATTCCTCCCCTTGTTAAAGGCCTGTCAATGCAAACACCTGCTGCCGCAACACTTCCGCATTGTCAACGTCTGCGATTTATGTCGTCAGATTTTCGGCAACGAGGAGCGCGCATCGGTTGCATGCTCTGTCATTCGAGATGCGAGTTCCTTTCGACATACGAAACGCTCATGAGAACGGAAGGGGAATAGCAGATGCTGGCATCTTCTTTTCGCGATCCGGGCTATTCGTGTTCCGACTCGACATTTGAACTTGTAAAGAGAGAACATACAATAATCGCTCATCGGAAGTCCGATGATTCTCTATTCACCTTCGACTCCGGCCAACTCGAGGGAAAAGCCCCGCATCTACGTTGGACGCCCATTACACCCGTCTTCAGCCGTTACACCTTAATCGTTTGTTCATTTTCGCTGCTTGTTGGGATAGTAGTCGCAATTGTCGATGTCTCGATTACCCGAGTCACGAATGGTAATGCTGCGCTACTCATCAGCTATGCCATCTTCAACATCGTTGCACATGAAACAGCCCATGTCCTTGCTCTGACGCACTGCCACAGGAAGCCAGGACGCATTGGAATCAAGTTAAATTATGGTCTCTTCCCTGCAGTATATGTTCGACTCAACTCGGTGATGGTTCTTGCGCCTTCTGACCAATTCATCATCCATATTGCTGGATTGCTCATAAACTATCTGATTCTCGCCCTTAGCGCACTTTTGAATTGCTGGTTCATCCATTCCATGGATTTCACGACTGCAATTACCTACATGACGTATGCAACGTTGTGCAATTCAGTCCCAATCTTGAACTCGGATGGTCAGAAAGCGCTGTTCGCAGCATTCGGCCTCATCAAACCTAAATCGCTCAAAAAGGCGCCCCTCATCGTCCGTCTGTGCAATGTCATCAGCTGGATTATTGTTGGCATCAGCGGAGCGATGTTGCTGACGCAGTTGTGGAGAGCCCTGTCATAAGGAGAAACATGGAAAGCGGAATTCGAGAAACCTGCACTGACGGCATCCATCTTTCCGATGTCACAGTTCGTTATGGGCACAAGACAGCGTTGAACCACGTGAACCTCGACCTCGATCTGAGCGGCAAGGTCGGAAAGGTCATCGGGGTCTTCGGTCCGAACGGCGCCGGGAAGAGCACGTTCATGCGGCTTCTGTGCGGGTTCAACAGCCGGTTCGATGGGCAGATTTCTGCACCTGAACCCGACATGGTGTCTTTCATGCCAGATAGACCCTACTTCTACGACTCATTGCTTATCCGCGATGTCATTACGGCATTCTCGAATCGCTATAGCGATTTCGACCCAGGCAAGGCGCATGCAATGTTTCGCAAACTTCAACTCGATGAATCCGCTCCCATGAGTTCGTTATCGAAAGGCATGAACGAGCAAGTGCACATGATAATGACGTTCTCAAGGCATTGCCCCCTCTATGTGCTGGACGAGCCGCTCGCCGCGGTGGATCCCTATACGAGGGATGAGATTCTCAACACCCTCGTCGCCGAGACCAAGCGCGGGGCGACAGTGATGCTCAGTACCCACATCATCGCCGAGGTTGAACGTATCTTCACCCACGTCATCATGATCAACGATGGAAAAGTGCTAGCAAACAGTGATGTCACCACTTTCCGCAATGAATCCGGAAGCCTGGAGCAGGCTTTCAAAGACAAGATGAAGGAGGCTCGTCATGCGTGAAGATCTGGTCATCCAATTCAAACGCCAGATGCCAATCGCGGTATCCGTGCTCGCGATTCTCGTGGCGTGCGATATTTCCACAACGGCAGGAGCCGAAAGATGGTCGACGATAGCCTTGGTGGCAAGCATGGTCCGCATCCTTGCATGGTGTTTCTTCATCGTCATCGCCGCACTGAGGATTTTCCAATACTTCAATGGTGGCGATGATTACTTCCTGTTGTTGTCGGCATTCCCCCGGCACCGTGGCGTACTTCCCTTGGCGCTTGCATACGGCATCAGCATCTGGGTCGACTCTGTGGTGGATTCGCTGTTCCGTCTGACCGACATTCCCACTACTGGTCAAAAAGCCCTGACGGCACAGCAATTCGGCTTCCTGTTTCTCTCCCGTACAGTCTCCATCGCGGCGTTCATTCTGCTCTGTCTGTGCATCAGTGCAGCTGTGGCACGCATTCGTCGCACCAATGCTGGCGCTTTCGTCGCCGTGCTCATCTTCGTCCTCATCACCATCGCACAAGGAGCTGCAATCTTCGGTCTCATGAAGCGTGGATGCACGGACTTCACATGGGGAGTGGGCGCCAATTCCGCTTTCACGGGAATCAGTCAATACGCAAACATCCTGCCAATCATGATGTGGGGCACATCGCACAGCGATGCCGCGACGACGATGTATTGGCCCACGGTGTTTATTAACGCGGGAATAGCCGCCGTCCTCTGGATTCTATGGCGAACGGTGGTGCCGCGCATCCGCATTGATTACATCCGATGAAGTGCGCAGCGTACACCGCAGAGCGGCTGACCGTCACACATGCCAAGCATGACGGCCGGTCGCTTGTGCCCTCCATTCCTTCCCTATGGGAGTCGCCTGAGGGCATGGGATGCGTCTTTCACAAGGGTCGCGTCAACGGAATGAAGACAAAGAGCGTCCAGATACCGTGCTCGCATGAGGTTCTCATCCGACCGCCGAGCTGGGCAATGATTCGCCGGTGTGTCTCCAATCCTCTTCCTGAATCCATTTTCCGTTGCCCGGTTCGCTCCGGGAGCGTGCGGCCTTTCGGCACGTCATTCATCTCTGTTATGCGCACCGACTGTGAATCGATAACAACACGAATGACATATCTGCCCGATGCATCCGCATGCCACAAAATGTTGTGGAAGATCTCCACGATGATGCTACGAATCTCTTGATATAACTCGGCGGAATCACAATATTCCCGCTCGAGAGCTCCATGGGGCTGCACGATGACATCACCACGGAACCCTCGGGCTTCCAGCTGCCGGTGGTTATCGTCCATCACATCCGCAAGAGCGGACAGAGGCACCCTTCCGCTTCTCCTACGCGTAACGGCACTTCCCTTCAGCACATCGATGACATCATGCGCGCAATGCAACGCATCATCAGCGCGATCCCTTGTGAATCGCCATGCGCTCCCTTCGTCGCCGTCTCTATCCCCATCGGCTGCGACCACCAATCGCCCATCACACGTCAAGATGATGGCAGACAGGTCGTTCGTCAAGGAATCATGCATGTCCCGCGCAAGCTGGGAATCCCGCAACAACCGCTGCATCCTTTCCCTGTCGGCATGGAGAAGCATGCTCTCTTGATGCTGCTGCGATGCAACACGGCGCTCGCGCAAACCATGCCCCGCCAACGCGCAGAGCAGCAGGAACACCACGGCCGTGAGATACGAAACGATATCTGCGCTCTGATTCCGCACAATCAGATACGAACAGGTCACAGTGACGAGCAACGGATACGCGGCGACCCATGTCCCCAGTTTGAAGAACAACATCCCGATGGGCAGCCACATACCGGCGGGCAAGCTCAGAACGGCCTGCGTCTGAGGAAGCGCCGCTCCCAACACCAGCCAAAGCGCCAACGCATTCAGGCTCGATGCGACGGGGCGCCACACGATAAGGCACAATGCCGTGCACTCCAACGCCCATGCCGCGGCATCCATCAGATTCATGCCGCCCGAAAACATCGTATACGCGTTCAAGCAACAGGCCGCCAGCGCAAAAGCCGCATAGCACAGTGCCGAGTTCCCGCCCATGCTTTGCCAGAATCTCCCTTGCGCTGCCTCTGTTTGGTCCATTTCCGCTCTGCCGCCTTCCTCCGAGCATCCGGCACAACACCATGCCGGGTTCTTCCATTCGCCGCGCCGTCAGGCTTCCATCCCATGCTTGCACCATTGCGACACAAGCTGAATCCTGTTCCGGGCGTGTAGCTTCTTCGCAGCTCGGCTGAGGTGCGTATCAACGGTCGTCGCGGACACAGGAGGGTCGAGTCTCGCGGCAATCTCCTGAGACGTGAGCCCTTCGCAACACAACTCGATGATGCGATTCTCCAATGGTGTCAGTGCATCGAAACCCTGAGGTTTGCGAGAGGAGATTTCGCGAAACGCCTCGGACGGAGAAGAAAATATACGATAACCCTCGTCACCGGACGGTATCGTTGCATTCTTCATATCCATTTCCCGCAAGTCGCCGACAAGGGCATCAAGCACAGCCAGAATTTGCTGTGCATCGGCCTTGACAACCAATGCCTGTGCCCCGGCATCGCGCGCCTGCTGGTCGTATTCATGCAGAGGAAACGAAGTCATTCCAATCAATATCATCCGATCGTCACGTTTACGAACCGTTTTCATCAACTCCGCTCCGCTCATGGCACTCATCGACATATCGACCAACAGGCAATCCGGACGAGTTTCTTTACCTCGGCACAGGGCAATGCATGTATCAGGAGCATCGGTGGCCCACAGTATCCGGAACGAATCGCCCGTGTTGCGCAAGCAGCCGCATAGAGCGGCCAGCGCGAATTTGTCATTGTCCACAATGCCTATCGTGCAATCATGTCCATTGTCGAACCCAGAGTTCCCTGAAATGCCCTCCGGGACCTTGCCCATCGTCACCGCCGCCTAGCCTTCCACGAGTTCGCTCAGTTCCATCCATTCGTCTTCCAGGCCGGACTTCTCGGTCTCCACCGCCTGGCGCTGCTGGTTGAGGTCGTTCAAGCCTTCGTAGTCGCTGGGGTCGTGCGCCGCCATCTGTTCATCGATGCCGGCGATCTGGGCTTCGAGCTTCGCGAGCTTGCGTTCGATGGCGCTGATGCGTTTGCCGGCCTCGTACTTCTTCTGGCGCAATGCCTTGGCGGCGGCGGGGTCAAGTGTCTCGCTGGAATCAGTGGAATCCTCCGCGCCTACGGAAGCGCCGGCACTCTGCTGCGCAGCCTGTGACGCACCTGACTTATCGAACTGCGTCCTGTCGAAACGGGCGGCCACGCCGCCTCGGCGCTCCATCTCATCGATGTAATCCTGCACGCCGCCCGGCAGGTGCTGCACCTTGCCGTCGATGAGGGCGTACTGCTGGTCGGTCACGCGCTCGAGCAGATACCGGTCATGGGAGACCACAATGAGCGTGCCCGGCCAGGTGTCGAGCACGTCCTCCATCACGGCGAGCATATCGGTGTCCAAATCGTTGCCCGGCTCGTCCATGATGAGCACGTTGGGCTCGTCGAGCAGAATGAGCAGGAATTGCATGCGGCGCTTCTGACCGCCCGAAAGGTCGGCGATAGGCGTCATGAGCTGCGCGGACGTGAAGCCAAGGCGTTCCATCATCTGCGCCGGCGTCGTCTCCTTGCCGTCGACGATGTAGGTGGGCTTGTAGCGGCTGAGCACTTCCCGGATCTTGTATTTGCCCAGTTTCTCCAGCTCGTCGAGCTGCTGGGTGAGCACCGCGAACTTGACGGTCTTGCCGATCTTCACATGGCCCAGCGTCGGCTCGATGGTGCCGTCGATGATGCCCAGCAGCGTGGATTTGCCCACGCCGTTGGCGCCCACGATGCCGAAGCGGTCGCCTGGTCCGATGAGCCACGTCACGTCGTCGAGCACGCGCTTGCCAGTGATCGTGCGGGTCTGCGCGGCGGCAGTGTCCGGTCCCAGCGGGTTGCCGTCCGCGTCCAGCGGCCGGGCGGCTGGATCGACTGCCACCTGCACGCTCACCGCGTCGGGGCCGGGGTTGGCGGGATCGGCGGCGGGCCAGATCTTCGTCACGTCCACGAGGTCCACCACGTCCTTGCCCAGGCGTGATGTCGCCATCTGCTTGAGTTCGAGGGTGTTGCGCACCGGCGGCACGTCGGCGATGAGCTCACGGGCCTGTTTCACGTGGAACTTCTGCTTGGTGGCGCGTGCACGGGCGCCGCGGGTGAGCCAGGCGAGCTCCTTGCGGGCGAGGTTGCGCCGTTTGGTCTCCATCACGTCCGCCTGGCGGTCGCGCTCCACGCGCTGCATGATGTAGGCGCTGTAGCCGCCTTCGAACGGTTCGATGAGGCCGTCGTGCACCTCCCACATGCTTTCGCACACCTCGTCGAGGAACCAGCGGTCGTGCGTGACGATGAGCAGTGCGCCCTGCCCCGCGGGCCAGCGGTTTTTCAGATGCTCGGCAAGCCAATGGATCGTGAGCATGTCGAGGTGGTTCGTCGGCTCGTCGAGCGCCAGGATGTCCCAATCACGCAGCAGCAAGCGAGCCAAGTCGGCGCGGCGGCGCTGGCCGCCGGAAAGCTGGCCGACCTTCGCGTCGAGCGGGATGCCGGCAAGCAGCGTCTCCACGATCTCGCGGGACTTCGCGTCCGCCGCCCACTCGTAATCGGCGCGGTCTTCCAATGCCGCGGTGCGCACCGTCGCATCGTCGTCGAGGCGGTCGCGCTGCTCGAGGATGCCGAACGTAAGCCCGTTGCGGCGCGTCACACGGCCATCATCCGGCGTCTGCTCCCCGCTGAAAAGCCTCAGAAGCGTGGATTTGCCATCGCCGTTGCGACCCACGATGCCGATGCGGTCGCCTTCGTTCACACCCTGCGTGACGTCGGTGAAGATGGTCTTGGTGGCGAAGGAAAGAGAAACGTGTTCGAGTCCGAGATCGAATGTTGGAGTGCTAGGCATAGTGCTTCACATGGTACGTGAGCGGCGTGACGGCAGGCCGCCGCCTGGCACATGCACCTGCGCACGCCGCGGCCTGACCGCTGGCATTCACGAAGGCCTTCGCGACGGCATTCAGCTGATGACGATCTTCTCTTCCTTCGGCTCGTCCGCCGCCATTGCCTGCACCTGGCTGCGGCAGCGCGCGGCGAAGCCCATGAACACCGCCTCGGCGAAGGGCTTGATGAGCGCGTCCTTCTGCGGGTATTCCTCGCGCAGGCGGGCGACGTCGGACTTCTTTAGGTCCTTCGTCATCTCTTTCTCGCTCATCCACTCGTCGAACAGCGCCGGCCCCACCTCTAGGTGGAACTGCATGCCCAGACCCGAGCCGAAGCGGAACGCCTGCACCTTCGTCAGGTCGGACTTGGCGAGCGGCGTGGCGCCGGCGGGCAGCGTCACACAATCGTTGTGCCAATGCAGCACGGTCGCCTTCTTGCCCCACATGGGCAGGAACTCATGGCTGTTTTCCAGCCGGGTGATGGTGCCGAAGCCGATCTCCGGCGCCTTGCCGGGCTTGAGCTTGCCGCCGAGCGCCGTCGCCATGATCTGATGGCCCAGGCACACACCGAGCGTCGGCTTGCCCGCCACGATCGCCGCCTTCGCCAGCTTCGCCTCGACCTTCAGGCCCGGGTATTGGTCGAAATCCTGCGCGCCCATCGGGCCGCCCATGAGCACGAGGCCGGCGATGGAATCGAAATCCGGCAGATCGGGCTTGGCGTCCTTGAGGATCGAAAGGCTCGTGTAAGGAATACCGCACGTGTCGAGTGCATCGAGAATGCGTCCGGGGCGTTCCCAAGGGGCATGCGTCAAGATAAACACCTGAGACTGAGACATAGCCCCCATTGTTGCACGGGCACGTAACGACGCACAAAGCGCGGTGTCGCCGGGCGTGGTGGCTGCCCCGCATGCCGCCCGTATGCCCGCCTGCGTGGCAAACGTGCCACGCTTCATGCCACATGCACACATCCCTGAGCGCCATGCCTGCGGTGCTTCGAAATCCGCCATCCATTCCGTAAAATTCTTCGCAAAAACGTCTTTTCTATGTCACACAACGCAAGTAACCTCGGCTTTATGAGCAACACCGAAAGCACCACGCCCCAGACCGTCTCGGCAGCAGCCGCCGGCCTGAAGCTGTATGACACCGCCACGCATTCCATCACCCCGTTCGAGCCCATCAAGCCCGGCGAAGTGAGCATGTATGTGTGTGGCGCCACGGTGGACAGCTCCCCGCATGTGGGCCACCTGCGCGCGGCCGTGGCGTTCGACGTGATCCGCCGCTGGTTCACGAAGCTCGGATACAACGTCACCCTGATTCGCAACGTGACCGACATCGACGACAAGATCTTGGACAAAGCCGCTGCCGCCGGCCAGCGTTGGTGGGCGCGCGCCTACCATTACGAGCGCGAATTCAGCCACGCCTACGACACGCTGGGCGTCATCCCACCCACCTACGAGCCGCGCGCCACCGGCCACATGAACGACATGATCGACCTCGTGCAGCGCCTCATCGACCGCGGCCACGCCTATGCGGTGCCCAACGCGGACGGCACTCCGAGCGGCAACGTGTACTTCGACGTGCCCAGCTGGCCCGCCTACGGCGAGCTCACCCACCAGGAGCAGGGCACCAAGGCCGCGGACGAGGACGCCGAGGTGGCGGACCGCATGGGCCCCTCGGTGGATGCCACCGGGCCCGACAAATACAACCCGGTGAACGAGGCGGATGCCTCCCCTGACAAGCACGATCCGCGCGACTTCGCGCTGTGGAAGGCGCCCAAGCCCTCCGACCCCGCCGACGCCCGCTGGCACGCGCCGTTCGGCGACGGCCGCCCCGGCTGGCACCTCGAATGCTCCACGATGTCGCACCGCTATCTGGGCGATGAGTTCGACATCCACGGCGGCGGCCTGGACCTGCGCTTCCCCCATCATGAAAACGAGATGGCACAGTCCCGCGCTGCCGGCTGGGGCTTCGCGCACCGCTGGATGCACCTGGCGTGGGTGACCGCCAAGGGCGAGAAGATGAGCAAGTCGCTGGGCACCGGACTGTCCATCCAAGCGGTGATGGCGAACCACAGCGCCTGGGTGGTGCGCTACGCGCTGGCGAGCGCGCATTACCGCTCCATGCTGGAATGGAGCGAGCAGTCGCTCACCGAAGCCGAGGCGGCGCATGAGCGCATCGTGAACTTCGTGCAGCGCGCCGGCGACGCCGTGGGCGCCCAGCCCACCGCCGAGGCGATCGCCGCCCTGAGCGCCGACCAGATGCCCGGCGAGTTCGTGGACGCGATGAACAACGACATCACGGTGCCCACCGCCCTGGGCGTGGTGTTCAGCGCGATTCGCACCGGCAACACGAAGCTGTCGCAGCTGGAGTCCGGCGACGAGTCGACACGCGCCGACGTGGAGGACGCTTTGCTCCAGGTGCGCGCGATGCTCGACGTGTTCGGACTCGATCCGCTCGCCGAACCGTGGGCTTCCAACGCCGCTGCCGGCGGCGCGGGCGCTGATTCCGCCGCCGATGCCGAGCATGCGGCGCTCGATGCGCTCGTGACCGCACAGCTCGAGGCACGCGCCGCCGCCCGCAAGGCGAAGGACTTCGCCACGGCGGATGCGATCCGCGACGCCCTGCAGGCAGCGGGCATTGCGATCGAAGACAAGCCCGCGGCGCCATCGACGTGGAAACTGGGCTGACGCGCGGAGCTGACGGCGCAGGTCTGACGGCGCTGGTTCGTCATTCGATTGCCCAAGCCGGACGGGCACTTCCCCGTCCGGCTTTTTGTGCTCAAAAACCGCGCCGATTCCACGCCTTGCAATAGACTAAAGAGCTATGACATTTAGTTCACTTACCGACCGCTTGACCGGGGCCTTCAAGAATCTGCGCTCCAAGGGCAAGCTCACCGAATCGGACATCGATGGGACGATTCGCGAAATTCGCCGCGCTTTGCTGGACGCCGATGTCTCGCTCGACGTGGTTCGTTCCTTCACTTCCCGCGTGCGCGAACGCGCGCTGGGCGCCGAGGTCTCCGAGGCGCTCAATCCGGCGCAGCAGGTCGTCAAAATCGTCAACGAGGAGCTGACGAACATCCTTGGCGCCGGCGTCGACCGCCCGCTGAACTTCGCGAAGAACCCGCCCACCATCATCATGCTCGCCGGCCTTCAGGGCGCTGGCAAGACCACGCTCGCCGGCAAGCTCGGCTACTGGCTCAAGGACACGGGCCACACGCCGCTGCTCGTCGCCTGCGATCTGCAGCGCCCGAACGCCGTGACGCAGCTGCAGGTGGTCGGCGAACGCGCCGGCGTGCCGGTCTTCGCACCCGAACCGGGCGTGCAGACCTCCAGCTCCGACGTGGTCTCCCCCGGCCAAGCGACCGGCGACCCGGTGAAGGTGGCGCGCGAGTCCATCGACTACGCCAAGCGCAAGCTCTACGACGTGGTGATCATCGATACCGCAGGCCGCCTGGGCGTGGACGAGGAGCTCATGAAGCAGGCGCGCGACATCCGCGACGCCGTGCACCCCAACGAAGTGCTGTTCGTCATCGACGCGATGATCGGCCAGGATGCGGTGAACACCGCCAAGGCGTTCGACGAGGGCGTGGACTTCACCGGCGTGGTGCTCTCCAAGCTCGATGGCGACACCCGTGGTGGCGCGGCGCTCTCCGTGGCGAGCGTGACCGGCAAGCCGATTCTCTTCGCCTCCACCGGCGAGGGCCTGAAGGACTTCGAGGTCTTCCACCCCGACCGCATGGCATCCCGCATCCTCGACATGGGCGATGTGCTCACCCTCATCGAGCAGGCGCAGCGCCAGTTCGACGAGAAGCAGGCCCGCGAGGCGATGGACAAGATGTCCGAAGGCGAGTTCGGGCTCGACGACTTCATCGAACAGCTCGAACAGGTGCGCAAGCTCGGCTCCATGAAGAAGCTGCTCGGCATGATCCCCGGCATGGCGCAGTACCGCCAGCAGATCGACGCGCTCGACGAGCGCGAGATCGACCGCACCGAGGCCATCATCTACTCGATGACCCCGGAAGAGCGCCGCAACCCCTCCATCATCGACGGCTCGCGCCGCGCCCGCATCGCCTATGGCTGCGGCCGCACCGTGACCGACGTGAACAATCTGCTCGACCGTTTCGAGCAAGCGGCAAAGATGATGAAGCGCATGAGCAGCGGTGCGCGCGGTATCCCCGGACTGCCCGGCTATGGCAGCTCGAAGAAAAACAACAAGTCCTCCAAGAAGGGCCGCAAGGGCAAGAGCAAGTCCGGCAATCCGATGAAGCGCGAAGCCGAAGAGAAAGCACTGCGCACCAAGCTCGCCGGCAAGGGGAACTCCAGCGGCAGCGCGTTCGCCAAGCCAGCACCCCAGCAGATGCCCAGCCTCGAGGACCTGCAATCACAGCTTGGCGCGATGGGTGGGCTCAACGGCCTCATGGGCAAGTGACGCTGCGCCGCTGATGCCGTGTCGCTGAGACCGTGCAGGTGTGAACTGCGAGTCGAAGCGAAACAGCCACTCTTCTCAGCTGCGGCTGCACATCCCAGCCTTCCGATCAATCGGGTGTGTGGTGATTCTCTCACCGCACACCCGATTGGCGTATCATGGCGGTCTGTAGGGGCATCAAGCACAGCGCTGACATCATTTGATTGGTTGGCTTGCAGCTCGCACGAATTCGTTATCAGGGCGATTGATTGGAATTGATCGACCGTCACGACCGTTACTTGTGTATTGGGGTATTGAGCTGCATGGTGCGCTGACTACAGGCATGGTGCTGACTTCAGACACTGAGTGTCACATGCTCGGCGCTGAAACAAAGATGGAGGAGACCGCATGAGCGAGAGGAAATCCAACGCGCGCAGTCGTGCTACCGCCGAAGCACGCGACGTACTGCTCAAGCGCGCCGCCGCAAGCAGCGACGACGAAGCCGCCTCTTACCAGACCGCAACGAACAGCGCCATCCATCGGACTCACTCGAAGAGCACATCGTCGCGTGGCACGTCATCGCGAAGCTCATCATCGGCAGCCTCATCATCCGCGGGCTCAGCGAAAGACTCACCATCCCGAGGCACTCAGCGCACCACCAGCAAACGCACATACCGTCAGAAAACAGCACGTAGCAATGCAAATTCGCGAAGCACGGGATCGCGCATTCAACACCCCACTCGTCGCCGCGCCAACAGCACTGGCCGTGCTAATCGCAATGTCCGCACTACCCGCGCATCCAACACTCGCACACCCAACGCCCGCCCTTCTTCCACCCGTTCATCCAAACCCCGCCAAGCAGGAGGCCATATGTCGGCATTCGGAATCGTACTGTGGATCGCACTCGCCATCCTTGTGCTGTGGATGGCAACACGATTCCTCCCGGCAAGCGTCGACCATCTTCACGCCACATTCATCAATGTCATCGCGCTAGTGCCCCTGCTATGGATCCCGCTTGCTGTGGTGCTCGTGGTCGCGGCGGCAAAACACTACCCCGCCCAGGCCATCTGCTCATTCGTAGCTTTGGCAATCGATGTGGTGTTCTCCGCCGGATACTTCATTGCACTTCCCGATACCCTGAACAACATTCTTGGTATGCCGAAACAATCCACCACGCTCAGCGTCGCCGAGCGGCAAACGGCGTTGGATTCCTGCACGTCAATCACTAAGGCATCCATCAGCACCACGCCCGATACCGCCGACTCCGCCACCACCGGCACCACGCCGAAGGCCAGCACCACGGCATCATGCGTCACGGTGATGACAATCAACACGCGATATGGCAATGCAGACACCAGCGCCATCGTGCATGCGGTCAAGCAATACAGCGTGGATGTGCTCGCCGTGCAAGAGGCAAGCGCTGACTTGCAAAAACGCTTGCAGGCAGAGGGAATCGCCGACGAACTACCGCACATGACCGCAGGCAACCCCACTGGCAAAGACAATGGCGGGTTCAACATCCTCTACAGCCGTGTCACACCCATCGCGCAGGTGAGCGATGTCACCGACATCGACGCCGCCACGATTCCCGCGCAGACGCTTCAGATCGGAGGCGTCAACGTCACCTTCGCAAGCGTGCACACGGCATCACCCCATCGCGGTGCCCAACGTTGGGCGGCGGGACTGGCAGGCATCGCCCGCCTAGGCACGCCGTCCGGAGCAGGAGCGAACGCGCCGGTCATTGCCATGGGCGATTTCAACAGCAACTCGGCACTGCCTTCGTTCCGCGCTGCGCTCAAGGATGGCGGATTCGTGGACTCCTCCTATGAATTGCATAGCGGTGCGCATGCATCGTGGCCGGCTTCGTGGGGAGTCGTGCCTGCCATGCTTGAACTTGACCATGTGTTCCACACCGAAGGCGTCACGACCTTGAACCAACGCACGCTCACGGTGCCGCGCACCGACCACAAGGCGCAGATCGTCACGCTCCGCATCGATGGCGCCGCATAGACAAGTCCACGTGGATGGCGGCGCTCAGTGAGCAACGCCACACCCACAACGCGGCAAGCGACAGACACACGAAGACTTCATCATGCCAGCTCTGTAACCACAGGCGCCACCGTATGCTGCGCCATGCGACATTCGGTGGCGCAAATCCATGCCATCGCATATAATTCCCTCTGTTATCTGTGCGCCCGGGGCCCTCTATACCGTGCGTACGGGAGCAACGCGAACAGGCGTCTCCGTGCCCCACACAGCGATGTCTGCTAGCAAACCAATTCATAAGGAGAGCCATTTTGGCAACCAAGATTCGTCTGCAGCGTTTCGGCAAGAAGTTCTACGCGTTCTACCGCGTTGTGGTGATTGATTCCCGCAAGCAGCGCGACGGCCGTGCAATCGAGACCATCGGTACGTACGACCCGAACACGCAGCCTTCCACGATCAAGATCAATTCCGAGCGCGCGCAGTACTGGCTTGGCGTCGGCGCCCAGCCGACCGAAGCCGTCTTCAAGCTGCTCAACATCACCGGTGACTGGCAGAAGTACAAGGGCCTGCCCGGTGCTGAAGGCACGCTGAAGACCGTGGAGGAAGGCCCGGATGCCGCTGCTCGCGTCCAGGCGGAAGAGAACAAGGCCCAGAAGCTCAAGGCCGCCAAGGCTGAAGCCAAGGCCAAGGCTGATGCAGAGGCTGCTGCCGCTGCCGAAGCCGCCGAAGCCGACAAGGCTGAGGAAGCCCCCGCTGAGGAAGCTGAAGAGAAGGCTGAGTAACCATGCTTGCTGAGGCTGTGGAACATCTGATTCGCAATATCGTGGATTTTCCCGACGACGTGTCGGTCAAGTCCTACGAAAACAATCGCGGGGAACTGCTTCGCGTGCGTGTGAATCCCGAAGACATCGGTCGTGTGATTGGCCGTGGCGGCCGTACCGCGAATTCTATTCGCACCGTCGCCCAGGCGCTGTCTGATCACCGGGTGCGTGTTGACATCATGGATGTCCGCCGCTAAAGCGCAGACTCGCTTCTTTCTTAATTTTTGAGGACTCCGGTTCGCCGGGGTCCTTTTCTTGTCCCCTATCCGTCGAACAGAGGCAAGCGAGAGAACGCCAAGGCGGGGGTTTCGATAGACTGGCGGTTATGACGGATTCGGATTCTCCCATCAAGCAAACCACACCCGCTAAGCAGCCTGACATGCTGCGCGTATGCCGCATTGGCCGCGCCCAAGGGCTCAAGGGCGAAGTCAACGTGACGGTGTTCACCGACGACCCTGAACGGCGCTTCGCCCCGGGAAGCGTGCTGCTCACTGACGACGGGCGCGCATTCCGCGTGGAACGCTCCCGCAAGTTCCGTGAACGCTGGATTGTGCTGTTCGAAGGCGTCACGGATCGCAATGCTTCGGAGGCTCTCAACGGCACCGAGCTCTTCTGTGAGGCGGATTCCGCGGAAGAGATGGAGGATGAGGACGCTTTCTACCCTGAAGACCTCATTGACCTTGACGTGCTGGTGGGCGACGATGCTGCGACGGCAGAGAAAATTGGCACGGTGAGCGATGTGCTTGACTCCCCCGCGCAGTTCCTGTTGGAGGTTCGCAAGGATTCGGACGGTTCCACCGCCCTCGTGCCATTCGTCGAGCAGATTGTGCCCGAAGTGGATCTAGAGGCAGGCTTTGTGCGGCTCACGCCACCCGATGGCCTGCTGTGATCGCCCTTGGTGTCTCTGCTGTAAAATCTGCCTCCGTTGCACTAGCCGAAAGCACCACCAGAAGAACACCGCCCAAAAATCTCAAAAAATGCAGGCCAACCGCGTTCATTCCGGTTGGCCTGCATTATTGGCGTTAGTGATCCTGCATCATTTTCGAGGAATCATGAGGATTGCGCTGCTGAGGATTGCGCTGCTTCAGTCACATTCAGTCAGTGAATCCCTGCTTCACCTCGTGGCCATGCAAATCCTTCTTGATCGGCGCATCGCTTGTGGCGCCCCGCGCAATCTGGTCCGTGAAACCAGCGACCGGCTTGGAGCTATCGCGCAGATCGTAGTACTGGTGCACGGTCGCATCGAAATCCGTGAACTGCGCCAGAATGTCAGGATTCTCGCTATCCGCCGGGTAGGCGTTGTCAAAGAACTGCAGGTTGCGCGGCATGCGCGGCTTGAGCTGCGGCTGCTGGGCGGGATGGCCGAGCGCGAGGCCCAGCACAGGGAAGGTGTGCTGCGGCAGGTGCAGCAGGTCAATGAGCTCATCAATGTTGTTAAGCAACGAACCGAGAATCACACCGCCAAGCCCCAGGGATTCCGCAGCGGTCTCCATGGCGTGGAGCGCCAGCACGGCGTCATTCTGCGCCTGGCCGAGCATGAAGCTCGTGCCGTAGGTGATGTCGTTTTCCGTCACGCCTTTGGCTTCGGCGATGCGGTAGTTACGATGCTGGTCTGCGATGAAGACATACAGCAATGGCGCCGTGGCGACATACGGCTGGCGTGCCACTTCGGCGAGTTTCTTCTTGAGATCCGTGTCAGTGATGCGGATGACAGACCATGCATTGTAGAACTGGGAGGTGGCGGCGCGTTGCGCTGCTGCCTCTATGGCGTCGATATCCTGTTCGCTCACCGGTTCATCGGTGTAAGCACGGATGCTGCGGCGGTTAAGCAATACGTCCAATGTGGCGTTGCGGGATGCAATCTCGTCATGTGTGCCGTATGCCGAATCGGGTGCGGCTTCATTGTTCATGGTGGTGTTCATGGCGTTCATGAGTCATTCGTATCAAATGAATTTGCACTTCCACCACTAAATTTCGCACAGGGCTGATTCCACACATCTGCCAAAATCCCCACAAGCGCAAACCTGACAGATTCCACGGCTCAAGCCGCCCGCGTCAATCAGCGGGAGTGCCGCCGATTACATACCATGCGCCTTCGCGCGTCACGCGGTGTGTGCGGCGCCAGAGCGACATGGCGAGATAGCCCATCGTGAATCCTATGGCGTTCGCGATCATGTCATCGATATCGCACACACCCAAATGGAACACATACTGGCCGACTTCCATCGCAACGATTACCCCTACCGCTGTTGCATATGCAATGCCGACATGATGGAGGGAATATGTCATGATCCCCACGGGAACGAACACCAGGATGTTGAAGAGCACGACGGCAGGCGAAACCTGCAACTGAGCGACGATATTACCTGGGTTGAAGCTGACTCCCTGCACTCCTCGACTCTTGAGCATGATTGCGGCAACGGCGGCAATCACATAGAGCCAGCTCAACGCCGTGATGAAGGCGACATTCACACGCCGGTTTGTGCATTGGAATACCACGAGTGCGCGCATCAACGCACAGACGCTGATAATGGCAAGCATCACAAAAGGATTACTCACAATCATGGTAAGCCGGTACCGTTGCAAGTTGGTTGGTTATTGTGAACTAACCGACTTGCATGTCCCGGTCGCCCGGGACAGCTCCAAGCCTCATGCCGGACGCATCCGGCCGCTTGGTTCGCGTTTCACCGGCGACAGCACGGTTCGCGCCGCGTCCTAAGTCCCCTCCACGCGCGTTTAGGGTCTCCGGGGCACTCCCGGCGACCATGATGTTGATGGCCGCGTTCAGGTCGCGGTCAAGTTCCAGCCCGCATCTTTCGCAATGGAATGTCCTTTCGCCAAGGGACAGTTTGGCTTTCACCGTCCCGCAGGCGGAGCATCTCCTGCTGCTGGGGTAGAAACGGTCCATCACATGCACTCTCGCGCCGCTTCTCGCCGCCTTGTATTCCAGCTGGCGGCGGAACTCGAAGAACGAGGCGTCCTCGACGGCCTGCGCGAGGAGATGGTTCCTGACCATGCCCGCCACGTTGAGGTCCTCGATGCAGATTTCCGAGTAGCCCACGGCCAGACGGTGCGTGAGCTTGTCCATCGCGTCACGGCGCAGGTCGGCGACGCGGCCGTGCAGCCGCGCCACGCGGAGCCTCGCCTTGCGGCGGCGGGCGGAGCCTTTCTCCTTGCGGCTGAGCGCCTTCTGGGCCTTCCTCAGGCCCCGGCCTCGCCCCAACCAACCTCGCCCCGCTCCGCCTCATCCGGCCGCACCGTGCGCCGCATGACGCCGCCGCGCGAATCGTCGGTGGACGACAACGGCACCCCGCTCGACAAAGCGGGGCATATCGCCCACCGCGTGCTCCCGGGCGGCACGGATTCCGTGGACTCCGGCGACTACGGGCACGACGCGCGCGAGAAGCATCTGCACACCGGCGCGTATCACGGCGTCACGGTGCGCCAAGTGCACGAGCGCCTGGACGCCATCGAGTACAAGAAGCCGCTGTATTCCCCGGCTTTCGCGGCACTGGCCGCGGCCGTCGCGTGCGCATCCTTCGTTTTCCTGCTCGGCGGCGGCCTGTATGACATGCTCGCCGCGTTCATCGGCGCCGGCATCGGCCAGTTCCTGCGCGCCACCATGCTGCGCCGGCATATCAACCAGTTCTTCGTCGTCATGGTGTCGGTCGCCCTCGCCGCGCTTGCATCGATCGGCTTCCTGCGGGCGCTGGCGTTCTTCGACCCCACGGCGTTGCACCACGACACCGCGTATATCGGCGCGATTCTGTTCGTGATCCCCGGTTTTCCGCTGATCACGGGCGGCCTCGACATCTTCAAGATGGACATCCAGTCCGGCATCCAGCGACTGACGT
>CAYVHC010000002.1:0-79452 GCA_964451025.1 uncultured Bifidobacteriaceae bacterium
GCCACGCCGACTTCGTGAAGAACATGATCACCGGCGCTGCTCAGATGGATGGCGCAATCCTCGTTGTCGCCGCCACCGATGGCCCGATGGCTCAGACCCGCGAGCACGTGCTGCTCGCTCGTCAGGTGGGCGTGCCGAGGATCCTCGTCGCCCTCAACAAGTGCGATATGGTCGAAGATGAAGAGCTCATCGAGCTGGTCGAAGAAGAAGTTCGCGACCTCCTCGAGGAGAACGGCTTCGATCGCGACTGCCCGGTCATCCGTACCTCCGCTTACGGCGCTCTCCACGACGACGCTCCGAATCACGAGCACTGGGTTGAGACCGTCAAGCAGCTCATGGACGCTGTCGACGACTACATCCCGACCCCGGTCCACGACCTTGACAAGCCGTTCCTGATGCCTATCGAGGACGTCTTCACCATCTCCGGCCGTGGCACCGTTGTGACCGGTCGTGTTGAGCGTGGCCAGCTGCCCGTCAACAGCGAAGTCGAGATCGTCGGTCTGCGTCCGACCCAGAAGACCACCGTGACCTCCATCGAGACCTTCCACAAGACGATGGACTCCGCAGAGGCTGGCGACAACACCGGTCTGCTGCTCCGCGGCATCAACCGCGACCAGGTCGAGCGTGGCCAGGTTGTCGCGAAACCCGGCTCCGTGACTCCTCACCACAAGTTCGAGGCTGAGGTCTACGTCCTCACCAAGGACGAAGGTGGCCGTCACTCGCCGTTCTTCTCCAACTACCGTCCGCAGTTCTACTTCCGCACCACCGACGTCACCGGCGTTATCACCCTGCCGGAAGGTGTCGAGATGGTCCAGCCTGGCGATCACGCGACGTTCTCCGTCGAGCTGATCCAGCCGGTTGCTATGGAGCAGGGCCTGACCTTCGCTGTGCGCGAAGGCGGCCACACCGTTGGCTCCGGCCGTGTCACCAAGATCATCGAGTAGTTTTAACTGCTTGATGGCTTGAACGCTGGCTTGCGCGTGCGATTTAGCACACGCAAGCCGGTTGGCAAGGCTTAACATTTAGCCCGCAGCTGTAAGGCTGCGGGCTAAATTAATATTGCTGGCAAATTGATATGAAATCCCGTTCGCTATCCCAGCACGATGTCTTCGCGGGCAGGGACGCCTGCATTGAAGCAGCTGAGCAGCCGCGCGCTGAGTTCCTCGCTAATTGCGCGGCGGCGAGCGGCAGGTGAGGTCAATCCCTTGGATGGATCCGTCGACCCATCGTTGCCTGGTTCGTAGGCTGCGCCGCTTACGGTGATTGTCTGCCGCGTGTAATCAAGACCGGTGCTGACGTTGCCGGAGGCATCCGTCTGCTGGTTTGCCGAGCGTGCGTTGGAATCGGAACTATTCTGTGATTCGTCCGTCTTCTGCGCCTGTGCACTCGCGGCACTTGCGGCCGAATCAGCTGAAGTTTTGGATTCGTCGGATGAAGCATCCTGTGAGGCCGACGAGGAGATTTCACTCAATGCTTCAATCACCATGTCCAATTGCACGCTTGTGGCTACCGGCATCGTGTAACCAGTGGCGGGATCGATCACGGAGTCAGCCATGGCGCTGATTGTCTTAGTGGAATACACCCCGTTGCGGGTGGCATGCTCGCCGCCCAGCGTCACCATCGCCGCATAGTTCGCCGCGCTGTGCAAGTACGCGGTGGCAGATGCCAGATCCGCAGCACTGGAATTCTGCGCGTTGCGATACGTCATGATGAAACCGGCACGGTCATACGCGGTGGAGATGGCATTGAGCTCATCGTTTGTGGCGCCGATCACTTGGGAAGGCTGTGCGCTTGATTGAGAGACACATGACGCGGTGCCGCTTGTGGTGCTGGCGTCATCGCCGGCATCAGTGCCGGTGTCGGATGAATCGCTGGTGGGTGTCAGATCAAGCGCGGACGAATCCTTGCCGCACGCTGAACGTGCCGCATCCATCACAGCCGTGGAATCATTGAAGAAAGCGCTGTTAGTCAGCCATGCCTGGCGGCCTTGCGCGGCGGCGAGTCGGTTCGCGCGGTATTTCGATACGGCCGCCCTCACCGTTGCTTCAGGGAATATCGCGGTCGGGCAGAGTGCCGCGGTACGGCTCCATGCCGTGCGCGCACCCATGGCCATGAGCAGACGCTGCGTGGAGGAGGGCGCCCAGTTGGAAACGTCATACCATGTTTTGGCGAGGGCAAGGTTGTAGGCGCAGCTTGTGTTTTCCGCTGAGCTGTCGGAACGATCGGACGCGGCTTGGGCTGTGACCGCCTCGGCGGCTGGCAATGCACTGGCGGATGCGACGGCCGAACCTCCGGGCATGAGCGCACCCAGCGGCGTCAGACACAGCGCAGCGCACAGGGATGCACAGCGCACGGCGAAGGGTGTCGCGTCCCCAACCGATTGTTTCGCGGCCCGATGAGAAGAAAACATGCCACCAGTGTAAGGCCCGGGGTACCGCAGGCAGTCTCATGCAGGTCGTTGCTGACTCCAAGCAGAGAGACGGGGCAGGGGTGTCAGGTACGACAAGAGGCGAAGGACGGGCGGAGCCAGTGAAACCAAGAAGCGGGAAGCCAAGAAGCGGAGAGACGAGAAGCGGAGAGAAGGGATGTGGCAAGAGCACAGATGGCTGGTTGCGTGGCGTTGCAAAATTTCAGTATGATGTATGGCGCATGGCAGGCATGTGCCTGCCTGAATAATTTCATGAATAATTTCATACGGAGGTCTCGGCATGGAACTTGATTTGGCTGGAATGCACAAGCTGGCAGCTGAACAGGGCATTGATGCACAAACCTTGGATGATGCGCTTGCGGAGGCTTTCCGACTCGCATATTTGAAGATGCCGCATGCTGCGAAGCATGCGCGCGTGGAACTTGACGACCGCGCGGGAACATTTACCGTGTGGGCGCGTGACGAAATCCCCCAGGAGCCTACGGAGGACAATCCATATCCGGAACCGGAGCTGGGGCCTGAATATGATGACACCCCGACTGATTTCGGCCGTCTTGCCGCGGCAACGGCGCGTCAGACTATCACCCAGCTGTTCCGTCAGGCTGCTGACAACAAGGTCTTCGGCGCTTTCGCCGGTCAGAAGGGCAAGCTCATCACCGGCACCGTTCAGCAGGATGCCAAGGATCCCAATAACGTGCACGTCGCCATTGGTGATGTGGAGGCGCTGCTGCCTCGTCGCGAGCAGGTGCCGGGCGAGCGTTACCGTCATGGCCAGCGTCTGCGCGTGTATGTGGTGAATGTGTCGCGTGGCCTGCGTGGACCGGAAATCGTGGTTTCGCGTTCGCATCCGGAACTGGTGCGTCGTTTGTTCGAGCGCGAGGTGCCGGAGCTGGTGTCCGGTGCCGTGTCGATCATGGCAATCGCCCGTGAGGCCGGCGCCCGTACGAAGATCGCCGTGCGCGCCAACACGCCTGGCGTGAACCCCAAGGGCGCCCTCATTGGCCCTGGCGGCTCTCGTGTGCGCGCTGTCATGGAGAACCTGGGCAAAGAGAAGATCGATATCGTCGATTGGTCCGACGATCCCGCGAAATTCGTTGCCGCCGCGCTGTCGCCCGCCCATGCGGTAAGCGTGCAGGTCGTGAGCGAAAAGAACCAGACCGCCATCGCGTTCATCCATGACGATCAGCTCAGCCTCGCCATCGGCAAGGAAGGCCAGAATGCTCGTCTCGCCGCCAAGCTCACCGGCTGGAAGATCGGCATCGAATCCGAAGAGAAGCGCCGTGCGATGGCGCAGCTCAACAAGCAGACCGCGGGCATCGCTCCGTCCAACAATGGCCAGGAGAACACAGTAGAGAAGACGGATGAGAAGACGTCTGATGCTCCGAAGGCACCGTCCACTGAGGCCTGATTGGCCAGCGCGCTGATTGACGGCGCGGCGCCTGCAGTGTCCTGTGCCCGGAATTCCATATTCGGAAATCCCGTGTCTGGATGCCCTGTGCGTGGATGTGATCGGTAAGGCATCGTTGGGGATTCCCAGCGGTGCCTTTCCTTGTATGTGGTGTTGTGTGGCGCTGCTTGTGTGTTGTTGTTTCTGTGTGAGCTCTGGGACTCATGTGATTCAGCGGGGTATGTGACGACGACGGGCGGTGCGTCCAATCCAGTGGGTGACGAACGTGCGGAATCCGTAGGCAATGAGGCTCGTCAACACTGAAATTAAGCGCTTGGCGATACCACCACGGCACGATGATTTCATCCACGCCATCATGTATTGTGGTGAGCTGATGTGTGGGTGAAATCACATGGTTTCATCCTGTTAATGCCATGGTGCGCAGATATGAATACGTTCCGTGGCGTCAAGCACAGACGAGGTAACACAGTCATGGTCGCACGATGAGACAGGATATGGTCGCCCTCATCAAATAGCGTCGCGCGCCACACGGGCACGCGGCACAGATAGGAGAAATTTAGTGCCTAAAGCACGCGTGTACGAGTTGGCAAAGCAATTCGGCGTGGACAGCAAGACCGTCCTTGAGAAGCTCAAGGACATGGGAGAATTCGTCAAGTCCTCGTCGTCCACGGTGGAAGCGCCCGTGGTCAGAAGACTCAAGTCGGCATTCGCAGCCGACAGTTCCTCGGCATCAAGCCAAACTTCCAAGAACGCCCCGCATTCTCAGCATCAGGGCGCATCCCATAGCAATTCTGCGGATTCCCATTCACCCAAGCCCGGCAATGCGTCGCATCCCAAGGCTTCCGCTCCCAAGCCGGGCGCGAACCGCCATGGCGCCGAGCAGGCAGCAACTCCTGCGCACGAGTCCGCACACGCCGACGCACCCAAGCCCGGCATGCCCCACCCCGGTCCCAAGCCGGGGCAGGGCCGCCATCAGGGCCAGGGCCGGTCTCATGGCTCCGCTTTGAGCAAGCAGGAAGAGGCGATTCGCCAAGGCCTGCAGAGCTCTGATCCGCGCATCCAGGAAGCGGCGCGTCGTGCGCAGCGCGAGCTGGAAGAGAAGAAGACAAACGGGGAATTCCGCGGCGAATCCCGCCGTGAAGGCAGCAGCCGTCCGTCCGGGGCTCGTCCCGGTCCTCGTGGCGAACGTGGGGAACGCGGCGAACGTCGTAATGCTCCGAAGCCGGGCGCCACGCCGCGTCCGCGCGCTACGTCAAGCGACAAGGCACCGCGTCCGGGCAACAACCCGTTCACGAGCCACCAAGGCATGCACGTGCCCACGCCGAATGACATTCCGCGTCCTCATCCGATGGCGCGCCCCACGGTCAACAACTCGCATGGCCGCAATGGCCGTCCGGGTTCCCGCAACGGTCGTCCGGGCCAGGGTGTCGGCGGACGGTGGGGACATTCCCGCGCAGGTCAGGGCGCTGGCGCAGCAGGTGCACGTCATTTCGGTGCCGGCGCACCTCATACCGATAACGGTCCCGCAGGGCACGGCGGCCACGGCGGTCCGGGCGGACGTCCGGGTCGCGGCCGCGGCGGCGCAGCAGGTGCATTCGGCCATCAGGGCGGTCGCTCGTCCAAGGCCCGCAAGAACGCTCGCCGCGCCAAGCAGCAGGAATACGAGGAGATGAAAGCACCGGTCATCGGTGGCGTGCGCATCCCCTCTGGCCATGGCCAGACGATTCGCCTGCGTCAGGGCGCCAGCCTCGCCGACCTTGCCGAGAAGATCAATGTGAGCCCCGCGTCGCTGGTCACCGTGCTGTTCCATTTGGGCGAGATGGCAACGGCAACGCAGTCCCTCAACGAGGACACGTTCCAGATTCTGGGCGAGGAAATCGGCTGGAACATCAAGATCGTGTCGTCCGAAGAGGAAGACAAGGAGCTGCTTCAGCAGTTCGACATCAACCTTGACGACGAGCAGGACATGGATGATGAGGATCTCGTGCCTCGTCCTCCGGTCGTGACCGTCATGGGCCACGTCGATCACGGCAAGACCCGCTTGCTCGACACGATCCGCAAGACGAACGTGTCGCTGAAGGAAGCCGGCGGCATCACGCAGCGCATCGGCGCTTACCAGGTGTCCGTCCATCTGAACGGCGAAGAGCGCAAGATCACGTTCCTCGATACCCCGGGTCACGAAGCCTTCACGGCCATGCGTGCCCGTGGCGCCGAGCTCACGGATGTCGCGATCCTCGTGGTCGCTGCGGATGATGGCGTCATGCCCCAGACCGTCGAGGCGATTAACCACGCGCAGGCGGCCAACGTGCCGATTGTCGTGGCTGTCAACAAGATCGATGTGCCGGGAGCCAACCCCGAGAAGGTGCGCGGTCAGCTCACCGAATTCGGGCTTGTGCCCGAGGAGTATGGCGGCGACACAATGTTCGTCGATATCTCCGCCAAGAAGAACATCAACATCGACAAGCTGCTCGAAGCCGTGCTGCTCACGGCGGACGCCACCCTCGATCTGCGCGCCAACCCCAACATGCCCGCCCGCGGTGCAACGGTGGAAGCCCGCCTCGACAAGGGACGTGGCGCCGTCGCGACCGTGCTCGTGCAGCAGGGAACGCTTCACGTGGGCGACGCCATTGTGGCAGGCACCAGCTACGGCCGTGTGCGCGCCATGCTTGACGAAAACGGCAATTCGCTCACCGCGGCATTGCCGTCCCGCCCTGTCTCCGTGCTCGGCCTGACCTCCGTGCCGACCGCCGGTGACCTGTTCCTCGTCGCTCCCGATGATCGCGCGGCCCGTCAGATCGCCGAGAAGCGCGCAGCGTCCGAACGCGCCGCCCAGCTGGCGAAGCGCCGCAAGGTCGTCTCCCTCGAGGAGTTCAAGGAGCAGTTCGCCAAGTCCGAGATCGACATGCTCAATGTCGTCATCAAGGGCGATTCCTCCGGTTCCGTGGAAGCTTTGGAAGATTCCTTGATGAAGATCGAGGTCTCCGACGAAGTTGGTATCCAGGTCATCCATCGTGGTGTCGGTGCCATCACCCAGAACGACGTCAACCTGGCGAGCGTCGACAAGGCCGTCATCATCGGCTTCAACGTGCGCCCGAACCGTCAGGTGGCGGATCTGGCGGAACGCGAAGGCGTCGAGATCAAGTACTACTCGGTCATCTACAAGGCGATCGAGGACGTCGAGGCCGCCCTCAAGGGCATGCTCAAGCCGGAGTTCGAAGAGGTCGTCACCTCTCATTCGGAGATTCGCGAGATCTTCCGTTCCTCCAAGTTCGGCAACATCGCCGGCGTCATGGTGCAGGACGGCACCGTCAAGCGCGGCACGAAGTGCCGCATCATGCGCGACGGCGTCGTTACGATCAACGACCTGGAGATTTCGTCGTTGCGTCGTTTCAAGGATGATGTCACCGAAGTCGAGGAAGGCTACGAGTGCGGTATCAACCTGGGCGACTTCAACGACATCCAGGTGGGCGACGTCATCGAAACCTTCGAGATGCGGGAAGTCGAGCGTAAGTAACACATGTCAGGAACCAATCCTCGCGCAGTGCGCGTGGCAGGTCTCATACAGCGCGTGGTCGCGACAGCTCTCCAAAGGGAGCTGCGCGACCCGCGCCTTGCGCACGTCACCATCACGGAAGTGCGCGTGACGAACGACCTGCAGATCGCCAGAATCTACTGGACGTACTTGGGTAGCGAAGGCCATGAGCTTGGCCAGCGCAAGCGCGCCAAGCAGGCTCTCAAACAATCCGCGGGACGCTTGCGTTCCCTGGTGGGGCGCAAGGCAGGCCTGCGTCTGACCCCGCAGCTCGAATTCATTTACGATGAGGTTCCCGAAGAGGCGCATGAGGTCGAGGACGTTCTGTCCATCGCCCTGCGCCGAGACCAGGAGCTCGCCAAGCTTCGCGAACACGCGTCATACGCCGGGGACGCTGATCCCTACCGTCATGACCATGATGACGAGGATGGCGATTCCGACGACGCTTCCGATGACGAATACGATATGGACTCCGATTCCGACGATGATTACACAGGCGACGGCTTCGATTATGACGATGCCGAAACCGAGGCGTTCATCGACGGTGATGATGACATGGACGATGACGGAACCGCCGATCACGCGGACGATGCCACCGGCGCTGCCGCAGGGGCTGACGATCCTGCAGTGCAGGACTGAGATTGCGGAACAAGCATGACTGAGGTCGCACATTCGGACCCCCTGCTTGCCTCGGGCCTTCTTGCGGTGGATAAACCTCGCGGAGTAACCAGCCACGACATTGTGGCCGCCGCGAGGGCAGCCCTGCATACCAAGCATGTGGGCCACGCGGGCACCCTCGACCCCATGGCGACGGGATTGCTCATCGTGGGTTTTGGCAGCGCCACCCGCTTGCTCAGCTACATCGTGGGAATCGACAAAACGTATGAGACGGTGATTCGCCTCGGCCAGTCCACCACGACAGATGACGCTGACGGCGACGTCCTCGAGCGATCCGACGACGAGCAGCGCACAGTTCAGGCACGGCTTCGTGCGATGTCGGATTCCGACATCAGCGCGGCTGCGGCTGCGCTCACCGGCAGCATCATGCAGGTGCCGAGCGCTTACTCGGCGAAGAAAATCCACGGTCAGAAAGCCTACGACCTTGCCCGCAACGGGCAGGATGTGCACTTGGAACCCGTGCCGGTGACGGTTTCCGCGTTCGATATCCTCGGCATCGAACGCCACCTCGATTCCTTGCACGACGGATTCATCGACGTGTCCGCCCGGGTCACGTGCTCAGCGGGCACTTACATCCGGTCCCTGGGCCGCGACATGGGCGCCGCCTTGGGCACCGGCGCGCATCTGGTGAGCTTGCGCCGCACCCGCATCGGAAGCTTTGACGTGACCGATCCGGATGTGGTCACCGCCCACGCGCAGGATCACATTTTCGTCAACCGCCACGGCGAGACGGTCACCCATCCGTGGGCGGTGTTCGACGATCCCGCGGGGATTCGAACACATGTGATCAGCCCCGCGGCAGGCGCCGTGCAGTCCATGCCGACGATTGACATCAGTGCGCAGCAAGCGGATGATTTGCGCCATGGACGCTTCATTGAAGGCGTGGTGCACGGTCCCACGGCCGCCATCATGCACCCGGACCGTTCGCGGCACAGTGGGGACACCGCAGCCGCACCGCAGGACGGCAACAGTGGCATAGACGGCATGGGCAGCGTGGACGGCGTGCTTGTGGCGATCGTGGAGCGACGCACGAAAACACTGCTCAAACCAAGCGTCGTGTTCTAGCGCTTTGGGGCAATCCGGGCTAATCCGCGGCGCGAGTGCCATGGTTGGTTCGACCATGCTGGTTTGACAATGGTGGTTGTGACATTTGTTGGCTTTCACCGCTTTAGCAGTGAGATGACTTTGGAGGATACATGACAATCGATTGGCTGGTTCCTGATGAACGTGGCGCCGTCGCCTGGCCTGCATTGCCCGACGGCAAGAAGGGCGTGCTCACCATCGGTTCGTTCGATGGCATGCATCAAGGCCATCAGGCGGTGCTTAAACGCACGGTGGAGCGTGCGCATGAGCTCAAGGCGATATCCGTGGCGGTGGTGCTCGATCCGCGTCCTGCGGCGGCGCATGCCTATGCCGCGGCGCATGACGGCGCCGATGTGCCGGAGGGCTTCCATGACCCTGATGCTTTGATGCCGGTGCAGCGCAGGCTTGAACTCATCGAGTCACTGGGAGTGGACCGCACGTTCGTGGTGCATTACACGATGCCGTTCGCAGCGGTGTCATATGTGTCGTTCCTGGGGCAGATGGTGGGCAAGGTCGGCATGCGCACGCTTGTGCTCGGCTCTGATGCGCACATGGGTGCGGGCAAGGAAGGCGATCTCAAGGCGATTCGCAATCTGTCGCTCGCCACGGGTGTGTTTGAGCTGGACGTGGTGGATGATGCCGGTCCTGGCATGACGCGCATTCCTTTTGACTGGAAGCCGCAGATGCCGCAGAAGCCGGGGGAACCTGCCGATCCGCTGGAGGGCATGAACAAAGCCCAGCGTCGCACATGGAGCAAGCGTAATCATGCACATGAGGCACGTGTATGGAGTTCCAGCAACATCCGCTACCTGCTGGGCAACGGCAGGGTGCGTGACGCCGGGGAAGCGCTCGGCCGTCCCCATGCCGTGGAAGGCGTGGTGGTGCGCGGCGAGCAGCGCGGCCATACGATTGGCTTCCCCACGGCGAATCTTGGCGATCCCGTGCGCGGATACGTGCCGGTGGACGGCGTGTATTCCGGTTGGCTTGTCGATTTCGGCATGGCATCGGCTGCTGATGCGAAGGCACCGGCAGACACGACAGCTGAGGCACAGGAGGGGAGCAGCACCGCTGATAACACTGGTGCCGTTTCTGCTGATGCGCACGCCAACCATCATGAGGATGCCGTGACCGTCCGCACGCCCGTCAACCGCTGGCCTGCTGCAATTTCCATTGGCACGAAGGAGACCTTCAGCGAGGCAACCGGGTTGCATGAGCGTGTGGTCGAGGCCTATGCGTGCACGCAGGAATGGCTGGAGCTGTATGGTCATGACGTGCGTGTGGAATTCGGTGGTTATCTGCGTCCGCAGATGAAATTCGCCAGCGCTGACGAACTCGCCGGCCAGCTGGCGAAGGATGCGGAGGCGTCACGCAAGGCTGCGGGCACCGCGCAGTGACAATCACGGAGCACAGTGACGCCGCGCAGTGACAATAGCGCAGCCAAGCAGCACCGCGACACCACGCCGCAGGGGCGATGCGTGGATGCTGTTGCAGGCACGGCGCGTGTCATGAAAAAGGCTGGGGCGGATTCCTAATTCAAGGAATCCGCCCCAGCCTTTATGGAAGTAGGGGATGTGTCACGTCGTCAGTTGAAGATGCGGCGGATGGAATACCCGGACATGAACGTGGACACGACATTGCACGGATAGATGCGCGTGCCCAGCGATGGATTGAGGGCTTGTGCGCAGTTGCCGCTGCCAACGTAAATGGCGGCATGGCCGCTGTTGGCGATGATGTCGCCCGGCTGTGCCTTCGTGTACAGGTCGGATTGGTTGCCGATGTAGGTGCCGGCCTGGGCTTGTGCGCCGGAGGAATGCGCAAGCGTGACGCCGAACTGCGCATACAGCCACTGCACGTAGCCTGAGCAATCCCACCCGCTCGGTGTGTTACCGCCCGCTACATAAGGTCTGCCGAGATACTGAATCGCAAGATTTGCCACAGCCTGACCGGAGCCCGGACCCGACACGGTGACGGTCGAGGAAGAACCGGTTGACGTGCCAGCCGAGGAAGAGCCGGTTGACGCGCCGGCCGAGGACGAACCAGCAGCGGATCGGCTGGATGTTGCTGCCCTCTCGGCAGCAGCGGCATTGGCGGAAGCGACTTCACTCGTCACCTTGTTGGCGGCCTCGGCAAGGCTGGAGTTGACGGCGTAGATGCTGTCAGTGCTTGCATTGTCGTCGGTGACGGTGGAATTGGCTTGGTCGATGAGACCGGACAGCGTGCTGCGGCTCGAGTCACTCGCCTTGCCCTCGGAGGAAGAGAGCGTGGAGGACGCGCTGTCGATGGTGGCCTGCAACGTCTTGCGGGCATCCTGAACGCTTTGCGACAGCGGCGCCTCGATGATCACATTGTCTTCATTCACGCTTGTGGTGAATGTGCCGTCAACCGACAACTGGGAGCCTTCCTGCAGCAGGGAGTCACGTGAATCGCTACGGCTCACGGCAGAAGACTGTCCCAATGCGCCGGCGCCCAGCACCGAGGAGCCTCCGTTCGACGCCACCGCCGTGCTGCTGCCTGCGAGAAGCAACGCCAGGATGATGGCGGGAACGCTTTTCGTGATTTTGACCGCAGCGGCACGATGTGACTGTGACTGCGGAGCGGCGTGCCGCTTCTGGGCATGCCGAGAAGCATTCGCGGCAGACGAATGAATCGGAAAAATCAAATCTGCACCTTACTTCCGTGCGCGGTGGGTGGGTGGCGACAGTATTGATGTTTGTTACTCTCTGTATCGGTTTTGCACGATTACCAGCACTTCCGACTGGAAGCGCGAGCCTCACATCATGGAAGCCGCGTCACCTCTCTCATACTGATATGAATCTAGCACAGGCTCGTTACTTTCACACACGTCATGCACGCGTCGCTTCCGCGCCGAGCGTCTCCATTCGCTGCAGGCAGCTCGCGATGTGATGGGCGTCTTCGCTGCCTGTGCCGTCCACGTATTCGATTGCGGCATCCGCCACACCGCAATACTTGGTGAACGTATTGTCGATGATTTGTCGTTCCAGCGCATCGTCGATGCCGGAGGTGCGATACCAGTCCTCGCTTGCGCCGGTGAGCGCAATGAACCGCACCGTTTTGCCTGCCAATGCCAGTGGTTTGCCGGTCGAGCGGTCATAGACGAAGTCGCGGCACAGCACACGGTCGAAGAAGCCCTTCATCGAAGCCGTCATCGTGTACCAATAGATCGGGGTGACGAACGCGATGGTGTCCGCCGCTTCCATGGCCTGCTGATAGGGGATGACGTCAGCCGGCATGGGCGTGGCGTTGTAATAATGGTCGCGATCGGCCAGCGTGTAAGCGGGGTTGAAGCCATCGGTCCCTAGGTTGATGATGCGCGTCGAACTGCCGTTGTCATGCGCGCCTTTTGCAAATGCCTTGGCGACGGCAACAGTGAGGGAATCCGGATCCGGGTTCGCGGCGATCACGAGGGTATGCATGGGGAGTCTCCTAGGAGGGTGGTGGCGGCATTCGGTTACCGCGGATTGATAAAGTGACACAAGAATATCCCTCGTGGTCCAAGGATGCGGCAGGTTTCACGTAAGGAGAACGAGGAGTGCTCATGGATTCTGGTCGTGCGCAGCACGTGTCTGGCAATGATTCCCCGGTGGCGATAACGGACGTGTTGTTTGATTTCGCTGGTGTGCTCGTGGACTGGCGCCCATGGCTCGCATTCGGATACGACAGTCAGGAGGCGCTGGACGAGGCTGTGGACGAAGACAAGCCCGGTGCCGTGGCGGTGCAGCGCTTCTTCGACCGAGGCGATCCCGAAGGTTTCTGGGCGCTTGACGATTTGCGTGATGCAGGCATGCCCAATGCCGAGGTTTGCGCGCGCTACGCCGCGGCGCATGGCGGACTGCCGTTGCGTGGCATGTATCGGCGGTATCTCGACGCATTCGTCGCCACTGTGCCGGCGATGATGCCTGGCATGGCGGCGTTGCTCGCTGACCTTGCGCAGCAGGGGATTGGCGTGTGGGGGCTTACGAACTGGTCCGATGAGGATGTCGCCATTCCACTTGGTCTGCCGGGCATGGAGCCATTGCGCGGTGTGATTGTTTCGGGGCGGGAGAAGCTGGTGAAGCCCGATGAGGCGATTTATCGCCTTGCTGTGGCGCGTTTCGGATTGACTGCCGGCACTACGGCATTTTTCGATGACAGGCCGGTGAACGTGGCAGGTGCGCGGGCGGTGGGAATCCGGGCGCATGTTTTCGCCGGCGCACAGGATGCCAGAGACTTCCTGCGCGCCGGCGGAATCGGTGTGTGAGTGTCGGTGTGTCTGCTGGTATGCGCACCAGCCGGTCAGCGCGTCAGTTGGTGGGCGTCGGCCAACGGTACGAAGGATTCGCTGCGAAACCTTGCAACACCATGGTCTGGCTGAATTGCTTCATGCGCGTGCACAGGCCTTGCACACGAAGTGAGCCCACGGTATTGCCGTTGGATGTGTCCACCGCAATCAGCTCGGCATCGCTTTGGGATGCGCGGGAATCGTCCGACGTCGCGGATGCACCGGCAGAGAAGACCGTTGCCAGGTCCGTGCTGAACCACGCGGCCACGGCAGGGTTAGCGTTGGTGGCGTCCTGGGAGTGTGCATCGCTGATCGAGCGTGTGACACCATCCAAGAGGCTGGTGCGGTTGAGCGTGCGGGATGCCGTGAACCAGTAGATTGCACCGTCATGTGCGATGCTGCCGCCGGCAGCGGTGGCCGGCGTCAGATCCGCATTTGCAAGCGTGAAGATGCCGCCATCAGTGCCGTGCAGCGCCTTCACGCTATGGCGTCCGGTCGTGGTGTCCCACGAGCTGAGCGATAGTGTGGTGTTGCCCGAGTCAGAGCCGTCGTTGGCGGAGTTCGCCGTGATGATGGAGAACACTCCGGCGTTGCATACCGCTGTGGACGCCAGTGCCGTCGGGGCGGAGGATGCTCCGGCATCGGTCATGACAGATTCGCCTATCATGGCGTCGGAGATATCGCTGTGAGCTGTGTCTGCTGATTGCATGGCCGTGCCATGGGAATCAAGCAGTGAGCCGTTCGATGCAACATGAAGCAATGTGCTGATGCCTGCCGTGCCGGTGCTGCGTGTCGCAGGGGTTTCATGGATGAGCGCATAGACGTCATCGCCGCATGCGGCGTAGCCAAGCTGGTGCACGGCGCTCGGATTGCCGCTGGTGAGCGTGCCGGACGCCTGCGAAATCCTGGCGTTGTCCGTTGCTGTGCCATGCGATGAGGTGAGCGCCATCGCCACGTTTCCATTGCCCGATGAATACGCTTCGAAATGACCGTTGGACAGTCCCAACGAAGCAACCATATCGAGAACGGCGGCTCCGTCGGGAGCGTCCTGCGAGTCAGCGCGAGTATGCCCCTTCGGCGCGGTGATGAGCCGCGTGTGATGCTCGCCAGGGACGATGAGCCCCTCGTCAGTCCACAGCGGCTGCGCTCCGTTGAGGGCATCCGCCTCTACCATGTGATAGCTGCCATCGTCGTAGACGAAGGCGAGAATCCCGGTGTTTTCCCACGGCAGGAAGGAATTGCGTTGTGGGGCGAAGTAGGCCACGCCCACAGTGCGGTCCAGATTGATGCTCGAGATGACCGTCACCCCACGGTTGAACCATCCCCAGGCGATGCCTGCCACCAGTGCCAGGCACGCCACCACACCCGCGGCAATGGCACGCCCCATGCCGCGTCGAGGCGTGGTGTCTTTACTCTCGGCTTTCATGATTCTTTTTTTGGGGGGGGGCGCTGTGCATCAGGTCGCGCGATTGGTGAGCTTTTCATGGGATCTCCTTCCTCCGCCGGCCGATGGGCGGCGGCTGTCAGTGCTACTCTGGGGGCGGTGCCAATGCCTGTTCCGTGCGAATCCACTGTGATTCGCCAGTAACACTGATTCGCCGGTAACGCTGATTCTGATTCTCCGATAAGGTTGATCCTTTGGCAGCGGCGAATCGCCCGTGACCGCGGGGCAGTCCGTTACGCTGGATGCCTGTGCTGCTGGATGCCTGTGCCACTGGACGCTTGTGCCACTGCACAGACGTGCATTGTCCCTATGCCCTTTTTGTTCATAAATACTACCAGAAGGAAACCATGAGCGTGGAGATGAATGCCACCACAAACTATTCGAGCGAAACCTTCAAACCGGTCATCGCGCGCCGTCGCAGGCCGGAAGTCCTTGCGCCGGCAGGTAACATGACGGCGTTCAAGGCTGCGGTGGATTTCGGCGCCGACGCGGTGTATTGCTCGGGAAAGATGTTCGGCATGAGGTCGGCGCCGCGCAATTTCACGCTCGATGAGTTGCGTGAAGCCGCCGAATATGCGCATGAACGCGGGGCGCGCATCTATGTGACGTGCAACATCCTGCCCACGAATCCCGAAGTCGAAGGCATCCGCGAATACCTGAGGCAGCTGGACCGTGCGGGAGTGGACGCGGTGATCGTGACCGACATCGGCGTCATGATGATGGCGCGTCAGGTCGCGCCCCGTCTGGAAATCCACATTTCCACACAGGCGGGCGTCACCAATTATCTTGCCGCCGCGACGTTGCGCGACTTGGGTGCCAAGCGCGTCGTGCTCGCCCGTGAGCTTGCGTTGGAGGACGTGGCGCACATCCGCGCACACACGCCCGACGACCTTGACATCGAATGCTTCGTGCATGGTTCGATGTGCATGGCGTTTTCCGGACGCTGCCTTATCTCGAACTTCCTCACCGGCCGTTCCGGCAACCACGGCGAATGCGCCCAGCCTTGCCGTTGGCGTTACTCGGTGGTGGAAGAGAAACGCCCCGGGCAGTACTTCCCGGTGGAGGAGACCGAAGGCGGTTCCTACATCTTCAATTCCCAAGACATGAACATGCTGCCTCACATCGGCGAGGTCATCGAGGCGGGCGCCACAAGCCTCAAGATTGAAGGTCGTGCCAAGAGCGCCTACTACGTCGCCGCCATGACGAACGCCTACAAGTGCGCGGTGGACGAATACCTGGCATGGCGCGACGAACGCATCGAGGCAGGCAAGCGGGCGGACCCCAAGGAATTCACGCCATCCTCATGGCTGCTCGATGAGCCGTACAAAGTCTCGCACCGTGATTATTGCACGGGATTTTGGTATCACGACGTGCCTGCCGGCCAGAACGTGGACCGTGGCGGATACTACCGCGATTGGATTGTGGTGGGAGACGCATTGGGGTGGCGTGACGGGCGTGTGACGTTCATCGGACGCAATAAGATCGTGCCCGGCCAGTCCATCGAAATCCTCCAGCCCGGCGTGCCGCCCATGCAGCTTACCGTCGCAGACGACATTCGCGACGCCGACGGCATGCATGCGGACGCTGCCAACAATCCCACGCACGTGTTCTCCCTGCCGTGCGAGCAGCCGGTGGTTCCGGGCGCCGCCATGCGCACGAGGGCGCTCAGGCCTACGTTGAAAGCGGAATGAAAGAACCATGGGACTTCCTTGGCAAGTCGAGGGTGCGTTGCGTCACTATAATTTGACACAGCAGTAACCAACGCACAGGCAATCCAAGGGAGGAAGAGCCATGGTCGACATCGTGAAGCAGACAACGACGAAGCTGCTCAAGCCCATCGACACCGACAAGAACATCTTCGATTTGCTTGACGACCGCGCCAAGCGCACGCCGGACGAGGAAATCATCCGATACCGTGACGAGAAAGGGCAGTGGCAGGGATTCACCGGAACCGCGTTCCGCGCCAAAGTCGTCGCGCTCGCCAAGGGGCTCATCGCCAAAGGTTTCATGCCCGGTGATTCCATCGCCATCCTTGTCAGCACAAGCTGGCAGTGGACGGCGCTCGATTTCGCGGTGCTGTCGATCGGTTGCGTGGTCGTGCCCATCTACGAAACGAACTCGGCCGCTCAAATCAAGATGATCTGCAACGATTCGACCGTCACCTGCATGATCTGCGGCACTGATGCCCAGCGTGACAAGGTCATGACCGTCAAGGACGAGTGCCCCACGCTGCGCGACATCTACGTGTTGCAAACTGGCGCAATCGACGCCATCGAGGAACTCGGTGAAGGTGTGTCGGATGCCGAGTTTGAGGAACGCCGTGCCGCAACGCACGGTGATGTGCTTGCCACGATCGTGTACACATCCGGCTCCACGGGCACGCCCAAGGGCATCGAGCTGACGCATGCGAACTTTGTCTTCACCGTGTATTCGGGATTCCAATACATGCCGGAATTCACGCTGGGGGAGGACCAGGCCATGTGGCTGTTCCTCCCGCTGGCGCATGTGTTCGCCCGGTACATGCAGTTCATCTGCATCGCCGGCACCGTGCAGCTGGGCCTGGGGTCCAATTTCAAGACGATCATCAAGGACTTCCAGGAATTCAAGCCGACGCTGATCCTCGCCGTGCCGCGCGTGTTCGAGAAAGTGTACAACGCGGCCTCCCAGCGAGCCGGCACCGGTTTCAAAGGACGCCTGTTCAATCGTGCCGCCATCACCGCTCGCGACTGGAGCCGCGCACAGCAGGCGGGCAAGCAGCTGCCGCTGGGCGAACGCCTCCGCTACAACTTCTACAAGAAGGCCGTGTATAGCAAGATCATCGACGTGTTCGGAGGTCGCGCCGGACGCGCCATCTCCGGCGGCGCTGCCATTGCACCGGACCTGTCGCATTTCTTCAACGGCATCGGTATGCCGCTGCTCGAAGGCTACGGAATGACGGAAACCACGGCGCCATGCTCCGTCAATCCGTTCCACGGCTACAAGATCGGCACGATCGGCTTGCCTCTCAATGGCATCACCTTTGGCATCGCCAAGCCCGAACCGGGCGCCGACTACGGCGAAGTGCTCATCAAGAGCCCGTCCGTGTGCCGCGGCTACCACAACCATCCCGAACTCACCGAACAGCAGATCACCGACGGGTGGCTGCACACCGGCGACTTGGGTGACATCGACGACGACGGTTTCATCCAGCTCAAGGGCCGCAAGAAGGACATCATCATCACCGCTGGCGGCAAGAATGTGTCGCCCGGTGAGCTCGAAGCCGCCGTGATGAAGAGCGAGATCGTTGACCAGTGCCTCGTCATCGGCGATGGCAAGCCGTTCGTCGCGGCACTGGTGACGCTTGACCTGGCCGGTGTCAATGATTGGCTCGCCACGCAGGGCGGCGAACCCGTGGCGAATCTGGAGGAGGCTGTCGCAAACCCCGCGGTGCATGCGGAGGTGGAGCGCCTCGTGGATGCGGCGAACAGCCAGGTCTCCCGTGCTGAATCCATCCGCGAATTCCGAATCGTGCCCGACGTGTGGAGCGTGGACAACGAGATGCTTACCCCGAGCCTCAAGGCCCGCCGCAGCGTCATCGTGGAGCATTATCGCAAGCTCATCGACACGGACATCTACGTGCCGCGCAAAAACAAGTAACCGCACACAAGTAACCGCACCGAGGATTGAAGCTAACTGATGGCGGTGTCGTGAATCACACGGCGCCGCCATTGTTGTTGCTGTGCGGTTTCGATGACGAGGCTGTGCTGATGAATCCACGGCTGCTTGGCTGCGTTGCGGCTGTGATGGCGCGGCATAAGTAATACATATAGGCACGGCGGTGCGGGGGAGCACCACCATGCCTATCGTGTCTTCCAGATCACAAGGAAAGCCTTGAGTCCCCAGGAGTCCTTCGGATGCCCTGGGGTATGCAGGGGAGCGGAGAACGGAGGACATGCATGACGGCAGTGGCACAGGCAGCAACGGCGAAGGCGTCGCAATCTCAAGAGACGCACAGCAACGGAACGGATCTGGGCGACCTGCTTGCAGATCGCGTCGCCGCCATCCCGGCAAACCCATTCGCCAAGGCGGATGCCCGCGTCGCGGCAGCTGTGGCTTCCGGCAAGCCGGTCATCAACCTCGCCAAGGGCAACCCGGATGGTGAACCGCCGCAGTTCATGCAGGATGCCGTCGCCAAGGCGGCACGCGAATCCATCAACTTCAAGTATTCGCCGTTCGACGGCAAGCCGGAATATCTGGCTGCCATCTCTTCGTGGTATCACAGCCAGCACGGCGTGCACATCGATCCCAAGACGCAGCTGCTTGCAGTCGCCGGAGCCTCCGTGGGAATCTCGGTGGCGATCCAGGCGCTCATCAACAAGGATGACCTGGTGGTGCTCGTGGGCCCCTATTACCCGCAGTACGAAGGCTCGACGGCGGTGGTGCAGGGACGCGTCCACGTAGTGCCGACCGATGAAAAGCACGGGTTCCTGCCTGACCTCGACGCCGTGCCGACTGCCGTATGGGACGAGGCGAAGCTGCTCATCCTCAACTATCCCAACAACCCCACCGGCGCTGTGGCGACGCCTGAATTCTTCTCCAACGCCGTGCGCCTGGCCCACGAACATCATTTCGCGATCCTCAACGACTTCGCCTACGCCGGCATCGGTTTCGACGAACAGCCGCCCATCAGCCTGCTGGAGACGCCCGGTGCTATCGATGTGAGCATCGAGCTGGGATCGCTGTCGAAGATGTACATGGTCGCTGGTTGGCGCGGCGGATTCGTGGCGGGCAACGCACAGTTGCTCGTGGCAATCAAATCCGTGCATCAGCAAACGAGCATCCTCATGTCGTCCATCGTGCAGGTGGCTGGCGCGGCGGGGCTTAATTCCGACCAGTCCACCGTGCGCACGCTCGCTGCGCGCTACCGTGACCGCTATCATGCGCTGCGCGACGGATTGGCGCAGGTGGGGCTTCGTCTGGCAACCGCCCATGGCGGTTTGTTCGCATGGCTTGCGGTGCCCCACGGCTGGAACGATGAGGATTTCGCCGTCTGGCTGCTCGACAAGGCGAACGTCGCGGTAATTCCCGGCTCTGATTTCGGACCCACCGGCGCCGGATTCGTGCGCCTGAGCCTGCTCGAGCCCGCAACGACGCTTGCCGAGGCCGCACACAGGATCGCCGCCGCCCGTGGCAACGCCTGGTGAAACATCGGTTTCGACGCCTAAGAGCAATCGTTATAGCAATCCGTTACAGAAAAATCACAGTAATCACATTCGACGGAAAGGATTCGTCATGGCAGATTTGAAGTATGCGGTCATCGGTGCAGGTGGCATGGGCACGCAGTTCGGCGTGCTACTGCAGGAGTTCGCCGGCAAGCATGTGGATTTCATCGACACGTGGGGCGCGAATGTCGCTACAGTGCGTAAGCAGGGCGGCTTCTATGTGTCGCAGGACGAGAAGGACCGCCACTTCGTCAAGACCAACATTTTCACGCCTGAGGAATACACAGGCGACCCGGACGTGTGGGTCGTGTTCGTCAAGCAGGTGCAGCTGGACGTGATCCTGCGCCGCTGCGCCCACCTGTTCCGCGACCATCAGGTCGTCTTCTCGGCAATGAACGGATACGGCCATTTCGAAAAGCTCAACCAGTACTTCCCGGCGGATCACATCTACGGCGGCACCGCGCTCATCGGCGCCGTGGTGTTCGGTCCCGGCGACATCAATTTCACTGGCGGCGCCACCGCCAAGGCGATGAACCTGTGTGCATACGACCCGCAGATCGCTGCACGCGGCGCCGAGGGCGCGCCGGAGGTGGAGAAGCAGATTTTCGCCGATTTCACCGCCGCCACGCTCAACCCCACAATCGTGGACAACTTCGCCGGCATGTGTCTGGCGAAGGTCGTGTTCAACTCCGTGCTCAACACGCTGTGCACGATGTATCAGATTCGCTTCGGTGAGTTCGCCGAGCACCCGGCCGCCAAGTGGCTCACCGAAAGCCTCGTGGACGAAGCCTACACAGCCGCCGAGAAAGCGGGCATCCCGCTGCTGGGCACGCGTGAGAGCGAAGTCGCCACGATTTTGCACACCGCAGGCGTGGCACACCCGCTGCACCATCCGTCCATGTATCAGGACCTCACCACCGGCCGCCCCACCGAGGTGGATTACATCAACGGCTACATCGCCAAGCTGGGCCGCGAGCACGGCTACGTGTGCAAGCTCCATGAGTTCGTGACCCAGGAACTGCACTTGGCCGAGCATGCTTTCGCCATCCACAACCCTGAGCTTGCCGCCGCCGCGAAGAAGGAGGCGGAAGCTGTCGCCGCCGTGCAGCCGCTGCCGGTGAAAGCACAGTAACATGCCGTGTGCTTGCCCAAGAACATGATGGCGAGAGCATGACGGCGGGATTCTCCAGCCCCGCCCATTGACGGAAGGATTTGTGGCATGGCGCTGCAGAATCCTTGTGTGCCATCGTGTGCCATCGTGTGTCCGAGTGCGCGTGTGTCCGAGCGCGTGTGTCTGAGTGCGTTGGTCCCGTATCCCCAAGCTGAGGATACGGGACCGCTTGTTTTTTCGCTGGTCGTCACGGTGATCGTTTGTCATGGAACGATAGCCATGGGAAGCTGTCACAACCGCGGGCGGTTGTGGTCAAACTCTGGTAAAATCTCACAGGGATTGGGCTCCACAATGAACTATTGGGGGCATGGCATTTATGGGAAATCTTTATTGGAGATTTGTTGAAGATTTCCGTTGAAGAATCAAGGAGTAATGATGGCTGATACCAAGGAGACTGAGACGGAGGCATCAGTGAAGTCGCATGGTGCCCAGCGCGTGAAGCGCAACGGTCTGGCGTGGATTGCGCTGGCGTCCGTGATTGCACTGGTGCTGGTGGGTGGCATCGCCGGTGCCGCCGCAGGATATCGGCAGTGGTGTGAGAAGGTGACGCCGTCGTTTGTGGATGTTCCTGCGGCGTTGCAGCAAAGCGGTAAGGATTCATGGGGTTCGTATTCGGTGAAAGTTGCGGTTGACCTTGATGGGCAGGCGCATGCGTTACAGGCGACCTATGACGATCCCGCTACGGCACTCGCCAACTTTGAAAGCGATCAGCAGATCATCTCGTATTTGCGGGAGCGGTACGGTCTGTCGCGCTTCGATGAGACAAGTCTCGATCAGTACAGGTCCGTGGCAGCAACGACGGATCGTGATACCGCGCCTCAGTGGTATGGGGACGAGCTGATCGCATTCATGGGGTTTTCCTCCAGATATGGGGCGGACAAGAGCAATGCCGAGGCGGTGCAATACATGCAGTGCAAGACCGCTTCGCAGCTCACAAACGACTCCACGTTCATGAACTGGAACTGACAGGCGCCACGGCGGAAGGACAGCGGCCAGACCATGCTGGGCCGAAGTCGATGGTGACGCTGCTGCCGGGGAAGTCGGCAGAGCCGAGTTTTTACGTAACTTTCTCTTCGCTTGGTAGCGGCTTGGCGCGCTGGCGATCGGTTGATAACGCGCGATAAGCCCGTCTGATAGCGGCTTGAGGACGCAATAAGCAACCCCGATAACAACCGGCGCGTGTGACATATGGCACATCGATACTGTAAAAAACATCACCTCACAACAGCATGGTGAGTCATCAGAAGAAACGCACAGTCAATCACTGGGGTGTGCACGCCGGTTGAGAATGCTGATGCCACGGTAGCGGCACTGGCATCGGCCACGGTTTTCGAAACACCCGGAAAGACACAGACAAGCAGGAGAAAAGAATGGCCCTTTCATTTTCCACGATCAGGTCCTCGAAGGCAGGCAGGACGCTCGCTGCGGTTCTCGCAGCGGCAACGCTTCTCGGTTCGTTCGCGGCATGCGGCTCGAAGGCCAACGCCTCCGACAAGCTGCAGAAGGCGGACGGCAGCTCCACCACGCAGATCACCGTCGGCGTGTGCCCTGGACCTTACGGCGACATGGTCAAGGAAGTCATCGCCCCGCTCCTCAAGGACAAGGGCTATGAGCTGACGACCCAGGAATTCACCGATTACGTGCAGCCCAACAAGGCGCTCGCATCCGGTAGCATCGACGCCAACCTGTTCCAGCACGGCAACTATCTGAAGAAGTTCACCGCCGACAACAACCTCGACCTGACGTCCTTGGGCCAGACCCCGACGCTCGGCTTGGGCATCTACTCCAACAAGTACAAGTCCGTTGACGAAATCCCTGACGGCGCCACCGTCTCCGTTTCGTCCGACGCTTCGAACCTCGCCCGTTCGCTCGATGTGCTGCGCCAAGCGGGCCTCGTGGAGCTCAGCGGTGACACCGACGCCACGAAGGCAACGGTGGATGACATCACCAGCAACCCCAAGAACCTGCAGATCAAGACCATGGACGCCGCACAGCTCGCCCGTTCGCTCGACACCGTGGACTTCAGCCTCGTTCCCGGCAACTACGCATGGGATGCCAACCTCGATCCGGAATCCGCGCTCGCCCTTGAAGACCAGACCGAAGGCGTGATGGAAGTGTTCGTGGTGCGCACCAGCGACGTGAACACCGATTTCGCCAAGAAAGTTAAGGACCTACTCGTCAGCCAGGAGTTCAAGGACGCCATCGCCAACAGCCGTTTCGCCAGCTTCGGCAAGCCTTCCGCATGGGGTGACGACGCGTCGAGCGATTCCTCCTCGAGCGCCTCCGCTTCCGCAACGGAGTCCGCTCCCTCTTCGGAAGACAAGGAATCCAGCTCCTCGTCCAAATGAGAGTGACGGACGATAGGTTCGCCGCATCATCCACCTGATTCTTACGCCGGCCGTGGGAAACCGCTGGCCGGCGTTGTTTCTCTGACACCGTTCCCTGACAGGAGGAACAATGAGCACCATTGAATTGCGTGACATCCACGTCACGTTCCACGAAGGCGGCACAACCGTCGAAGCCGTCAAAGGAGTGAACCTCCTGGCGCTCGACGGAGAGATCTTCGGCATCGTCGGATACTCCGGCGCTGGCAAAAGCACGCTCGTGCGCACCATCAACTTGCTGGAACGCCCCACCCAAGGCCATGTGCTGATCGACGGCGAGGATGTGACGCAGGCGACGGGCGCCAAGCTGCGCGAACTGCGACGCAAAATCGGCTTCGTGTTCCAAAGCTTCAACCTCGTGGGCAACCTCACCGTAGGCCAGAACATCCAGTTCGCGCTCAAGGCCGGTGGATGGAAACGCGACCAATGGCACGACCGCACCATCGAACTGCTGCGGCTCGTCGGACTCGAAGACAGGGTGGACAGCTATCCCTCCGGGCTGTCGGGCGGACAGAAGCAGCGCGTCGCCATCGCACGCGCGCTCGCCAACGACCCCAAAATCCTGCTGTGCGATGAGGCGACGAGCGCGCTCGATCTCGAGACCACCGAGGACATCCTCGCGCTGCTCAAGCGCATCAACCGCGAACTCAAGATCACCATCGTGTTCATCACCCACCAGCTGGAAGTCGCCAAGCAGGTGTTCGACCATGTGGCGGTGATGGAGCAGGGCGTCATCGTGGAGCAGGGCGAGACCTTCGACGTGTTCAGCGCGCCGAAGCACCCCACCACGAAGTCGCTCGTGGGACGCTTCCTGGGCATCTCCCTGCCGCCGCAGCTCATTGAATCCTTGCCGGCGGGCGAGCTCGTGCAGCTGACCTATCGCGGCGATGACGCGCTCGAACCGCTGATCAGCGACGTGGCGGTGCGCCGCGGTGTGAGCATCAACGTGTTGCATGGCAATGTGGAATACTTCGGCACGCGTCCGATCGGCGTGCTCATCGTGCTGATTTCCGGTGAGGATGGCGCGGTGCGGCAAGCGCTGTCGGATCTGAAGTCCAAAGTGCTGGAATTCCATGTGCTTGACCGTGCGAAGATCGCGGCAGGCGCCACGACCACGCAAGCCATTGATGCGGCAGCCGATGCGCAGGTCGGCGGAGTGAATGCTTCGTCGCAGCAGGCACAGGCAGAAGCGCAGCAGGCGCAAAATGAGCAGACGAAAGAGGAGGCACGCTGATGTCCACATGGCAGATTCTTCAAAGCCATCTTCCCCAAGCGTTGTTGGAGACGCTGTACATGGTGGTGATTTCCGCAGTCGTGGGCGTGGTGCTCGGCGGACTCGTCGGAGTGCTGCTGTATTTGACGGAAAACAGGCTGCTGTGCCCCAACCGCGTGGTGAACGCGATCGTGGGCTTCATCGTCAACGCCATTCGCTCCCTGCCGTTCCTGATTTTGCTTGTCGTGCTCATTCCGGTCGTTCAGTTCTTCCTGACTGATCCCTACACTCCGAGCGGTGGCGCGATCGCATTGAGCGTTGCGGCGGTGCCGTATTTCGCCCGCCTCTCAGAAAGCTCATTCTCTGAGGTCGATCCGGGAATTGTTGAGGCGAGCGTCTCCACCGGCGCCACCGTGCCGCAGATTCTGTGGGGCGCGGTGTATCCGCAGGCCAGGCCGTCGCTGGTGCGCGGCATCGTCATCATGGTCATCACGCTCATCGGAAGCTCCGCGATGGTCGGCACCATCGGCGCCGGAGGCATCGGCGACATGGCCATCCAGTATGGCTACAACCGTTACGAAACCGGTGTGCTTGCCGTCATCGTGGTGATCCTCATCGTCATCGTGCAGGTCATCCAATGGTTTGGCAATAGGCGCGCCAAGGCGTTGACGCACTGAGATTGACGCGCTGAGGCGGTGAGATGCTTGGGCGCTGAAGTGCTGACGGTCGATTCCGATGAAGTGCGGAGGTGCTGAGGCGTAGAGAGTTATTACTGCCGCGTTCGCAGCCCGTTCCAGTTTTTCTGGATCGGGCCGTTTTTATTTGTAACGCCGTCGAAACCCGGACTGGTTCGCGCGTCCCTATGCTTGCGAACATTCGTGCCATGGCACAAGAGGCCATTGCGGGGAATAGGAGGGATGCACATGCCTGCAACCGTGCGAGACGCATTGTTTCTTGTCGTGCTGTTTGTTGCCAATACGGTCCAAGCAATCACCGGATTCGCTGGAACGGTGCTTGCCATGCCGTTCTCCATTCTGCTGATCGGCGCGAATGAGGCCAAGGTGGTGCTTGGAATCATGGCTCTCGTCTCGTGCCTGTGGCTGGCGGTTGCCGGCAGGAGGTTCATCAAGTGGCGTGAATTGGCGCGCATTCTCATTTTCATGGCGGCGGGCATGGTCGTCGGTTATGCCGTGTATGCGGTGTGCCCGGCGCGTCCGCTGCAACGATGCTACGGCGTGGTGATCATGCTCATAGCCGTCATCAATCTTGTGCATCCGGTGCAAGGCCGGCTTCCGCAGACTCTCATGATGCTGATTTTGCTTGCTGCGGGCGTGATGCATGGGATGTTCGTCTCCGGCGGAGCTCTTCTTGTGGTGTATGCGGCGGCGATGATACCGGAAAAGGATGAATTCCGCGCAACGGTCGCCAGCGTATGGGTCGTGCTCAATTCGGTGCTGCTCATCACTCAGATCGCCTCGGGGCAGGTCACCTCCCATGCGCTGATGCTCAGCGGACTGGGATTGCCGGCGCTTGCGCTCGCCATCGCATTGGGCAGTTGGCTTGCTCGGCGAATCAGTCAGCAAGGATTCCTGCGATTGTCGTATGCCTTGCTCGTAGTGTCAGGAGCATCCATTGCCCTATGAAATTCCAACGGAGAGAAAGGACGCGACATGGCTGTATTGCTGCGTGATCTGTGCGAACAGGTGAAAGACTACGGCATGGAGCTCATTGCCGGCCGCAACGGATTGGGACGCCCAGTGCGATGGGTGCACATGGTTGAGAACCAGGAAATCGCGAACTTTTTGGAAGGCCAGGAGATTGCTTTTGCCACAGGCATCGGTTTGCAAACGCAGGAGGACCTGTGCGGACTGGTCAAAAGCGTGTATAACAACGATGCCAGTGGCTTCGTAGTGAACATCGGTCCATACATTCACCAAATCAGTCCTGAGACGGTTCGTTTCTGCAATGACCATGACCTGCCGTTGTTCCGCGTGCCATGGAGCGTGCACATGGCTCAGATCATGCATGTGTTTTCCTTGGCGATCACCATGTCAGAGAAACACAGCATGGAGCTGGCTGCCGCGCTGCGCAACGCCATCGAATGCCCCGATCGTGAAGAAATGTATCTGGATTACCTGGAGCAAAGCGGATTTAACAGAGAGTGGAACTATTGCGTTGCAGCGCTCGAGGCGCATGACACGACGACGCGGTCATGCCTGGAAAGCGTGGTGGATCTATGCATTGCGCAGAATGGATGGAAAGCCGCCATGCTTGAGTTGAATGGCAGGCTCGTCATCGTTTTCGCGCAATGCGGGGCCGTCGCGGTGCGTGACATGGTCATGGCGATACTGAATGCCGCACGTGCAAGGGGAGCGGACACGGGCCGAGTGTTCGTGGGCGTGGGCAAGGTGACGAAGAGCGCCCGATGCATTCGCAAAAGCTGCGGCCAGGCCATGCGTCTCGAACGGTTGCAATTTCTGCGAGGCAACGGTGCCGTCCCTGCGTTGTACGACGAATCCGGCGTGGACAAGATACTGCTGGGGGTGGAGGACGTCTCGATTCTTGACGATTATTATGCCGATAGCATCGCCCCGTTGGTGAACTATGACAAAGCCCATGATTCTGACTTGGTTGACACGCTGCGCACATACCTGAAGTTCAACGGCAGTGTCAAGGAAACCGCCGAATCGATGTTCGTGCACCGCAATACCGTCAACTACAAGCTGGGCAAAATCGAGACCGTTCTGGGAGTGGATCTCGGCGCATACAGCGTGCGTGAATTCCTCTCAATAGGTTTGCAGGTCAATGAGATATTGCAATGCATGCGTCTGGGCAATGAGGAGTATCACGGAAGCCGGCCCGTCGCTCCCTGATGGTCGGCCTTGTGCTGGGGCACAACAAGCTTTGGGTTTTGGCGCCTTGCCGGGCCGTTCGCGGATTCTTACACTGAAAGCATCACGAAGGAACAATCCCACAAGGATTCATCCCGTTCCTCGTTTTACAGACAGTGACCCATGCGTAGTGACGACATGGATCAATCTCATGATTTCTTCCCGAATGGCCGGCAGGCAGGGCGAAGCCTTGCCGTTTTCGATACACCATCACAGTTGCCGGGCGATTCGTACAAACAGAAAGGCCTCTCATGACCACCCTCACCGATATCGCATTCGATGCTTGTGCTTCCATCGATCAGGATGCGGATTATGCGACGGATTCAGTCGCAGCACAATCAGCTGTGGAAACCGCTCATGCTTCGCTGAGCGGCAGCCAGATTGAAGCCATGCATCGCAAGTACGTCATGCAGTCCTGGCACAAGCAGGGCGAGCCGGTCACCGCCATCAGCCATGCACAAGGCATCTACTTTTGGGACTACGCTGGAAACCGTTACACCGACATGTCATCGCTGCTTGTCTGCTCCAACCTCGGTCATGAGCTGCCGCAAATCACCGACGCCATCAAGCGGCAGGCGGATGTGATGTGCTTCATGTCACCGGCTTACGCCACCGACCCCAAGTCACGGCTTGCCAAGATGCTCGTTGACATTGCTGGCGCCGAGCACTTTCAGAGGGTGTTTTTCACCAACGGTGGCGCTGATTCAAACGAAAACGCCATCAAGATGGCGCGCATGGTCACGGGAAGGCCGAAGATTTTCAGTTGTTACCGCAGCTACCACGGTTCCACGATTGGCGCATCGAATGCATCGGGGGATTGGCGGCGCTTCGCAACCGAAATCGGAGGTTCCGCTCCCGGCTTCGTGCACTTCATGAACCCCAATATGTATGAGGACGGTTATGTGCGCGGTGTCGACGATGCCCGAGCCACAGCGGAATACCTGCATCGGCTCGATGAACAGTTGCAATACGAAGGACCGGATTCCGTCGCCGCAATCCTCATGGAAAGCATCGTGGGCGCCAATGGCGTGATTCTGCCGCCCGAAGGATACATGGAGGGTGTGCGCGCTTTGTGCGACAAGTACGGAATCCTTCTGATCTGCGACGAGGTGATGGCAGGTTTCGCCCGCACGGGCACAATGTTCGCTTGGCAGAATTTCGACATGGTGCCTGACATGATCACCTTCGCCAAGGGCGTCACCTGTGGCTACGTGCCGTTGGGCGGTGTCATCGTGAGCCGCGCCATCAGCGAATACTTCACCGACCATGTGCTCCAATGCGGCCTGACATATTCCGGTCACACGCTTGCTTGCGCAGCCGGGGTCGCCGCCGTGTCGTATTACCTCGAGCATGACATTCCCGGCCACGTCAAGCAGATGGAGGCGGTCCTCAAGCCCTTCCTCGAAGAGATGGCCGCCAAGCATAAGTGCGTGGGCGAGGCCAGGTGCATCGGATTGTTCTCGGCGCTCACGATTGTGAAGAACAAGGCGACTCGCACCCTCATGGCTCCCTATCACGATGCTCATAGCGTTATGCCATCCATCATGGCACAGCTGATGAAGCGCGGATTCGCCACATTCGGACGTGAGTCGAACATCAACATCTGCCCGCCGCTCACCATCACGGCACAACAGCTTGAGGAGGAACTTCCCAAGCTCGACGAAGTGCTCACCTGGGTTGACGAGACCTACTGCGATTGATACCGGGAACCACATGCGAAGGAACGATCATGATATGGGATTACGACGAACCGGTCGCCATTCGCTTCGGAGCGGGGCGCATCGCAGAACTGGCTGAAGCCATCCGATCGTTGGGTGGCACCACGTGTCTGCTCGTGACATCGCGCCACTTTGTTGACGATGGAACGGCACAACGTCTCATTGACCAGAGCGAAGGCGTGATAACCACGGTGTTCACTGATTTCTCACCGAACCCGGATGTCACGCAAGTGGATGCCTGCGCGCGACTGATACAAGCCAAGGGCATTGATTCCGTTGTGGCGATGGGCGGCGGAAGTGCCATGGACCTTGCCAAGGCCGCCGCTGCGATAGGAGCCAGCGGAGGAACCATCACCGCATACCATGGCACCGGGGTGCCTGTGCCGCCCAAGCATCTGCCTCTTATCGCGGCACCGACCACCGCCGGCACCGGAAGCGAAGTCACCTGCGTTTCCGTGCTCACCAACCGGGCAGAAGGACGCAAAGCGCCCATCAATTCGGATGTTTTCTATCCCGCGATTGCAATAGTCGATCCGGAACTCACCTACAGCATGCCGCCGCATGTGACCGCAAGCTGTGGCATGGACGTGCTGAGCCAAGCGATTGAAGGATACTGGAGCAAAGGGCACCAGCCGATCTGCGATGCGCTGGCGGTGCATGCCGCAAAGCTGGTGTTCCATTGGCTTCCCCGTGCCTATGCCGAGCCTTTCAATGCTGAGGCGAGGGCGAAGATGTGCGAGGCGTCGGTGATTGCAGGGCTTGCCTTCACACTTCCCAAAACCACATCATCGCACGCCTGCTCCTTCCCTCTGACGAACCTGTATGGCATCCCCCACGGCGAAGCATGCGGCGTGACGCTTGACTACTTCGCCAGGATCAACGCGGATGCGCCCGATGGACGGGTGTATGACCTTGCCCAGTCCCTGGGGTTCGGCAGCGTGTCGGCGATGGCCGATGCCATCCATGAGCTCAAGGTGCGCATTGGGCTGCGTTGCGGCTTGGCTGACTTGAATCTCGATGATGATGATATCGCCGACCTGGTGCGCATCAGCCGACATCCGAACCTCTATAACAACCCCGTCGAAATCACCGATGCAATGCTCGACACAATGTATCGAGATCTCGCTTCGCGCGATCCGAGCGATGGGCGCACGGTTGTTGGAGACTCCGTGCAGTCCCGTCGCCGTGAGGATGCGCTGGCCTGTGCGGGTGAAGGAAAGGGGATGTGACCATGACAACGCCATTCGATAGTGCGCAGCCCATTCTGTCTCGGGAATTTTCACACGAGCTTTCAGCGCAATCTTCCCGGGAGCCGGAAGCCGCCGCCGTTGATCCTGTGGACAGCCGCAGAGCAGAAAGGCGCTTGGAGACACGGCGGGCAAAGAGAACGCGAACCAAGGAGGATACCATGAAGAAAAGCTCCAATGGTGCACGAGTGCATGCACGTATGCGGGAATTCATGTCTTCGAAAATCTTCCAGGGATTCGCATCATTGGTACTCATCCTCGCGCTATGGTGGGCGGTCACCGCAGCAGGACTTGTCAATCCGCTGTATCTGCCGTCCCCAGCGCAAGTGGCTGGTGCCTTCGTGGAAGCCAACAACTGCCATGCGATCTCCTCAGGGTCAAGTCGCATCGTGTGCGGCGAACAGCAGTACTTCATGTGGCAGCACCTGCTCATGAGCCTCGAACGCATTGGCGTGGGGCTGGCTTTCGCAATCATCGCGGGTGTGCTTGGTGGATTCGGCCTGGCATATGCGCAATGGGCACGTCGGATCTTCCTGCCATACATCAATTTCATCCGTGCATTGCCACCGCTGGGCTACATCGGTTTGCTGATCGTGTGGTTCGGCATCGGCGACACGACGAAAATCTGGCTGCTGTTTCTCGCGGCGTTCCCCACCATCGTGCTGGCGACAATCGAAGGCGTGGATGCAGTTGCTAGGGATCGCGTCAATTCCGCGTATGCCCTAGGCGCATCAAAGGGACAGGCCTTTGTGCACGTTGTATTTCCTAGTTCCCTTCCTTCGATTATGAACGGCATTCGTCTGGCTGTCGGCTTTGCGTGGACGACTGTGGTGGCCGCCGAACTCAACAATGGCATTCCCGGCATCGGCGCCTTGGCATACCTTTCGGGTACCGAACTCAATACTCCGCTCACCATCGCGTGCATTCTCGTGATTGGCGTGGCCGCGCTATTGCTTGACGGTCTCATCGTCCTCATCACCAAGCTTGTCACGCCGTGGGTGGGCAAGGAATAACCGGATACACACCACGCATACCGCAAATCACACAATCCACAACACAGACAACACATAACACAGACAACACACGCAACACACAACACACAACACACGCAAACCATCGTACAGATAAGGACTCATCATGACACGGCATATCTTTTCTCAGCGCTTTTCATGGCATAGAGGGGCGGCTATGGCACTCGCAGCCGCTGCGGTATTGGGCACAAGCGCATGCGGAATGTCCACGGCAAGTGAAATCGCCGGAGCTTCGTCATCCTCGTCTGCTTCAAGCTGTCCGGTCGATGTCAACACGGATATGACTGGCACCATTCGTGTCGGCTGGCAGATGATTCCCAATGCCGATCTGATCGTTAAAGACAAGGGATGGCTTGAAGCATGCATGCCCAACGCCACCATCCAATGGAGCCAGTTCAATTCCGGCGCGGATGTGGTGCAGGCCTTCGGGTCTGGTTCCCTGGACATCGCACAGATGGGCTCGAGTCCTTCGGTTCGTGCCGTGTCCGCTCCGCTGAATCTGGACGTGCAGGTCGTGTGGATTCATGATGTGATTGGCGATGCCGAATCCTTGGTCGCCAGGGATGCCTCCGTCAGCTCCATCAAGGACTTGGCTGGCAAGAACATCGCCACGCCTTTTGGCTCCACATCGCATTTCAGCCTGCTGTCTGCTTTGGACCAGGCGGGCATGAGCACAAGTGACGTCAATCTGATCAACCTTGACCCCGACAAAATGGCGGCTGCCTGGACTCGTGGGGAAATCGACGCCGCCTGGGTATGGGATCCCGTGCTCTCCACATTGAAGTCCGATGGAGGCGCTGTGGTGATGTCCAGCAAGGATACTGCGGATCAGGGGTCGGCGACCTATGACATGGAAGTGGCGTCCCGAAGCTTCATCACAGCGAATGCCAGCGCGATGACAACATGGACGTCTGTGGAGAATTACGCGGTGGGATATATCTCATCGGATTCTGATGATGCTGCGGAAAGCGTCGCTGCCCAGATGAGCGTGGACACCTCCACGGTGGAGACCCAGTTCGCCGGGTATGAGTATCCCACTGCCTCCCAGCAGTCCACGATTTTCTCGAAAGAGCTTCCCCAGGTCTTTGCGAGCACTGCCGAGTTCTTGAAATCTCAAGGCAGCATTGATTCCGTATCCGCAGATTATGCATCTGCGCTGTATTCGGATGCCATTGATGCCATTGCCGGTCAGTGATTGGCATGGAGTTTGCGCAATAAACGAAAAAACGATTGGCAAGGTAATGCAGTAACAGCGTAAGGAGTCATCATGATGGAAAGCATGGTCGTTGGCGCAGAACAACAGAAGCTGACGTGGTCGGAGATGACCGACAAAGCGCAGATGGAGCGTGAGGGGATTGCCGTGGACATCCAAGGCGTCACCAAACGTTTCACCACGCAGCAGGGTGATGAAGTCACCGCTTTGAGAGAAGTGAACCTGAAGATTCGCGAGCATGATTTCATTTGTGTCGTCGGCAGGTCAGGTTGCGGCAAGACAACGCTTCTTAACATGCTTGCCGGCTTCGAGCGGCCTACCGAGGGGCGGATCATCGCTGCGGGGGTGCCGGTGACCAAGCCAAGTCCTCGACGTGGCGTGGTGTTTCAGAAGCCGCCGTTGTATCCGTGGCTCACGGTGCGAAAGAATGTGGAATTCGGTATGCGGATGCAAGGCGTGCCGGCGAAGGAGCGGGATGCGAGAGCCGCGCACTTCTTGGAAGTCGTCGGACTTGCGGATGCGGGGGAGCGGCATCCATATGAGCTCTCTGGCGGTATGCAGCAGCGTGCGCAGATAGCCAGGGTGCTTGCCACGGATCCGGATGTGATTTTGATGGATGAGCCTTATGGTGCACTTGATGCATTGACGCGGGAACGGTTGCAAAATGAGTTGCTGCGCATTTGGCAGGAGAGGCGCAAGACCGTGTTCTTCATCACCCATAGCGTGGAGGAGGCGCTGTTTCTTGCGACTCGCGTGATTGTGATGACCGCACATCCCGGGACTGTGAAAATGGACATACCTGTGGACATCCCTCGCGATCCCACTGATCCTGACAATCCTCGTAAGGTGCGCGAGAATCCGCGGTTCCAGCAGCTGCGTGATGAGATCACTCAGGCGATTTATGAAAATTCGGGCGATGAGGAAAGAAGATAGACATGAGGGGAGGATGGCGATGAGGGGGAGGAGTAGGCGGTCGCCGATGGGTGACATAGGTGGGCGTCGGCGAGTGACATAGGCAGAAAGCCGCTAGCGGACGAGAATGACGTTGGAGCGTCTCGTTCGCTTGCGGCTTTTCTGGGGTGCGGGACGGTTGTCTCGTGTATCTGTGGGCGTGTGCATGTGCTTTGGGGGTGTGGGGAGTCTTCAGACGTGCACGCGCGATGATGCGCAGGTGTCGTTGATAAGAGTCGGCAAGTCGGTGCGGTGAGCGTCCGGATGGATGATGGCAGTGGGGTCGGCCAGTGCGGAAACAATCGTCAGCAACCGACGTGCTTCCTCAGCTTCTTTTCTTGATGATATGGCTCGCCCGTTCGCGGCAACCAACGACAGCACGAGCACATGTCCGGCTTCGCGGATGAGCCGTGATTGAACAACGCCTGTCGAACGTGAATCGAGCACGGCATCGTCTTCAGACAATCCGGCGATAACCAGGCGATCGTCGTCGAACAGCAGTGATTCGAAACTGTCCAAGCCAACGGCAGTGGCGACATGGATGTCATCGATGATGCAAGTCAGGTCGCCGAGCATTGAACAGTCTGCCAAATGTTGCGCGACTGCTGTTCCTTCAACCCCAACGGGCAGCGTGACCAGTATCGTTCCGCTGCGTCCTGGGGCGCTTCGCAATGTGCGGGCGATGTCGTGTTTGCATGCGCAGGTGAGGCAACAGTCATCCAAGGATGATGTCGTGGAGCGGCCGCCTTGTAGGCCGGCGCAGTCGTCAGGGGTGAGACAACCGGGGCCTTGGATGGTGCGGATGATGGACAGACCTGAGACTGAGACGGGATTGGGGTCGGGGGCAACGTCATAGGTGATGGAGGTCGCCGATGGCAGTGAGTCCATCAGGGAGAACGTGACCGCGTCGATGGTGAGGCGGTCTGCGCCGGTGAGCAGCACGAGGCTGGTGTGCGGGGTGCTATTGCCGGTGTTGTGGTCGTTGTTGGTGTTGCCGGCGCCGTTGTTTTCTTGTCCATTGTTTTCGGTGTGGCTCCATGAGGGCATTGATGGGTGGTGCGCCATGAATCTGCCTTTCTGTGATTGTGTGGCTGCGCTGTAGTGCGATCTCGCCGTCGCAAAATCCTGCAGTGATGGAATCTCGCAGTGGTGGAATCCCACAGTGTGATGGGATCCCACAGTGTGATGGGATCCAGCAGTGGCGTGGTCTTGCAGTGACGCGATCTTGTGGTTTGTTCGCTTGTAGTGATCATTTGACAATAATGATTCTCATTATCTATAGTGGCGTGCATGAGCAAATTTTGTCAAATCCTCGGCACGCGTGCCGGCAAGGGCAACTCCATCTCCCACTCGCATCACAAAACGCGGCGTCGGTTCAAACCGAACCTGCAGCGCAAACGGTATGCAGTGCCTTCGCTGGGCCGCAGTATCGTCCTCACGGTGACTCCACGTGGTATGAAAACCATCGACAGAAAAGGAATAGAGGCAGTCGTCGCCCAATTGATTGCACGCGGAGATATTCGAATTGATGCGCAAATCTCTGATTGAATGCACTGAGCTGGCCGCTTTCTTCCGCGTGCAAGCAGAAACGAGCACGTAGCGTCATGCCGGACGTGGGAAATCTTCCGCGTGTGCGGAATGAACGGAAAACCAGAAAGAAACCAGAAAAATCAGAAAGATAGGAGGCCTTCATGGCCAAAAACACCAGTATTCGAACGGTCATCACGCTGCGTTCCGCTGCAGGGACCGGATCGACCTATACGACCACCAAGAACCGTCGCAACACCCCCGATCGTCTCGAACTTCTCAAATTCGATCCAGTGCTGCATAGGCGCGTCATCTTCCGGGAGGTTCGTTGAATATGGCCAAGCGCAGCAGCATCGCCAAGCAGCAACAGCGGGAACGTGTCGTTGCGGCATACGCCGAGCGCCGTGCCCAATATCGTCGTGATTCGGTGAACCCGCATCTGAGTCCGCAGGAACGTGCGGAGGCGATGCGTCGGTTGCATGCGCTCCCGCGGGATGCCAGTCCCACGCGATTGCGCAATCGGGATTGCATTGACGGTCGTCCGCGTGCATTCAACCGACGTTTCGGTCTGTCGCGTATCAATCTGCGGGATAAGGCGCATCGTGGCGAACTGCCGGGTGTGGTGAAATCCAGCTGGTGATGGGTGGCCGTGGGGGAACTCTGCGGAAGACCCAGCAGGGACGCTCAGCAGGAAAAGCTCGGCAGGAAAAGCTCAGCCGGGAGGAACTTGGCTATTGGGACGAACCTGACTTGGGACTGATTGGAGACCTGACAAGCACAAACGTATCTGACCAAACACGGCTTGGAAGAGAGCGGGCTTGGAAAACTGCTTGGACAGTGGGCTCGAAAAACAACGGCTTGGACAGCGGGCTCGAAAAACAACAGAAAGGTAATTGCAATATGAAGCCTGACATTCATCCGATTTACGGACCGATTGCATTCCGCGACCAGACGGCGGGAACGTTGTTTCTCATGCGTTCCACGCTTGCGGCGCGGGCGGATCAGTTGCCTTCCGTCACATTGGCGGATGGGATGACCTACCCGTTGGTCACCGCGGATGTGACCTGTGATTCTCATCCGTTCTACACCGGTAAGTCGGTTGTCGTGGACTCCGCAGGGCAGGTGCAGCGCTTCCGCAGAAGATATCGCCTGGACGGGTGACCGCTGATCTTTGGCGTGATGACGCGATTTTGGGTATCGCCTGTCATCTTGAAGTCGTCAGAATCGCCGGATTCCACCGCGGCGTTCCTCAGTGGCGTTCTTTAAGGAGTTCTTTGAGGGAGTTTTGTGAGGGAGTTTTGTGAGGGAGTTTGTGGGATTTCTTGGGCGGAGTCCTTGGCGGGTTCACGGAGGGATTTTCTCGGAGGGATTTCTCAGGATCCTTTTGGAGCGGGTTCCTTGATGGAATTCCTTGACAGGATTTTTTGGCGGAATTTCTTGACAAAACGTCTCGGTGGAATTCCCCTGACGAAATGTCCCAGCGCAATTCATCAATTCAGGAAGAAGAAAGCAGTCATCAATATGAAAGTCAAATCATCGGTGCGCTCGCTGCTTCGCAAAGACGGTTCAATCGTCGTGCGCAGGCGTGGTCACATTTATGTCATCAACAAAAAGAATCCGCGATGGAAAGCGAGGCAAGGCTGATGGCGACACCGAAATATCGCAAATCGCGTTCACGGACGCGCATCCGGAGGTCGCAGTGGAAAACCACTCCTGCGCAACTGGTGAATGTGACTCTGCCCGACGGCAGCGTTGTGAGAGTGCCACAGCGACTTGCTGCGACTGCCCGGCGCGGATACCCATTGCATTGATCTTGTGTGCTTGCCTGTGCACGCCATGCTAACGTGCACAGGCAAGCACACGGATATGGCACGTGGCATACGCATGCCCCCACGCACGGGCATGTTGGGCGTGGGGCGTGATGCGCATGGGCGCGGCGCATGCACGACATGCACGGGCATTGTGTGCATCTCACGTCTCGGCATTCTTGGCTCCGCGCCTGGCCATCTCACGTCTCGGCGTATCTTGGCCTCGCGCCTGATCACCTTGCGCCTTGGCATTCTTGGCTCCGCGCCTGGTTACCTCATGCCTTGGTCAATCTCATGCCTTGGCCATCTCTCACTTGGTCCACCTCACACCTTGATATGCAATTCTGCGAGACTGCCAAGCAGTCCTTTGATGATGTTTTCTCTGTCGTCGGAACTGAGAGGTTCTCGGAACGACATTCTTAATGCGGATTTTGCTTCCGTCTCGCTCAGCCCCATTGCCAACAGCGTGGAGGGGGCTTTGCTTCTGCCTATGGCGCATGCTGATCCGGATGACACTTCAATGCCTCTGGTGTCTAGGTCGACAAGCAATGCTTCGGCATTGATACCGGGGAACACGAACGATGCGTGACCGGGAAGCCGTGAGTGCGGATCACCGGTGAGACGAGCGAAAGGAACGGTGCGCAACACGTCGTTGATGAGTTCGTCGCGAGATGATTCCAAAGATGGAATCATGGCAGGCATGCGGCTGCATGCTTCTTGCAAGGCGACCGCCAGACCGACTGCCCCGGCAACATTGGGCGTGCCGGATCTCAGTCCGCTTTCTTGACCGCCGCCGCTGATGAGCGGTTCCATGCCCACTCGGCTTCTTTTACACAGGATTCCCAGTCCCTTGGGCGCGCCAAATTTATGTCCGGATGCTGTGAGGGTGTCCGCGTCGAGGTCGTGGAAATCAACGGGAATAGTACCCGCGGCCTGCACCGCATCCACGTGCACCGGCACTCCAGCGTCATGGCAGATCCGCACTGCTTCCTTTACGGGTTCTATCGTGCCCACTTCGTTGTTTGCCATCATGATGCAGGCGAGCGCGGCACCTTTATGTGCTTCCTTTTTCAGCGCTTCGAGGTCTATGCGTGCCTGAGCGTCTACGGGAATGCGCACTACGTCGAATCCAAAGAAGTCGTGCAACCATTGGGTGGATTCGGCGACGGCGGGATGTTCCACTGCAGAGATGAGTATGCGTCTGGAGCGCGAATCGCCGGATGCATTACCGTGATGGGCATGGCTATTTCGCACATGCGCCAGTGCAATGCCTTTGATGGCAAGGTTGTCGGATTCCGTGCCGCCTGATGTGAAGATAATTTCGTTGGAACGCGATCCGAGGTTCTGCGCGATGGATTCGCGTGCCGCTGACAATGCGCGGGCGGCGGTTTTGCCATCTGTGTGGACGCTCGAGGGATTCGCATACGCCTGCGTGAGGAACGGAATCATGGCTTCGATGACAGTGCCGCTGACACCGTCGCTGGCAGCGGCATCCAAATACAATGTCATGATGTTCGCCTTTCGCGGTTGTTGTGCGGTGCTCCGGGAACATCGCACGGCATGGGGCCGGTTTGGAAGAACCGATGGGGTGGGTATGACGGAGAGGATGTGGCAGGGTAGGCGTAACAGTGATGGAGCTGTTAGTCCCAATCGAGACCAAGGTCGATTGCCTTGACGGAATGTGTGAGCGCGCCCACGGAAATGATGTCAACACCGGTGCGTGCCACATCAGGGATGCGTTCCAGCGTCATGTTCCCAGACGCTTCCACTCGCGCGCGTCCCGCAATGAGCTCTACTCCTCGCTGGGTGTCTTCCAGCGAAAAGTTATCGAGCATGATGGTGTCAGCACCACCTTGCAGGGCCAGGGGAATCTGCGCGAGGGAATCCACCTCCACTTCGATGGTCGTTGTATGGCTGATTCTGTTACGAATCGCCCGTAATGCTGCCGGCATGTCGAGGCCGGCTTCCTTCATTGCGGCCAAGTGGTTGTCCTTGACCATCACCGCGTCCGACAATCCGAACCGATGGTTATGTCCGCCTCCGCATAACACGGCGTACTTTTCGAATTGACGCAAGCCCGGAAGCGTCTTACGGGTGTCGACAATCCATGGTTCTTTGGTACCGTGCTGTGCACACGCCTTATGGGCAGCGTCGACGAAGCGTCGTGTTTGTGTTGCAATGCCGCTCATGTGCTGGGTGAAGTTCAATGCCACTCTTTCCGCGGTGAGGATTCCCCTCACGGGGCCAGCCACGGTCGCCAGGCATTCGCCGGCAGAAAACCGGTACCCGTCATCATGCGCTTTGGAGATGGTGATGCGATTGTCCTGCAAGGTGAATGCCGCAGCGAACACTTCGATTCCGCTCAACACTCCGGGTTCGCGTGCCACAAGGCGCGCCGAGCCCATCGCATCGGCGGGAATGGTGGATTCCACGGTGATGTCTCCGGTCGGGCAGTCTTCTGCAAGAGCTTGCTCGACCGACCGATTGATTTCATGCATGGTGAGCATGGAATGCCTCTTTCTGTATGCTGTATCAGGTTTTCCGTTGGATCCTGTCGTTGGTTTCTGCTGGCTGGAGACGCTGGCTTGGGAAACCTCTCAGGCAATAGGGTGGGTCACTTGAGCACCCAGGCGAGTGATTTCTGCTGCTGGGGATCGCGGTCCGGGAAGTCCGTGCGAGCATGTGCGCCGCGTGATTCTTCGCGGGCGAGCGCTGCTGTTGCGGCGGCCACAGCGACGGTGCACATCGCGACGGTCTTGTATCCGGCGCGAAGAAGTGCAGGGTCCGGAACGTGTGGGGTGCGGTCGGAACCATCGCCTGCGAGCTGCATGAGGCTATCGTGGAGGCGCGTGAGGTCGCTGATTGCGTTCTTCAGGGACTTCGCCGTGCGGAGCACACCCACATTCTTCCACATTGTCGTGCGGATTCCCTGTTGAATTTCTTCAAAAGCCTCTTCGGTGTTGTGCGCTCCGATAGCCTGCACATCGATGTCGGAGAAATCAATGCCAAGCGTCTTGCTCAGATTGCGCACGTCATCATTCTGTGTCGATGCGCCCTCGGCAGGGTCAAGCGGTCGCGGATCCCAGATCTTGCCACCCGGATCCGTCACCGCGGCGATGCCTGCGCGGTGACCGAAAACCAAGCCTTCGAGCAGGGAATTCGACGCGAGGCGGTTCGCACCCTGCACGCCGGTTCGAGCACATTCTCCCACGGCATACAGCTTCGGCACGGATGTACGGCCATACAGGTCCGTGCGCACCCCACCCATGTAGTAATGCGCCGCGGGGGTCACTGGAATCAGCTGCGTGCTCCAATCAATGCCGTTTTCTTTGAGATATGCGTTGATGCTGGGGAACCGCTTGGCAAGGAATTGCGACAGCGGTATGTCCGGATGATGCTCGGCGATGGGGCGCACATCCAAGAAGACGGGACGTCCATCCTGATGCATCATCTGGCGGAAATTCTCGCGCGCGACGATATCACGAGGAGCCAGTTCCGCTCTCTCGTCCACATGGGGCATGTAGCGCTCGCCTTTTTCGTTGATCAGATGAGCCCCCTCGCCGCGAACGGCTTCGGAGATGAGGAAGTTATCTTTGAGAGCAAGCGCAGTGGGGTGGAATTGGTAGAACTCCAAGTCAGTGACTTCCGCTCCCGCCTGCAGGGCGAGCGCGATTCCGCTTGCATATGCGCCGGCGGGGTTCGTCGTATACGGATAGAGCTGGCCGGCACCTCCTGTCGCAAGGATGATCCGACGGGCGCGGACGGTCTGCACGCTTGATGGCGTGAGCATGATGATGCGAGGGTCCTCATGCGAGAAATCGAGTTTGGTGACGAATGCATCGGATTGGACGATCCGAGGGTTGTCCTGCACCATATGCGAGAGGTCGGTCTCGACCACACGACCGGTGGCATCGCCCCCTGCGTGCAGGATGCGCTTGCGGCTGTGCGCGCCTTCAAGGCCACGCACAAGGTTGCCTTGTGAATCCCGGTCGAAATGGACCCCGGCTTCAATCAGTTCGTTGACCCGATCTTTGCCTTCCGCTGTCAATACGCTCACTGCCACGGGATCACACAAGCCGGCGCCTGCGATGAGGGTGTCGCGGGTGTGGAGTTCCGGATTGTCGTCATCGAACACCGCAGCCGCGATGCCTCCCTGCGCATGGTAGGTGTTGGAACCTTCCGCTGAGCCGATGAGCAGGACTTTTTGGCTGTTGTCGTGTGCTTCGCCAGTGTCAGTGGGAATGTCCAAGGCCTTTGCGGCGGCAAGGGCAGCAGAAATCCCGGCGATGCCCGCACCGATGACGGCCACTGGATAACGTGTCGAGTCATCGATTGGATGTGCGGTTGTGAAGCCATCGTCGGTTGGCGCGGCATTCTGCCTGGCGTCGCTGCGTGCGTTATCCGGCGAAATCGATGGCTGTGCGTTCGCGTTCATTGGATCTTCTTTCCTCGTGATTCCATAAGACTGCGTGATGCCCTTTGTGCCAAACGAGCATCTGGCGGTGATTCACGGATGGACTTCAAGCATGCGCTCGAGGGCGATTTTCGCTTCCGAAGCTGTTTGAGGGTCCACGGTGATCTTGTTGACGACCTTGCCATTGACGAGGTTTTCGAGTGCCCACGCCAAGTATGCGGGGTGGATGCGGTACATCGTGGAGCAGGGGCAGACCACGGGGTCCAGGCAGAACACCGTTTTGTCTGGATGCTGCGCGGCGAGACGGTTCACAAGATTGATCTCCGTGCCCACGGCGATGGCACTGCCGGCAGGGGCGTTTTCGATTTCCTTGACGATGTAGGCTGTGGAGCCTGTGCCATCCGCTGCATTGACGACATCCATGGAGCATTCGGGGTGCACGATCACTTTGCAGCCGGGGAATGCTTTGCGGGCACGGTCGATTTGGTCGACGGTGAAACGCTGGTGGACGGAGCAGAACCCCTTCCACAGAATCATCTTCGCGTTACGGTAGTCCTCAGGCGCAGCGCCTCCGGCCGGCTTGTACGGATCCCACAGGGGCATCTGGTCAAGGCTCATGCCCATTGCCAATGCTGTGTTCCGGCCCAGATGCTGATCGGGGAAGAACAGCACCCTCTTGCCGCGGGCGAATGCCCATTCGAGCACCGGACGGGCATTCGAGCTCGTGCACACGATGCCGCCGTGCCTGCCGCAGAACGCCTTGAGAGCAGCAGACGAATTCATATAGGTCACGGGGACTATTTGTTGTTTTCCGTCCGCGTCGATGTCCTTGCCGCAGATGTCCTCGAGCTGCTCCCATGCATCGGTGACCTGGTCGATGTTCGCCATATCTGCCATTGAGCAGCCTGCTGACATGTTGGGGAGAATCACGTTTTGTCGCGGCGTGGAGAGGATGTCGGCAGTCTCGGCCATGAAGTGAACGCCGCAGAACACGATGTTATCGGCTTCCGGGCGAGTTGCGGCGTTCTTCGAAAGCTGGAACGAGTCACCGGTGTAGTCGGCGTGCACGATGATTTCATCACGCTGGTAGAAGTGCCCCAGAATCAGCACCTTGTTGCCGAGAGTGCGCTTTGCATTGATGATGCGCTCCTGCAGCTCTTCGTCGGACGCCTGCGTGTATTCGGCCGGCAGGGGTTGCTGGCGCGGGGCGTTGTGGGGAATGAGGTCAAGCGCGGATGCGCCCGGACCATATGACGGCTTCGTCTTGTCGAATGCCCAGGGTGCCTTCGTCAATCCTGCATCGCAGGTTTTGGTCGCTCCGAGCTTTTCGATGATGGCGTCTACGGATGTCATCGTGTTCCTTTCATGGATGGTATTGGTGCAATAGAACGAAATGGGTATATGGAGAACGGGTGCGGGGGCGAATGAGAGATTGTGCCCGGGCGCTGTCGCAATCTAACGGCTTCGCACATGGGTTTTATGTCAAACGGACCAGAGGACGATGAGTCTGGGCAAGGCCTTGGACTGTCAGGGCGTGTGTCCCACCTTGTCGCGCCTTGCCTGGTCTCGGGGTCGTCTCTGATGCGCCTGATGGGGCGACTCGTGCGCGACATACCGGTAGAGCATCGCAGGACGGTGCTTGCCGTTAGACAGTTGGGATCCCGTGGCCTCCAGCATTCCTGAAGAGAGCATCTTGCGACGGAAGTTCGCCGGATCCAACGACGTGCCTGTTATCGCCTCATGTACTTCGCGCAATTGGCTGAGAGTGAAGGTGTCTCCGACGAGACGCGTTGCTAGGTCTGTGTACTCGACCTTGTTGCGCACGCGCGTGAGTGCGTACTCGATGATGTCACCGTGGTCAAAGGCAAGGGAGGGCAGATCCGTGGTGGGGAACCACCGTACGTTTTTGCCGCCGATGAGCTGTGTGGTCTCCGTGGTGGCGATGAGGGCCCAGTACGCGATGGTCACCATTGGCAGCCCTCCGTGCGAACGCGAGGGGTCTCCAAAGGTATACAGCTGTTCCAGGTACCTGGGGCGGAGCTGGGTGGTTGATTCAAGCGCGGTGCGTGCCGCGTCTTCAAGGGAGGTTCCAGACTGCAGATTGCCCCCTGGAAGCGCCCAGTCGCCCAGGAAAGGTTGCTTGATGCGGCGCACGAGGGGAATCCATAATGTGGGGCGGGCGTCATGGTTCCCGCGGGTCGTGGCAACATCGGTGGCGCCGGACTCTTCTGAGCTTGCCCTGCCTAGCGCGAGGATGACGACGGATACGCCGATATCCGGCGGTTCTGACATGCGCTCGCTGACATTGGCTGAGACAAGCATGGGTTCCTCCTTGTCGTTGCGGTTGCTTTGCTGTTATGGCTGTGCTGTTGCATTAGAGTAGCTGTTATAGTCTCAATGACCATAAGTAGGTGTGGCGTCGTTGTAAATGCGGCATGAAAGCAATAGTCAATGTGACCATTACGTAGATTGATGCGAGGCCTTCCTAGCGGCATCCGTGCTCTTTCCCGTGCTCTTTCCTCTTTCCTTCTTCCTCTTTTTGTCTCTCTTTTCTCTTCTTTTCCGTCGGGCTTTCTCGTCGGTGTTCCGCCTGTTTGCTGTGTCCTGGATGCACCGTGTTTCGGTGCACTCGTGTCCTGGACGTGTCTGCATTTTGTGCTTGCTCGCATGTCGGAGTCGCTCGCATTCCAAGGCGAGTCCGACTGTCCCCATCAGTGTGCGGATATGATGGCGGTGGTGTTTATGGCGTGGTCTCAGCGGCTCGTTGAGGGCAGCTGATTTCGCCAAGAAACGTGGAATGTAAGGAATCCTATGAGTGTTGATATCGGACGCGTGATCTTGTGGGACATCGACAAGACGCTGCTGCAATCCGACAAACGCGTTAATTTGTTCGACAATGCCTTCGAATCTCTGTTCGGACATCCCAAGCCGGAAGAGGCGCGCATTGATAAGAGCGGGAAGGTGGACGGACAGATCGCTCGCGAATATCTGGCGATTGAAGGCAGTGACGATTTCCGCGGATACATGGATGCGCTCAATCGCATTTCTGTTGACTACTACACGGCGAATCCGCTTGCATGCGTGCCCGGGATCCCGGAGGTCCTCAAGGCAACGCGTGCTGCAGGCGCCGTCAATGGTTTGTACACCGGCAATACCCGTGAACGGGCTCAGGTCAAGTTGACCACAGCGGGGATCGCCCCGAAGGATTACTTTGATGGGTTCGAGCGAGGTGCGGCTTTCTGCCAAGGCTATACCTCCAACAGACTTGATGGCGTCAAGGACGTCCGGAATCGATTCACCCCTGAGCAACTGCTGGTTGTGGGCGATACGCAACGTGATCACGATTTGGCGCTCGCCTTGGGGTGTGCGTTCTGGCAGGTCGGCAGTTCCGAAATCCAGGATGACGATGCGATTTGCGTGGGCAAGTCTGATGATTTCGAAGACGAATCCGCCCGACGGTTCCTTGCGATTTTGTGAATGCATGCGAGGCTGCGGCGCTCGGGGCGCTGGGGCCAGTGGCCGTAGCCTCGTTTCAAAACCCGCCTTGCCATGGTGAAGCCTTGCGCAAGTATTCGGCCCTGCGAAGTCGGTGACCGTCTCCGCAGGTGTGCGTGTGATGAGGCTTGTCATCGGTCTTCCTTTCCATGTGCCGGTGCCTTTTAGCCGTCGATGATTCTGCGTTGTTGCAGGGCATGCTGTCGTATGGACGAGTCGCTTGAATGTATGAACTGATGGGAAACCCTGCCGCGGGAAATCCGATTCATGAGGTACAAGAAACTTCGCGTTTGCGCAAACGTATGCCGCCTGTCTGCGTTGTAACGGAAATCCTCTTGTGTGAGGCGGGACGGCGCTGCCGGTTTGGTTGCGAAAGGCTGCCCCGAGGGTGGCCGCATAGCATGTGCGTCTATGCTCGTTGCCGTGATGGCCAACCTGGCTGCATCGTATCAGTCGGTTTGTGTATTTGCAAAATCGGCAGAAATACTCAGGTTTTGGTGGATAAGAAAGGAAAATCAAGCCTGAAAAACGGTTTGATTGGGAAACCTGAGAAGAACCTGTATGTGCAATTGTGTTGAAACGTATGCATTTTTGGAAAATTTGATTTGACGCATAATGATTTGCAATTGCACATAAGAGCGACTCGCCAATAATCGTTGTATTTACAGGCGTGTCATGAATTTTTCTACTGCACATTGACCGCTGCACCACATGAGATACGATGTATTTTGCGCAATAAGTGGAGAATTGCGACATCGAGGTATGGCCGCAGGGTCGTTGGAACTGAGGGAGCCCTGATGAATCGGGACGCTCCTTGTCCTGATACGTGTTTCACCTTGGTTCGTGATATCGCTTCGCGCGGTGGCTCACACAGGAAGGAGGCAATCATGCATATGTCCCAGACATCTCAGGGCATTGGTGGAGCCAAGCGGAATACTCCCGCGACGATGACACCGCGTTCCATCGAGCGCCGTTTTCGCACATGGCTGGATGAGCAAGGCGTGTCGAAAAACACCGTCTCCGCTTACTGCTCGTATCTTAAGCGTTACGATCCTGCGTGCTACAGGTTCGTGGGAACCGAGGTGTCCTTTGCCGACACGCGTTCCGGAATCATGAGTGTGCTTCCCTTGGACCTTTTCACAGTGACGGACATCCACGTTTTCGAGTGCGCGGTCGCGGTGCTTGATAATTCGCGGTCGTATGAGACGTTGCGTCCTCATTCAAAGAACAACAGCTTCTCCAGCGATCACAGCCGTTTGTTTTCTGCCGTGAACAAATACCTGGAGTTCTTGCGAGCCCGGCAGTCGGCCATCTCCACGCTTGACATGGAGGAGGAGCAGGCATACATGCGTCAACACTATCCGCGGCTTATCCAAGTGCTGGAATCGGGCACAGTCGCACTTGGGGACGCGAGCCGGCTCGAGGTGGTGACCAAGCGTGCCTCGAAAGCGCAGTCGACTGTCGATGGGACTCATCGCAGCCCCATCGAGGAGGCTGCATGCGTGGAACTCCCCACTGCGGGGCATATGCGTCAGCTTTTTGAACGATGGCTGATGGAGGATGAAAGACTGTCGGAAACCCAGACGAAAATCTATGCCTCGTGCCTGACGAATTTCGACAGTTCCATATATCGATTCGCCGATAGTGGCAGGCTGCTATCCGACCCCTTGGCAGGATTGACATCGCTGCTTCCCGATGATTTGTTTGTGATATCCAATCCCCGTCTCATGGCTGCCATCGAACGGGCTTTGAAGAAAACAACAAATTATGAAAGACTCTATCGTTCCAATGATGGCGGATCTGATTATTGGAAAGACGACCGTGGAAAAATGCATGCTGCGGCAAAGAAATACATGATTTTCTTGGAACGCCGGGCGCAATGCATGGGGCAGAAACAGTCGGACCAGGAGTGGGAGGCATTCCGAAGCCGATATCTCAGTGCTCTGTCGGTGTTGAAAAACGGGTCGCGAGACATCGACTCGACAGAATCTGCTTCACGGCATGGGCGCGAGTCTACCCGAACGTGACCGGTATCCGACGATTGAACGGCATCTGGCGATTCCTGGTCGGGCAATTGTCTCAACGCTCTTCGACGCATGTGGATTTGGATGAATCTGGATACATGCCGGGCGGGATGCATGTGGAGCCGGAAGACATACAGGAAGGTGCATAGAAAAGGTGCATAGAAGTATGAAGTCACATCGGAGTGTGCGAAGAGCACGCGGTTGAGAACGAGAACATGGAAGGACATGACATGGAATTTGCGACTGTTGGAAATGATGACGTTGGTGATAATCGCCGTTCTGACATCCGGGTGGATGCTGCACAGCGCGATTGGCACCCGACTTCGCAGCGGGATGATGGTGTCCGGGATGATGGCTGCGGACATGATGGCGAAAGCCTGGGCAGTGATGGAGCCACAGTGACAGGCGCTGGTGTGGCAAAAGATACCGGCAAGGGAACCAGCCATGCACAGACCTCTGAGCAGGTCTCGCAAGTTCCGGAGATGACTTTTGCCCAAGCTTGGGAATACGCAACGAAAAAATTGGATGATGACGCTTACGCTTCGGATGCGGAGGCAGGGTGCGCTTCCCCCGTCACGGTGAACGATCTGCTGACCAACGAGGCCGCCATTGCGGCACTGTCACAGCGTTGGTTTCAATCGAATGGCATGCCTTTCGACTTTTCCATCGTGCGTAGCCTTGCCGATATCAACAGGCGGATTGCGAGGATTCTGGAATCGCAGGGAATCCAGCTCGACCATGTGGACAGAATGCCGCATCATCTTCCATACAAGGTTGTGTTGAAAGGCATCGCTGCAATGCAAGGGCGGCGGCTGAGGGATATTGAAAAAGCGGTGAATCGCAAACCGCAGTCGGAATATCGTCGTCGGATGATGCGCCAATACCATATCGCGCATTATCACGGTACGTACGTCGGTATTGATTTGGAGACGACCGGAGACGATCCCCTGCGGGGCTACATCATCAACACAGGATGGGTGACCGCCCGGCTGGAGCGGGGGAGCGCCCCATATGATGAACGGTCGTATTATTCCGGATTGCCTGACTTCTATCAGGAACGTCCGATTCCTTTCGAATACGTCCATCACATCACGTGGCAGGATGTGCAGGGTAAACAGCAATTCAGGGATGACCGTGATTTGCAATCCTTGGTGCTGTCGGTTCTCACCGAGCACCCATACATGGCTCACCATGCGATTTTCGAGCACGAATGGTTCCTGTACTGCTTGGATGGATATGCCGAGGCTTTCAAAAACGGTGAGGTCCTGCCTATCGACACCCAGGAGATTTGCCGAAAACTTGATGAGGACGTTAATGATATTCCACTGGATCAGCGGCCTGCGGCATTGGAGAACTGGGCGAAACGTCGCGGGACTTTGAAGGACGACGAGAAAGAAAAGCATCTGGGGGAGGCGGATGCGAAACTGATGATGCGTACTGTGCTCGTGGAATTGGAACGGCATGGGCTCATTGATAACGCCGATAACGTAGCTGATACCGCTAATGCAGGTGTCTCAGCTGATGCGAGTGGCGCAGATGAGGTCGACACGGGTGGTGCGTCAGGTGTAGACGATGTGCAGTCCGCAGAAGGCCCCATCGGTACTGTGGGTGATGCCTGATGGTGCGGAAGCAACGCATAAGGAAGGAGATGGCAGCATGATGGCGAGGATTCCTGAACGATATCGCAATCAGCGGGTGGGCCTGGAAGGGTACCGCGTGCTTAACCTTGACCTTGATGGTGTATGCGCCAACTACCGAGCGGCGATCGCCGAATATGTCGTGCGCACGAGAGGGGCGAATCCTTATGAGCTGGGCACCAATGATGATTATCATTTCTACACGGCTCCTGGATGGCCGATCGCGAACGCCGAGGATTACCTTGCCGTTCACCGTGCTGCCGAGGAAGACCACCTGTATGCGACGATGCCGGTGATCCCTGGTGCTCCGCAGGCCTTGAGGGATCTGTCCGATGCCCATGTGCACATTCGAATCGTGACCCATCGTCTGTTCGTCAATGGACAGCACAGGTTCGTTGTGTCCGACACCGCCCAATGGCTTGATGACAACAAGATACCCTACATGTCGCTGTGCTTCACAGGTCTGAAAGATTCCATCGGGGCGACGATACACATCGATGATGCTCCGCATAACATTGAGGTCCTGCGCAATGCCGGACAGCATGTGGTCGTTTTTGACCAGCCATACAATCGGAATTTGGAAGGCCCGCGTTTGCTTGGCTGGGGCGGGGACGCCGTGGAGAAGCTGTTGCAATGGTTCGATGAATGGCCTCCGGCGTCTGAGATCGCCGGTGCTGACTGTTCGTGATGGGGGCGGACATGTCGACAGTCGCTGAGTCCGCTGTGATGCTATGTGAGTCCATGGTGATTCAGTCCGTGGTGATTCGGGGCGAGCCCACTGTGATCAGATGCGAGTCCATGGTCGCGAGTCCACGGTGATTCAGCCAACAAGCTCGTTGTGATTGCTCTGACGGCAACGCATGCGGATGCATGTTGCACATGCCTGGGGCGTCATGTTACTAGCATGTGAATGGACATGGAAACGATGGTGTTGGCAAGAAGACTGTACACTGCATGAGTGGGATGATGCGCCGCTGGATGATACATCATGCTGGGCGGCACAGCATTGGCAGATGGAAGCATTGCGAAATGCCTGGTGGAGGTACGACGGGTATCTGACGGGTATTTGACGGATGCTTGATGGATACTTGAGTAGACGATAGGCAGATTTTGATAGATGGGTGGTTGGATGATGCCGGGAATGGTGCGTTGTGTGACACGCATGTCAGTGACGAACGTGTCGGCGGTGAATGCACTGGTTGTTCATGCCGATGAACTGAACTGATTGCCAATACAGGATGGCTGATGTAGCCATCCGGCTACCGGTCGGTCGATGCGGCCCTAGGGATGTCGATACACTTCGAGGACCTCAGGAACCCCGGAGATTACAGGCAATTAGGGGGCAGACGGCTAATTCCAATTGGGTGACTGGGCGTCCGAACGATCGGGTATCGCCCGCGGTGACACGAAAGGTGATAATGAGCGGATTCTTGATTGGCGGACTCGCAATTGCGATTGTGCTGTGCGTCGTCTTGCTGATTGTATGGGGAAGGTCCTCGCGGAATTCAGATTCCGCAGATGCCCCCCATCAGGATGCGCCGCACAGCGCGGCACAGACGGTTCATGCCGTTTCGGAGACATCCTTGGAATTCGCCTCGGAACACATGACCCACGACGCGTCGGATGGCGTTGTGGGGAGGGAACAGTGGGGGAAGGCGCCGGCGTCCATTGTGGAGTCCCAGACCGTTGATTTCCTTCCCGCTGACGACGACTCGTTGCGTGATGCGGAAAACAAGTGGGCGGAGACAATAGATTGGAAGATGGCTCCGGACACGACGAAGACGATCAAACCCGAGCCCGTCATCGTATACGATTCAGCGAAGATGCCATCCAAGCATGAGTCCGACTCACGTTCCGGATCGGCATGGCGCGGGAAAAAGGACGATCCAAAAAATGCTCGATCGGGAGAGGCCGATCTGCTGAAGCCGCGCTATTATGGCTCGGCGCCTCCTGATTTGAAATACCACACCAAGCACGGTGTGGGGCCTCGCGTGACGCGTAATGATCTGCGCGAGACCGTGAAAAATCCGGACATTCGTTATGCATCACGTGAGGGCGCCAAGGTGTCCGATCGTTTCGCTTCCGGACGTTTCGGCGAAGCCGGGGAGACGAAAACCCAGCGCATCGTGGATGAATGGGCAAAGACCCATCATGCGGTGGTCCGGCATGGATATTTCGTCAACAAACAGATAAAGGATTCGGATGTCGACCATATCATCGCTTTTGAATCCGATGGGGTCCAGCATGTGCTGTTGCTGGATTCGAAGAACTACGCTCCCGGAATCTACGACAAGGATCGCAGGTTGCTGGACCGGTCACAGACATGGGAACCGTTCATCCAGAGCAATTCGATGGAACTTGCCAGCAAACAGTTGGAAGTGACGTTGCTGGGGATGCCTTTCCGATCCAAGGTGTTGTGCTACACGGTTGTGTGGTGCAGTTCGAAGAAAGGCCAGGTCGTGCTGCGCGGGTATGAGAAAAGCGCCACGATTCCCATCAACGGCGAGGAGCTGCCCCATTTGCTCGGAGGTTTTCCCGATGCCTCTGCTCCCAATGTGGGAGTTATTCGTGCGCTTGATTGGGCGTTCAGCCCGCGCGGCAAAGTCAAGAAGGCATGGAGCCTGGGAATGGAGAATGCGCAGCGGGAACAGCAGGGTGCACGGCGTCGCGAGCAGCAGCAGGGCGCCGATCGTCAGTCACAAGAGGCAAACCACAGGTCGGCACGAGCACAAGGGTCTCGCCACCGGTCGAGCGAAGGAAAGCGGACCACGCAGATGGGCAATGCGGGTGCAGCCAATGTGACTTCTGCAGCGACTCCTAGCCATAAGGCACAGCCTTGCAAGGCTTCCACCCCTGCAGCTCCCGCCCATATGGCGCAGACTGGTGAGAAAACGGCACAGAGACAAGCGGGAACCAGCTCCTCTCAGCGCGATGGCGGTAGAAAAGGTAAGAAGGCGTCGTATTCCCGCAAGAAGGAGGAGAAGGCACTCTCTGCCGCACAGCAGGTTTTCGGCACATTCAACGATGGGCTTGGAGCGATTCCGCAGTTCGCCGATGAGTCTCTCAATGATTCCAACGAGGGCGGCACGTCAATGGATTCCCATGAGACCCTGCGCCGCACCAAGGAATTCGAAAAGCACACTGAGCGGATGGTGCGCACAGTGAATGCCGGCCACATGGACCTAGGGCAGCAAGATTCACTCCAGATGAATTCAGATAATGCGAATCCGGATACCGCGAATCCAAGCGTTGTCGATTCTGATGCTGCGAATCCGGATACCGTGAATCCGAATACCGTGAATCCGAATACCGCGGATTCACAGTTGCGTGACGGCAAGGTCTTCGATGGGCTCTCTGATGCCGATTCGTGGAGTGCCGCTGATTCGCAATAATCCCAGTGGCTTGCGCAGTCCTGTTTGGCGTGGGGATTATTGGCATGGCGGTTTTGCCTGGTGATTTGTGACGCAGCGATCTATGACCCGGTGATCTGTGGCGCAGTCCATGCATCGTGCGCAACCGCATCTACATGCGTGCAATAAGCATTATCTAGAACGCTCCCGCCGAGTCATGGGGCCAGGGTGCCTAGCGTGGTGCCTGTTGCAGAAAACATGAAGGAACGGAGGCAGTGATGGACTGGAACACAGTTCATGACAAGGCGAAGAGCGTGATGAGCGATGCGGGATTGGCGTACGAGGACGGCAACGCCGATATCGCTTCAGGACAGGCGGACTATGACACGCTTGCTTGGCGTCGCTTTGGCATCCTGCCCCGCATGTTCCAGGATGTCAGCTCCATAGACACCAGCGTCACCATCGGAGACCAGACGCTGCCCACTCCGCTGTTCGGTTCGCCGACCGCCTATCATCGTCTGGCAAGCGCTGATGGCGAGATCACCTCGCAGAATGGCATGAGCCGCGTGGGAAGCTTCATCGTCTACCCGACGAACGCGTCCGAACCGGTCGAACGCTTCGCCAAGGAATCACACGGCGCTTGGTGGCAGCAGGTGTATCTGTTCGATGACCGCGCCACCACTGAGGCGTTCCTCGAACGCTCCCTTGCTCAAGGTCCCTCTGCGCTCATGCTGACGCTCGATTGCCCCGGTTACAAGCGTGATTTCGGTTTCCGCAACGGAATCGACGGCACGCATGAGGGTGAGAGCGGCAACTTCCCTTCGATGCACATGACCGATTGGACGCTCAACCTCGCCACGCACATCACCGTGGACGACATCAAGCGCCTCATCGAACTGTCCGGTCTGCCCGTCTATGTCAAGGGCGTGATGCGTCCCTCCGATGCCATTGACGCAATGGAGGCGGGCGCTGCCGGCGTCATGGTGTCGAACCATGGTAGGCGTCAGGTGGATGGCGTCGTGCCGGTCGCCTATGCGCTGCCCAAGATTCGCGAGGCGCTCGGACCGGATGCTACGATTCTTGCGGATACTGGCATCCGCACGGGTGGCGACGTGTTCCGCGCCCTTGCCCTTGGTGCCAATGCCGTGGGATTGGGCCGTCCGATTCAATGGGCTGCGGCTGCAGGTGGCGAGGATGGCATCGTGGCGATGATTGATCGCATCACCGATGAGCTTGCGCATACGATGAACTCCGCGGGAGTGGCGCATGTGGAAGATATCGATCCCAGCTTCCTTGTGCCCGAGCAGGGTCCCGCAGCCATCGCGGCGCTGGGGCAGACGCTGCGCTAGGTTTTGGCGCTAAGACTTGGTGCCAAAACCTAGCGCCAAAACCGTGACCGCGATGCGCTGTCCGGCATTCACAGCGGGATGGCTGGCACTCCAGACGAAGCCTTGTGAAACAAGGTACCCGGCGCCGTGCGCGACGCCGCGGCATCCTGGTGCTGCTCCGAATCATTGGCGGCGGAATCCTTGGCAGCGCTTGCATCGCCTGACGTGAACCACATCGTCGTATAGGGCATGAGTGCGCTGGCGTTCGAAGAACCAATCTGGAACGTCGCCTCGCATGTCTGGCCGGTCTCAATCGGTCCCATGCAATGTGCGGTGTCCTGCTTGAGCACATCACCGTTGCGTGACAGCGCGGTGATGGCGATGTCGGCATACAGGATCGTTTCGTCGGTGTTGTTGCGCAGGGTCATCTTTCCGTTGTAATAGCCATAGGCGTGGTTGTCGATTGTCACTGATTCAATCGCCAGCGATTGCGCGCTGTCTGTGTCGGTGAGCGCGTTGTTGTGCTGCACCGTCTCTCCCGTGAGGTTGGAGCCGGTGAACAGCACCGCCTGTGGCAAGCTTGTCAGAGAAAGACCTGACAGGCTGGGCGATGGCGTCGATGACGGCTGTGTGGCAATCGAAGAGCCGGACGAATCAGCGGAATCAGAGCCGGAGAATGCCACGCCTGTGCTGGATGCCGCGTTTTGGGTGGATGCTGCATTCGCGTTGGATGTGAGGCCGGGCGCCGACAGTCCCTTGGTGAACGAGACAACGCGTCCGTTCCGTGTCCATTCGCCGTTTTCGAGCACCCATGTGCGGTTGAAAATGAACGAGGGTGTTGAGGACAACAATCCGTAGGCGGTCGTGCCAATACATGCCAGGATTGCGACGGTGCACGTCACGGCGGTGATGATGCTGAGTGTGGATGGTGCCGGTGATTCTGCAGCAAAACGGCGTCGCTGCGAGTCCAAAACAATCGACCGCACTGCGCACAGTGCGCCAGTCGCGATAATGAGGATAGCCACCAAGCTGAGCGCATTCAGTTCCTGCAACACGCTTATCGCGATTCCCGTGAGCGCAAGAACCAAGCCTATGGCGGCGGCGATGCGCGACTTGATGCCGAGAGCATGGTATAGCGATGCGTCGTCTTCGGCGGCGTTGCGGTGATGTCGCAATGATGTGTGACTGATGAAGGACATGGGCTGCGCTCCTGAATTACGGTGCTTCTTCTCGCCATCCTACTAGTGCTGCTGTGCACGCGGCTAGCGCTGGCGAGTGTCTGCTGCGCTCCTCCGGCCCGTCGCCCCGTGCCTGCATTGCACCAGAAACCTTGTACCCGTGGGCGAACCGATATGTGCTTGTCCGTGACGCTTCCCTCAACGCTGCGGCACGAGCACACTGCCGTGGATGCAGTGTGAGCCACAGGCAATGGTGAGGGAGAACGGCCTGGAGGTTTGCGATAACGGAGGGGACCGTGACAGAGATGAGGATCGCAATCGCAAGAAATAGGTACAGAACAGTGGGAAAGGAGAGAAGAGGAGAGAAGGAATAAGCGGAAAAGACGAGAAAGACGAAAAAGACGGAAAAGACGAGAGAGACAAAAGAGAAACAATAAAGAAAGATGCCAAGCAAGAAGGCATGAGGGAGATACAAAAAGGAAGAGAAGACCGCATCGGCATCTATGCGCTCCACTGGCATTTGTGACACCGTGTTGAAAACCCTGTGTTTTGCGATGCGTGCATTACTATAAATTCTGTATTGGCCCTACCGCTTCTCGCATTCGACTGACTCGCTCAGCAACGGATGCGAGGCGGCTGTCGCGAGGAAGCACAATGGATCATCGGATTCTCATAGGCGTGGTGGCGCTGCTGTTGCTGTGTGCTATTGCCGTGTCCGATGTGCGGCATGTCATCCGGAAACGCGAGGCTCGGCGCTTAAAGGAGGAGAAGCGCCAACGCGACCGTGCGGCGCACAATCTTCCCCCGTCGTCCAGCAAACATGGCGCTCATGCGCAAAGGCCTGAGCATGCCCAGCCTGAACGTGTGGCACGACATGCGCCCGGTACGGTGCCCAATGCAGCAGTGGATAACGCAACGGATGGCATGATGGCGGCAATGGTCCCCAGCGGCCGGCGTCACGATAGTCACATGCAAGACGGTTCACGTATGGGGAACCAGGCATTGGCAGACCAAGGCTACGAAATTCCAGCATCGGGACCCCGCAGCGGCATTGCGCGCCACGGGGAAGTCAAGCGCGTGCCTGCACATGCGCCGACGACGCATCAATCGGGCCGACGGATGGTCCAATCCTCTGTAAGCGAAGGTCGTGAGGGGCGTCTTGGCGGCATGGCGTGGACTCCTTTTGCGCCGCCTGCACCGCCTGCGCCTCCGGTTCCGCCTGTTGCATCGGCGTCTTCTGCGCCGATGCAGGCTGCATCGCGGCATGGTGCACAGGCTGCGGCGCGAACGGCAGCGTCGTCTGCAATGGCTGGTTCGCAGACTGGTGCGGCGGCATCGCAGGCTGGTGCGCCGGCATTTCGGGCAGGCTCTCCGGAGTATATTCGCGGAAGAATCTGGGGTGACGATATCGATCCGCAGGTTGCAAACAGTATGCTCGGCAACTGGCCTCAGTATCATCGTGAACCGGTCATGCCGGGTCATTCGATTTCCGATTGGCCTGTGAACAGAACTCATGGGAAGACAGCGGTTCAAGGATCCTCCGACGCCTATCCGGCAGCAGAGCAGCCGACACCGTATCGCACTGTCGACTATGCCATGTCTTCCGGGAATGAGTCTGATGGGCAACTCGTGCCTCTCGTCGTGTCGGGAACGGTCTATGCGGGTGAGATGTGGACGCCGCAAGGGAACGACAGCGCTGACACCAATGTGAGTGATGCTTTTGCTGATAGCGCAACTGGCAATGGTGCGAACAGTGGTAGTAATGGCGGTGTTGACGGCAATCGTGAACAGGGAAACGGCATCAGCGCGACAGCCCATCAATCGGCTGTTGCGCTCAACTCCTCGAATTATCTTGCCAATGACGAAACTGCGGAAGAAACGATTGCAGATGAGACCACCACGGCCGGTGCAATGTCAGGCTATGCACTCTCTGGCAATGCGATTGCTCACAGCGCCGCCCATGGCAGTCAGGCGGCCTATGGGATCGATGCAGGAATCGGAAGCGGTGTTGCACGTGGAACGCGCAAGGATGCCTCGTCAAACAGTATTCCTGCAAGCGATAAGGCTGCTGTGCGTTCTCGGGACGCCGCTGCTTTGCGCATTGATGCGCATTATCGGCTGTCCCGTCTGCCGGCGGATTACCATGTGTTCAATGACGCATCGCTGCCATTGGATGGCGGGACGCTGGATTTCGACCAGTTGGTGATATCCACATCCGGTGTGTTCATCGTCTCGTTCATGCCTCTTGATGGCAGCGTTTATGGTGACGGGCGAAGCCCGAATTGGGCTGTCGTGCCTTACGGCTCGCCGGTCACCCCTGATGAGGCGCGCGCCTGCGCACAGGGTGTGGCGGCAACCGTGCCCCAAGGCATGCAGCTCATCGCCAACCCTGCGCGCCGTAACGAGTGGCTCGTTGATGGCACGGCGCGCATGATGGGCCTGCCCGCCGATGTGTTCCATTGCGCGGTGCTTGTGCCTCCCACTGCCCGCCTGTACCTTGACAACGCAGGCCTTGCCATCACGCCCACACAGGAGGAGGGGTGGATTTTATCCACGACGCCATCAGCGCTGGAAGCGGAGTACGTCGCCGATTTGGCAAACGCCCTTGATGAGTATCTGACAAGCTGATTCTCACCGTTCGCTTAGGCCTCTTAGGCCTGCTAGGCTGCCGTCACATCACCGTGTGCCAGCACAAGCACTTGGTACGGTTTGAGCGTGCCATCGAACGGCTTGCCGCTGATGAGATCCGTCGTGCCGTCGAAGCCCGGCAGGGCATCCTCGGCTGCGCTGTTGTGATAGACAAGCGTGACTTTTGCTCCGTCGTCTATGCGCTCGGCAAGATGTTCCAGTCGCTTCGCGTCAGTTTCCGTCCGATAGGCGAATTCCCGCGGTGTCGCAAGATCGAGGTCATCATCTGTCGCAACCGTGCTCTTCGTTATGGCGACCACGCCCTTGTCGTCATCCGCGAAGGATGAGATGACGGCGCCGGTGCAAATCGCCGGCACACGCTTGCGCAGCTGGATGAGACGGTGATACCAGTCGAATGTCGCTTCATCCTGATGGGCACGGTCCCATGCCATGCCGCGGCGGCAATCCGGATCGTTGTCGCCGGTCATGCCGTATTCATCGCCGTAATACACCATCGGCATGCCGGAGGAGAGCAGTTGGATGCCCGCGGCAAGGCGATGCTTGGCATCGTCATCGCCGCATAGCCTTTTGAAACGAGGGGTGTCGTGGCTGTCGAGCAGATTCCACATCACCGGCCAGGCGTTGGGATGCAGATTGCCTTTCATGAATCCAATCTGGTCGAGGAATTCCGATGCCGATATCTCGCCCGATGCCACGAACCGGCGCACCGACTTGAGGAAGTGATAGTTCATGACGGTGTCCCATTCATCACCTTCAAGGAAGTCGAACGCCGGATGCCACACTTCCGCTCCGATGATCGCTTCGGGGTTGGTGTTGCGCACAGCGCGGCGTAGACGCTTCCAGAAAATATGGTCGATTTCGTCGCCCACGTCCATGCGCCAACCATCCACGCCGGCCTCTGAGATCCAATGGCACACCACGTTGATGAAGTAATCCTGCACTTCGGGGTTCGTCATGTTGAGCTTGGGCATGTAACCGAAGTATGCGAATGTCTTGTAGTTCGGCATGCCTGCCGCGTTCTCCTCCTGCTCTGGGGAGTCGATGGGCGTGAGCGGCCAGTCATCAAGCCAATACCAATTCCAGTATCGTGAATCGCGGCCTTTCTCCAACACGTCGCGGAATGCGAAGAAATCGCGGGACGTGTGGTTGAACACGCCATCGAGAATCACCTTGATGTCTCGCTTGTGAGCCTGCTCCACCAATTCCTTGAGGTCATCCTCCGTGCCCAGCGATGGGTCGATGTGCAGGTAATCGATCGTGTCATATTTATGAGGCGAAGGAGAGACGAAGATGGGATTGAGATACAGCATGCCGGCGCCGAGTTCCTGGATGTGGGGCAGGGCTTGGATGATGCCCCGCAGGTTCCCATGCAGGTTCATCTTGCCGGTTGCCGGCACCTGATGCCATTGGGGATTGCGCGAGGCGGTTTCGGCAAGAGCGCCTCGCGCGGCCTGCGCCTCGTCATGCAAGGATGCAGCGGAAGGAGAGTCTGCGGGGAGAGAAACGGCATCGTCATTGGCGACAGCGAATGCCGTGGGGAACACCTGGTAGATCACGCGGTTGCGTGCCCAGTCAGGGGTGTCGAAGAGCATGTCTTCTCGCAGTGTCTGTGGGCAATCGAACATCCTCTCCGGATCCGTCGGAGGCTGGGAAGAGAACTGATAATCGCCGTAATACAGCGTGGAACCGTCTTTTCCATGCAGTTCGAAGTAATACCGTAGGCAGATCACGTTGATGTCCAGTTGCACTTCGAAATAATCATGGATGCCGTCGGTTGCGAAACGGCGCATGCTGTAAGAAGCGGCGGTGCTCCAGCGTCCGAAGAACGGGAATCCCTGCGGCGGGGATGGCCGTTTCTCCTGCGGCATCCGCAGCCGGTCCTCGCAGTAGTAATGCAGGTATTTGTCTTCCGTGTGCAGTGTCACGGATTCAATGTCGTTCGCGCTTGTCTGGATTCTGATGGCGAATCGGGCAAAGCTGTCCTCAGGGTTTGTGCTTGACGCGCCGCATGATTTGCTGGTGCTCAGGGCGAAACAGAAGCGGTGATCCATGTCATGGCGGATTCCGGAAAGATCCATCTATGGCTCCTTTAGGCTGCATGATCGCATGCGTCATGGTCGCATACGTGTGGTGTTTCTCACGCGTGTGATGCTGCCCATGTGTGCAGCATTGGGGTGCAGCATCGTGTGTGCAGCATCGGGTGTGGCATGTGGCATCGGTGTGGAACAGTACTATGATATGGCAATTCGTCTGTGTGGCGGGCTTGTGTGGCGGTCCCTCCGCAATCGTCGTTGTCCTTTGCAATTGCCATTGTCATGTGGAAAACCGTGATTTTATCCACAATGGCAACGAAGTGTCCACATTCGCCATGGGGTTTTCCACTTATCCTCAATTCCGAGCACGACGTGCACGGAAATTGTCATAACGTCGTAATGTTCCTCAGTACATCGGGTAGACGCGCAGGTGTGCACTGAAGCACACGCGTCGAAGCGGCCATAGAAAGAGAGGAATCCGATGGACGAATGCGAATGCGATCAGATTGTATCGTTGGAAAAGCTCGTGCGTTGCGACGAGTATTCGGAATCCTCCTTGGAAGACGGTCGCGGGTATTACAAGCTGCGATCGCGTGGCAAAGGTAGGAGGCGATCCGCTTCGAAATCGTTGCGGCCGCGTCACAGGCCATCGCAGATAATAGCGCCCGCGGGCGGCATGTTCGACAGGGAGGATGGCGTGCCGCCGCAGTTGCGCCGATTGGGATTATGCGAGGACGACCTGACTCCGCGGGTGCCCTTGGAATCCATGGGGCCTGTGGTGGCACGCTGTCTTCAGGAAGACCGGGCGACCGTGTTGGGCGCCTATGCGCAGTTTCTGCGGGCGATTGGTGTCAATCCTCAGGGCAGGGCGCGGTGCGTCCAGGAGATTGACGCCATCCACGATGCCTTCTTCGATTGGTTTGCCTACGATTACACGTATGCCGATGGGGTGACGGTGCTGGAGAATTTTCTGATGGAGAACGCCGCAGGAGTGCATCAGTTGACGCATGAACGTGTCAAGGCATTATGGTCGGTGCTCAATTGCTCCATTGAAGGGGCGTTCCTTGTAGAGAGGGTGTTGGCGTTTGCAAGGCTCACGATGCTAAGAAGCCTGCAAGATGGTTTCAAGCTGTACGTAGAGGATTCGATGTTGTCTCTGAGCCTGTTAGGATGCGAAAACACATTTATAGCCGGTCGTTTCACTCAGTTCGGTCCGGTGTGGCGTCCGTCTGCCCGGCCATTCCACATTCCCACGCCCTATCGTACCGTGGTGCCGGGGGCGATCGACGACCTGACGGCGGTGCGTGTGCGCTCACAGAGGTCTCAGCAACGGATGTCCCGTCGCAGAGCGCTTGGTTCCTTCGCCATGCGCGGCACGCATGGGACGCTGTTTGCTGGTGTGCCTGACGCTTTCGTGCCTGACCCTGTGAACAGTGCGTCATTGGAATGGTTCATGGCGTCGGGGACCTTTGACCTCTCGCAGTTTGTGCCGATGATGCCAGGGGATGTCGATGGTGGTGGCGAAGGTGTCGAAGGTACTGAAAGAGCCGGTGGCAATGTTTTGATCGGCAGGAACAAGAAACGAGGGAAAGGTGGTGGAAAAGCCCAAGCGGCCGTTGAAACGGGAGGCAACGTTGAAGGAGGGACTTCCTCCAGAGGCGACGCTGACAGGGACAACGCTGACAGAGGGCGCTCTGAGCGAGGAGACTGTGCCCGGGGGAGAAAGAGCAGAAAGGCACAAGGGAAGGCGGGGAATCGCGACACGTCGCTGTCGGATCGCAATGCCTTCGATTACGGCGATGAGTATGTTGATCTGACGTATCGGATGCCGTTGGCTGATTGCCGGAATTCACATGGGCATATTTGCGATGCCAAGGATCACGTGATTGCTGGTATGAGTTACTTGCAATTGTTGGGAATGGTGTTTTGCGCTCCAGGGGAGGAACCTTACGATCAGCATGGTTACGAGTCGCGTGATTACATGATGATCTGCAACGAATTGTTCGACATGGGAATCATGGTTTAGGGCACTCGATGGTGCATGGAAGGAAGCTCGGACAGGAACGGGCGACGATGATGTGGAACGGATAGGTGCGGCATGGAGCGGCGCGGATAATAATGATCACGGTCCGATGGCATGGAGTCATCGGACCGCGATCATTATTCAGGCTTTCGTCAAACATCGTGTGGCGGAAGCAAACCAATCACACTGATTTACAACGTTTCAGGCTTGCCAGGGTGGGCATTGGCGAAATCTTCGATGGTGAAATCCGTGCCATCGCTCAAATTCGCATGGAAATTGCTGCCTGGCGTAGGTTGGTACAGGTTCTCGGCGTTGGTGATGTCGCCACCGTTGTCAAGGAAGAAATCCGCACCTTCCACGCCGGCGGGGATGGTGATGACGGCGGAATAATAGCCGTTGCCCGCCTTGCGCAGCGGATATCCGGGCGCGCAAGTCCATCCGTCGAAGCTGCCGCGGATGTAATAAGCCTCCTGCTTCCATGCCGAGGCGTTGAAATAAACCGTGATTGCGCGGTCGGAGGTGAGGAATCCGATTCGGTGGTACGCGGGATACACATCGCGGCTTTCGATGACGCCGGCTTCCACAAGGTCGTGGCTCTTCTTGAGGAGCCAGTTATATGAACGTCCCAAGGCCTTTGCGGCATCCTTGATGTTCATCTGGGTCGTTAGTGCGTTGATGACTTCCTCATCGGAAACAGATGCGTTCGTCGATGCCTGTGCTGTGGTTGATTTTGCCTTTTTTACCATATTCACTCCCATGAATGCTTCTCAATAGGTCATGGACCTTTCTCGGTCACATCATGTGCTTTCGTAGCATGACAATTGCCACTGTAGCGCGAAAGGGTAACAAGGGGTACTCAGAAGGCAACAGGAAAGTAAACAATGCAACGAAAAATGTGGTCTCACCACAAAATTCATTGATGAAAGTGGTGCGACCACACAATTGCATGGGGGGAAACGGTATGGATGGATGGGGCCGATACCGTGTTCAGTGCAGCGGCGTTTCGAGCAGTGTGCGCTCCAAGTCGAGAGCGCTCTTGTCCGGTGATGAATTCATCAATGTCACCTGCCCTTGTTCAAAGGCATGCGCGGATGCCGATTGCGAATCGTCGTCTTCTGGCTGAGGAGCCAGCTTTCCCAAGGATTCCAGCACGACGCCGAGATGACGCACGGTTCCTTCGTTGCCGTCGACAATCGCGACATTGTCAGGCATGAATTGGCGGAAGTACGACCTGTAGAAAATGAAATGTGTGCAGCCAAGCACCACGGAATCAACATGCAGCAGGTCATATTTGTCGAAGTACCCATGCAAGGTGCGCATCACCAGGTCACGGTCGTCGAGCTTGCCGTTTTCCACGATGGTCACCAGGTCGGGGCAGGGCTGCTTTTCAATCGTATGAGAGTCTTGGAAACGTGACATGAGCCGTGCGAACTTGCGCTCGCGCAACGTGAGCGGAGTGGCTGCGACAATGACATGCTGGGGTTTGCCTTCGCCGCGATCGCAGGCGAGTTTCAAAGCAGGTTCCATGCCAATCACCGGTACGTCATAACGTTCGCGCATTTGCGTGATGCAGGCGCTGGTGGCCGTATTGCAGGCCACGACGAGCGCCTTGGCGCCCATGTCGAGCAGCCTATCCGCGATGTCGAAGCAGTAGCCTTGAATCTCTTCGACCGTCTTGAGGCCGTAGGGAGCGTGGGCGGAATCGCCATAAAAGATCACATTTTCATACGGCATGTCATGGCGTATCTGGCGCACAACGCTGATGCCGCCCATGCCTGAATCAAACACTCCGATTGGTGCGTTGTTGCTCACTGTTGCCTCCTGTTGTCGCGTGTGACTGCATTCGTCGCATGCACTCGGTGGTGATGCACGACCATGTATGCGCAAGCGGATGTGTGATTGTGTCTGTCTGCCAAGTCTGTTGCGTGCTCGATATGGTAGCCGATGGATTCACCATGCATCTTCTGTGTGATTATGCATGCTTGCCAAACCTGTTGCATGGCTGGTGTGTCTGTTGCATGGCGGGTGCGTTTTGTGCTGTCTGCCGCTGCTATTCACCGTTGCTGTCCGCCTTTGGTGACTGGTTGGTGATGCGCACCGCAAGGGCAGTTTGCGCAGTGAAATGATGCTGTTGATGATGCTGTGGTGCACACCGTTGATGACGCTGTACGCCACAGCATGGCGGTGGGCATTGGCAGATTCTCGAAAAGGAACCAAAGGAACTTGCAGGGAAGGCGATCTTTTTAAGAAAGAAAGTCTTCGATTGCCTGTGCGTCGCTGTATCCCTGACGGTACATCATCGCCATTCCTTCCTTCGTGCGTTTCAGTGTATCGAGTCCATAGAGCTTCCTCGGGGCAAGGATCAGTACTCGTCCTGACTTCTCCCACATACGCGCCTGTGTCGACTCAGAATTGTAGGTGCGTGCGCGGTACCACATGGAACGGGCGGCGTTGGGATATGTGCGACTGAGAATCCTTGCGGGCAGCTCATCCTTTTTCTGCGGGCGGATCCATGCCTTGGGGTGCGTAAGAACGATGATGATCTTGTCGCATCCGTCTTGATAGGCCTTGCGCCAGGGGATGGGGTCGGCGATTCCTCCATCAAAGTAGGGCACGCCGTCAACCACATAGGGATGGTTGACGACAGGAACTGCGCTTGAAGCCTTGCAGATGGCGTAATCATCCCGCCTCATGCGGCTTTTGGGAAAATAATGGGCTTTGCCTGTGGTTGCGTCCGCCGCAACCGTGGTGAAATCCGTCGGATTCGACTGGAACGCATCAAAGTCGAGCGGATACTCGCCATCGTGGTTCGAAAGGACGCTGTAGATGTAATCGAGATTGATGAAATCGCCGGTCTGCCGGAAGTTGTACCAGCTGGCGTATTCACGGCGGAACGAATATTCCATATAAAACTTGTAGGAACGCTGGTATTGCCCGGCGAGGAAGGAAGCGAGATTGGCGCTTCCGGCGGACACTCCATAGCAATGGTCAAAGGAAATGCCGTGTTTGAGGCAGAAATCGTCGATTCCGGTTCCATACACCGCGCGGTATCCGCCGCCTACATCGATCAATGCGGTCTTCATTTTCTCTATCTCCTGGTTGCGCAATGGTCACGGGTATGCGCATAACCCGGTTGTCTCGTTCAAGTCTAGCGACATCGAGAGCACGCGTGGGGATTACATGTGCCGGTGATGGCGCATGCAGCGAAGACAGGTCTTCTTCCCCTATCGCGCCATACCGAGTCCTGTGCAGAAATGGCGCATGCGTCAGAAAAGGACGGGAATGATCAAAGAATTGTTTCGCTATGGGCTCAAAGGATGCTCGACCCGGAATTGCTGGGGCTGCGGCGTACTATGGGTCGCATGACGATTCCACGCACTGTATACAAGGGGCACGGCACGGCCAATGATTTCGTGCTGTATGCCGATCCCGATGGAAGCCTGCAGCCGTCGGATGGGGAGATTCGTTTTCTGTGCGACCGGCACAAGGGCTTGGGAGCCGATGGTTTGCTCAGGCTCGTTCCCACGCGTTTCTATGCGAGCATTCCGCAGCTCGATGCTCAGGAAGCAGAAAGGCTCATCGAGCAGGGTGCCGAATGGTTCATGGACTATTACAACGCCGATGGAAGCGTCGCAGAGATGTGCGGCAATGGTTCGCGCGTCATCTCGCTGTTCGCCAAACGACTGGGGTACTGGGATAGTTCAGCCCAGCATACATTCGTGCTGGGCACGCGAGCCGGCGTCAAACGCTTGGATTTCCTGGGGGAAGTCGAAGGACTGGGCCGTAACGTGCTGCATGTCGATATGGGGCCGTGGTCGAAGGGTGACGATGGGAGGCTCCGTGTCTCCCTTGCCAATACCCCGGGCAGTGTGCGAGGAACATATGTCAACATGGGCAATCCCCATGTGGTGTGCCTCGTGGATGACTTGTCAGGTCGCATCGGTGGCGTCGATACCGAGCTGCCGGGTGTGGAAGCCTTGGACCTGTCCCGTCCGCCAATCGTGCAGCCGCCGTTGGAAAACGGGCAGAACGTGGAGTTCGTGCGTCTTGAAAGCATCAGGGAGGACGACCGTGGCTACGCATACATGCGTGTGAATGAACGGGGCGTGGGTGAAACGATGTCCTGCGGCACGGGATTGTGCGCCACAGCGGTTGTGCTCTCGTCGAAGACGGGCGTGAACGAGTGGTATATCCGCATTCGTGGAGGCGTGGTGAAGGTGAAAGTGACGCCTTCAAGCGTGGAGCTTACCGGCGATGCCAGGATCATTGGCAAAGTCGAGTTCCTCGATGATGCGAATGACCCATCTGTCACTTTCTGCTGACAGTCAGGATGGCAGTGTGAGGAAAGGCACGCATCATCAGCTGTGATGCGTATGCAGGCGGCCCGGATCGGGATTTACCCGTCCGGGCCGCCTGCATATTTCATATCTCGTCGGTCTATTTCGATTGTGTCTTAGTGCGGTCCGCGGCTGTCTGCTGGATGTTCGCGGTGCATCGTTGTTAACGCTGGGAGCGAGGGAACGCTGTTGCAGTGGCAGTGCGATGACACGGCAAGACACGAGACAAGAAGACCGATGCAGATCACGAGAAAATCGCGGCTCCATCCACGGCAAGGATGACAGCGACGATGGCCACGATCCACACCACATCCACCAGCAGATCCACGCCAAGCCGGTAATAGGTGGCGAGTCTGCGCGGATGACTCGGCAGCTCTTGCACCGTCACTGTCGCGTGGGAAAGCGCCATGAATTGAATGGTCGTGGAGAACATCAGCAGGATGCACCACGGGCACAAGGCATTGATCACGAACAGGGACTGGGAGAGCAGCCAGTATGCATACAGCAGCGCTGCCAGGTTCCCTAGCCAGGCACATAGTGCGAACCATCGTGGAAAGATCACACGAGAGAGCCCGAGAACGGCGATTGTGATGAACACGGATTCCGCCGCGATGCCGAAATACGCGTTGGGGAAGCTGAGGTTACCCAGCTTGATGATCTCCGCTTGCCATGATTGCGCCACAGTGGAGCAGGAGACCTTTGCGTTGAGGTCGCAATCGAGCAGCACATCAGGATGCCTCGCGGAATACAATGCGTCGGCGGACAGTATGAACGAGGCGATGATTGCGGCGACGCTTGCCAGCAGATGCAGCAGGTACAACCATGTCGAACGGTGACGCCACCCCGTGGGCATGGGGTGTTCCTCCAGGCTCGCCGCATCATCCTCCGCCCAATCCTTGTCACTGGTGCTTTCCGTGGTTGGTGATTCTTCGTCAGGTTTTGTGGGTGCTGCGGACGATGACGCCAAAGCGGCGTTGCGGTGGTGTGACATACAAACCTCGCTGTTTCGTATTGTTCGTTTACCTTTTACACAGTAGCCTATGATGTTCCGGTTGTTCATGGCGCCGTTTGGGGCAAACAGCATTTTGGCCGGTGCATCGCGCAATGGTGCGAGGGCGAGGCGTATGCATGGGGACAGGCTCATCGCAATGGGACGAGGGAAAGCTTTACCGTCGGAGGTTTACGCATGCATTGTGTGCGGTTGGCATGACGAATAGGACCATTGCTGGACGTGGAGAGGAAGCCTCACGCTACGATGGGTGGCATGCTCGAGAACGAAGATACGAAACGTCTGGGGATGGCAGATGTCGAAGAGTCGCCGGCGCGCGGATGGGACCTGCATTGCCACACGCGTTTTTCCGATGGCACCACAACGCCTGAGGAATTCATCGCCGAAGCGCGGGAATTGGGCTTGCATGGTGTGGCAATCACGGATCATGATACTTGGAACGGTTGGGATCGGGCGGTGCAGGCTGCACGCCGATATGGCATGCCGTTGATTCGTGGCACCGAGATAACCGCTCACGTCGACCATACGAGCGTCCATATGCTCGCATACCTTTACAATCCCGACGATACGGGACTTGCACGCATGTTCGCCGATACGCGGGCGGCGCGATTGGCGCGTGTGCGTGAGATGGTGAAGCGGATTTCGCAGGACTATCCCCAGATCACGTGGGAGGCGGTGCGTGCACAGGTCCGCGAGGGCACGCAGACCACGGTCGGACGCCCTCATATCGCAGATGCATTGGTGGCGGCAGGAATCTGTTCATCGCGCTCGCAAGCATTCGCAACAATAATCGCAACCACTAGCAAGTATTACATTCATGTGCCTTCGCCGACGCCGGTGCAGGTGGCGCAGACAGTCAAACGCGCTGGTGGGGCCGTGGTGCTGGCGCATGCTGGCGATCGTTCGCGAAACAAGCATCTGCTTTCCGATGATCGTATTATCGAACTCATCGATGCCGGGCTGGATGGCATCGAGATATGGCACCGGGGCAATGATCCTGACCAGCGTGTGCGGCTTGCCGGATTTGTGCAGCGTTATGGCTTGCTCGCGATGGGCGGTTCGGATTGGCATGGCGCTGGCAAGCCGAATCTGCTGGGGGAAAACCTTACGCCGGACGCCACGGTCAAATCGCTGTGCGAAGGACGCTTCCTTTCAGTCGTGTAAGTGTCGGATGGACTCCGAATGAGCATGTATCAGTGTCGGTGGCTGTTAGCCATTTGATCCATCCGTCTGGCCTGTGGCCATTTGATATTTCATCGCATGATGGTGGATTGTCGCTATGTGATTGTCTGATACTTGGATTCTGGCATCCGGTTGCCCCATGCCGGCAATGGAATGCGCATGGGGTGGAAGCGATGGATGCGTCAAGACCCGTGATGCGCGCGTTAAGGATGGACTCGCACCCTCCCAGAGCGGACGCTGGTAGAAGACGCTTGCGCCTGTACGTTGGCGATGGGTGCAATAGGGGCGCGATTTAATGGACGAAGTGTGACGGTGCCAAGGCGTCAAGGTTCCAAGATGCCAAGGCGCGCATCGTGGCAGATCCATATAGCATGCAAAGCGCCTGACGGCATGCAATCGGTGTGGTGCTGTTACGCACACGCGAGGGATTATGCATGTCATCAGGCGCGTAATCGCTGGCTCACCATGGCGTGGTGCTGTCATGCTCTGTCATGCGTCGTCATGTGACGTCATGGACGCGCTCGCCAGCAATCGATGCAGAGAGCTGTTCTGGTCGTTTTATTCAGCGGTTTGCAGCTCGGTGCCTTCGAGATTGAAGTCGGACATGTGGTAGCTCTTGATCGCCGGATTCTCGTACGTGCTCTTGTAATAGGTGTCGGTCTTCGCCGAGAAGCCACTGGTATAAATGGTCTTCTCATACTGGCCGTTGCTCATGAGCGCGCAGCCGTCCACCATCGATGCGGAGTCAAGAGTGTGGAACAGGCGGGAGACGTTCGCTTCCTCCGTGTTCTGCGCCGGATAGTGGGCGTTCGTGTAGGCGGCGCGCACGAAACGCGACGGGGAGCTGTAATCGCCCGGGATGCCGCGCATACCAGAGCCGGAGCCCCATGCACTGAGTTCCTGGGTGCCCCACGTGACTGGTTCGGGAACTCGCGGATCCATGCTCAGGTAATTGCGCAGGTTCTCGGTATGCCAGTCGAAGGTCGGCTGGTTGGCGAGCACGTCAACGCCGTCATGATGCACATGGATGCCATCTGCCATCACTTCGATCACGATGCTGCGCTTGCCATCGCCGACGATCCAATGCAGGAACGAAACGGGATATTGGTCGTTGACTTGCTTGGCAACCACCGTGACGTTCTTCAAGGCTTCCTCGACCTCATCGACCGTGGAGAAGCTGCGGGCGATCCAGAAGGGCAGTTCATAGGCGGCGACATTGGTGGTGCCGTCCACCGGGGCGTCAGCGTACTGGGCGTACCCGGGGAAGTTCAGCCCTGCGACAGCCAGTCCTTCATCATTCGCGCAGTCGAAGTACATCGGCATGCCTTCGACGATGATTCCCACGCCCATGACCGGCTTGGGGTCGGCGACCGTCGCGTTAAACGCGACCGGCGCCTGGTATCCGCGCGGGGTCACAACGATTTTCTCGCCGTACGAGAACGACCAATCGAGGTTGCGGCCGAAATACATGTTTCCATTGTCATCGGCAAAGCGAACGCCAGTGCACATGTCACTTACTCCTTACTCAATTCTCCTTGAGGAGTGTGCGGATCGTTCAAGAGTAGAACCGTTTTTCCTTGCGTATCTACGGTGGTGTTGCAGCATGACTCCCGCTGATTCCGCGGGGCGGGGAACCGCGCCACGAGTTGTGTGGGCGTTGTCACCACTGTCATCCGGTGCCGCTCTTTCGCAATGCGCGTTATTAACTTTTCACTTCACATCATAAATCTTCGCTCATGTGTCATCGGAGGTGTTCTGCCATACATCCATGGGAGGTTTGCCTTGGCATTACAAGGAAAAGGAAGGGGCGGCGACTGTGGGTGGAACAAGGGATTCTTGTGAAAACAGCAGGATATTCACAGGAAATTCATAGATTGCGGGTGCGGCGGTGTGGATTGGACGACGGAGGAGCAATAAGGCTTGGATTGTGTTGAGATGTTTGTGTTGAGATGCGAGAACGCTTTTGAGAAGTGGGAGGCTCTGCCACTCACATTCTTCAGTGGTTCTATGGCGCAACCAGGCTTAGGTGGTGTTGTGCTGGCTTGTCTTGGGGCAGGTCGGGTCGGAACAGGTCAGGTTGAGAAACGGTGGGGCGCAAGGCGGAGGAGATATAGGGCGTAGAGCGGGGTGAGATGCCGAAGCGGCGAGGCATGGGTCGGATTGAAACGTGACATGGAAGGGGTGATGAGGGCGGGCTGGATTGTGGCGCATGAGTTGTGTGACTTTGAGAGATTTTCCTGAGAGCGAATAGAATCATGGATGTTGGCACTCTCATGTGTGGAGTGCTAATGTCACAGTTAGCACTCGAGAAGAGAGAGTGCCAACGAGAGCTGACGCTCGTCGGTGCTTCCCAATCGAGTGGAATGAACGAAAATACGGCCATCCTTTCTGGAGGAAAAACATGGCAAAGATCATTTCTTATGACGATGAAGCTCGCCAGGGCATGCTTGCCGGTCTTGATAAGCTTGCCGACACTGTGAAGGTCACCCTTGGTCCGAAGGGACGCAACGTCGTGCTTGACAAGACGTATGGCGCTCCGACGATTACCAACGATGGTGTCTCCATCGCCAAGGAGATCGACCTCGAGGATCCGTTCGAGCGCATCGGCGCCGAACTGGTCAAGGAAGTCGCCAAGAAGACGGATGATGTCGCAGGCGACGGTACCACCACCGCTACGGTGCTTGCGCAGGCTCTGGTGCATGAAGGCCTGAAGAATGTCGCTTCCGGCGCCAACCCGATTGCGCTGCGTCGTGGTATTGAGAAGGCCACCGAGGCCATCTCCAATGAGCTGAATGCAGAGTCCCGCACTGTCGAGACCAAGGATCAGATTGCTGCCACGGCAACAATCTCCGCTGCTGATCCTGAAATTGGTGAGAAGATCGCCGAAGCCATCGAAAAGGTCGGCCAGGATGGCGTCATCACCGTCGAGGACAACAACAAGTTCGGTCTTGATCTCGAATTCACCGAGGGCATGCGTTTCGACAAGGGTTATATCTCCCCGTACTTCGTCACCAACGCCGAAGATCAGACCGCAGTTCTCGAAAATCCTTACATCCTTCTGACCTCTGGCAAGGTTTCCAGCCAGCAGGATATCGTGCACATCGCTGAGCTCGTCATGAAGACCGGCAAGCCGCTGCTCATCGTGGCTGAGGACGTGGACGGCGAGGCTCTGCCGACCCTGGTTCTCAACAAGATTCGTGGCACCTTCAACGCAGTGGCTGTCAAGGCTCCGGGCTTTGGCGACCGTCGCAAGGCCATGCTGCAGGATATGGCAATCCTCACCGGTGGCCAGGTTGTCTCCGATGAGCTGGGTCTCAAGCTCGATTCCATCGACGAGACCGTGCTCGGCCGTGCTGCCAAGGTCATCGTCTCCAAGGACGAGACCACGATTGTTTCGGGCGCTGGCTCCAAGGAAGACGTCGAGGCTCGCGTCTCTCAGATTCGCGCCGAAATGGCCAATACCGATTCCGACTACGACCGTGAGAAGCTCCAGGAGCGTCTTGCCAAGCTCGCTGGCGGCGTTGCCGTCATCAAGGTGGGCGCTGCAACTGAAGTCGAGGCCAAGGAGCGCAAGCACCGCATCGAGGATGCTGTGCGCAACGCTAAGGCCGCTGTTGAGGAAGGTCTACTGCCTGGTGGCGGCGTTGCCCTGATTCAGGCTGCCGCAGCCGCTGAGAAGAAGACCCAGCTCGAAGGTGACGAGGCGACTGGTGCAAGCATCGTGCTGCGCGCCGTCGAGGCTCCTATCAAGCAGATTGCTGAAAACTCCGGTCTGTCCGGCGATGTCGTGATCGACAAGGTTCGCAACCTTCCTGCAGGTTACGGCCTCAATGCTGCAACTGGCGAATATGAGGACCTGTTCAAGGCCGGTGTCACCGACCCGGTCAAGGTCACTCGTTCTGCTCTGCAGAACGCAGCCTCCATCGCTGGTCTGTTCCTGACCACCGAGGCCGTTGTCGCCAATAAGCCGGAACCGCCGGCAGCACAGGGCGCTCAGAACCAGGACATGGGCTACTGATTCGGACGGGCACCAGGTGATGGTGCCTAATCCCTAAATCGCTCCCAGCACTCGGAGATTTCTGCCACTGACAGGCGTGAGAATCCCAACACAGGGTTTCCACTCAGCCTGGCAGTGCAGGGATTCCGGTGCTGGGATTTTTGTTGAGATACGGCAAACTGGATTGTCGGAGTGTGCTTCTCGCTATTGGCACTCCTCGCTATTGGATTGCGTCATGGTGCGTGAATTGTGCCATGGCTGTTGGATTGCGCTTTGGCTGTCGTGATAACACGCGAATTGTGCTGTGCCCATCGATGATAAAGCACAGGGACTTCAGCGGTGACATGACCCGGGGTTTGATGATCATGCAGCATGCCATCAATGATGATGGGCGTGCCATTGATAGTGATGCTTGAGATGCTTCGGCATTGTGCAGTCCTGATAATTGTGCAGTCCTGATAGCTGTGTTTTGCTTTGACGCTTCATCGGTGTGATTGCTCTGAGCCCCATGCGTGTGATGTGCGCTAAGAACCCACACGCGGTCATACGACGCGTCGGTGCTGAGCCCCATGCGTGTGATGTGCGCTGAGCAGTCGATGCGTGGCATCCTTCTGCCGATGTCTCTTTGGTAGGCATGAACCACATGCAGATATGTCGCCTGTGCCCATTCATATCGGCGGGTCTGATGTAACACGTTGGCTTTCGTGTGCGTTGGCTTTTCGTGTGTGTTGGCTTTTCGTGTGTGTTGGCTTTTCGCATGTAATGACTCATCGCATGTATTGACTGTTCGTGTGCGGGCATGGGAAAGTCCTCCCGGCGAAAAAGATACCGTGGATTTCACCGGGAGGGTGTGCATCATGCGATGCGGGGAATGGAGTCGAGCCCCGAATTTGTGCGAAGGAAAAAAGAGGAGTCCACGGTCGATCCGGGGCTCGCAATGGAATCTGTTGTTATGGAATATGCCGTGATGGAATCTGCCTAGGATTGATTCCATCTGCAGTGCCATCCATCGGATGAACAATCGTCATGAAGGATTCATCGGATGGACTGTCTGCCTGTGGCATATATGGGTGGGTGGCATTCGCCCAGCGGCATGGGGCGAATGCCGACTCGTGGTTTGCAGTCACTGTGCATCACGATGCGAGTCGTGTTGCCTGTGGTGCGGTGTGTCATGATGCAAACAGGCGAGAAGCTTGCGTTTCGGCTTCTGAATACACCGCCGATGCACGGCTCAGCGCATTCTGAATGCTTTCCAGTGATGCTTCCATCTGCTGCTGTGCGGAACGCCATTGGGTCATGAGGCTACCAAACTGGTTGGCGGCTCCGCCTCGCCAGACGTTTTGCAGCTGGGTGAGGTTGGAATACATGCCGTTGACCGAGGAGCGAATTTGCGCAACGGACTGTTGCACTGCGGCGCTCGATGTCTGGATCTGTTCCGAATCGACTTGATACTGGGGCATTGCTGTCACCTCCTTCCGGGGATCGTGGGTGGGCATTCGTATGGATATGTCCCGCCCCGTGCACTGGGCGGATTGTCATGACGCTTGCGACGATACGTCATGCGCGCGCTGTTTCCGCGGCATTATGACGAATGTGGACCGTCGTGAAACGTTCGGATTGGGATGAAGTCGTCGAATCGTTGGGAATCGTGGATTCCTGTGGTGTGTTTTCAATCGTTGATCTGCATCCACACCATGGCAGTGTTTCAGCAAACGTTGTGCTTACGGTAAGGCAACCATGCTGTAGTGCAGAAGGGAATAAAAGATTCGCTAAAGATGCAGGATGTTTTCAGGAAAAAATCAGGCTATAATGCCATGCTTTCAAACATGGCAAAGAATTTGGAAGCGACCATTGTTGTAGTTGATGACGAGCCCTCGATACGAGAGTTGCTATCGGCCTCGCTGCATTTCTCGGGGTTCGAAGTCAAGACAGCTGCCTCCGGTGGTGAAGCCCTTGAAGTCATTCGTGACGCCAATCCCGATCTGATCATCATGGATGTGATGCTGCCTGATATCGATGGATTCACCGTGACTCGCCGCATTCGCCAGGAGGGAATGGACGCGCCGGTTCTCTTCCTGACCGCGCGTGATGACACCCAGGACAAGATCATGGGTCTGACCGTTGGTGGTGACGACTATGTGACGAAGCCGTTTTCCCTTGAGGAAGTCATCGCCCGCATCAGGGCGATTTTGCGACGTACGAAGGGCGAGGACGAAGAAGATCCCATCATTCGTGTGGCGGATCTTGAAATCAACGAGGACAGCCATGACGTCACCCGCGCGGGGCAGGAGATCGATCTGAGCCCCACGGAATACAAGCTGCTCCGCTATCTCATGGACAATGAGGGCAGGGTGGTCAGCAAGGCTCAGATTCTCGATCATGTGTGGCAGTATGACTGGGGCGGGGATGCGGCAATTGTGGAGTCCTACATCTCGTACCTGCGCAAGAAGGTCGATGGCATTACGGTCGATGGCAAGAAGGTCACGCCGCTTATCCAGACCAAGCGAGGAATCGGCTACATGATTCGTGCGCCACGTTCTTCCTCGGTCAAGTAATGCGTATGACATTCGAATAACAGGTGGTACTCCCGTGATTCGATGTGGTTGGATTCTGGCACGTGGGCTTCCACCGTTCATGTGCTTACAATCCATAATGGATTGCGGGCGGAATTATTTGTACTCGGTTCTGATGTACGTGGTTTGCAGCTGCGGTTGCCAGATTCGCCGGCATAAGCTGGAGGAGGAACACATGACGCCACAATCGGTGAAGGAATTGCTGAGTGCGCAGAATGGGGGATTGACGTGCGCATTGCATTGAACCCCGACGGCGAGCAGCTTCCACGCCAGGCGCCCCAGCATCCGAATCAGGCACAAGAATCCGCTGAAAACAATGCACACACCCTCAAACGCACGTCTGGTTTGAAAAAGATGCGCCGCGGAATGTCGTTGTCTTTTCAACTCGCGTCCATCGTCATCCTCGTAGTGGCGTTGGCGGAATGCGTGCTTGGCGCTGCGGTACGACAATTGGTTCAGCAATACATCCTTGAAAAAACCGATGCCCAGTTGTCACAGCAGGCCCAGCTTGTTTTCGACAATTACAAGCAGGTCGTTGGCAGCGCACCCGGGCAGCGCAATTACTCACCGACCGATTACTTTTTGCAAATCCGAGACACTGACGGCGACGTATTGTCGACAATGCGCCCCATGCTTCGCGATGGGGTGATCAGTGAACCCAATCTGGATTCGATAGACCTTTCCGCTGTCGAATACAGCCAGCCTTTCACCGTTTCGGCTACAGTGACGATACCCGCAGGCACTCAAGTGGCTTCAAAGGACCTTAAAAGCGCCAACCGGGACTGGAGGGTGGAGGCGTTCCAGATTGTCGAGACGGCCACGCGAGCCCCCGGATCGTCGAGCTCCTCTTCATCATCTGACCAAGGTATGGATTCTTCAGACGGCACCGTGGTTGGCGTGGCATATATCGGCATGTCCTTGCGGGATATGTACGAGACGACCGATATGGTGACGCAATACTTCCTTATCGCTGGAATTTGCACTCTCGTCGCCGCCGGTGTGCTCGCGGCAATGTTCGTGCGTAACACATTGAAGCCACTCAAGCGAATGGAGAAGACGGCGGCGAAGATCGCTGCGGGCGATCTTTCCGAACGAGTGCCTCAGCTGCCATCCAATACAGAAGTGGGTTCCCTCGCGCTGTCGCTCAACAAAATGCTGTCGCAAATAGAGCGAAGCTTCAAAGAGCAAGAGCAGACCACGGAGAAAATGAAACAGTTTGTCTCCGACGCCTCTCATGAGCTGCGCACCCCATTGGCGACGATTCATGGATACGCGGAGTTGTACAAGATGCAGCGTCGCGCTGAATCGGATGATCTTGATTCGGCGCTGGAACATGCCGACGATGCCATCGATCACATCGAGACGTCGAGCGAAAGAATGTCATCGCTTGTCGAAGACTTGCTGGCCCTTGCCCGTTTCGATGAGGGGCGTGGCATTGACATCCATCAAACCGTGCAAGTGGATGAGCTCATACGTGAATCCGCAGAAGACATCCATGCTCTCGATCCTGAGCGGTCGGTGCGGCTGGGTGGCGTGACTGTGACGAGGCAGATCGGATCCCCGCGCAACGGTACAGTGAATACGCATGATGCCAAGGCTGGGGCGAATGGGCTCTCCGCTGATTCCGCGATTGGCGTCGCGGGCGTCGCGGACAGCAATCCAGCCACGACACAGGACGGCGGCACTGATCAGCAGGATGGGGCCTCTTGGAGTTTCACTGTGAACGATGACACCCTCGGTCCGGTGGCGGTGAAGGGCGATCCGATGCGCATGCACCAGGTGCTGACGAATATCATCGGCAACATCCATCGCTATACGCCTCAGGATTCCCCGGTTGAATTTGGCGCATGCATTGTCCGATCCGCCTATGCCCGCGATTTGGCCCAGCTTCCCAGCACCCAGGAATCGCTGCATGATTTTATGCAATCCGTAGGGGTGAACGTGGATTCCACAGATGGATCAGCACAGGCTGCTGCGTTCCGTTCGCGGCTCAACAAGTCTCAGAACCTGTCACAATTCGCTGATGCCAAGCCCCGGGATAATCGGAAGGGCAGAAAAACACAAGGAAAAGAGAGGGGAGAGGAATCCCAGTCGCGTGAATACGCAGTGGTCGTTGTGAGTGACCACGGTCCCGGGATGCGTTCTGACCAGCGTGACCGTATCTTTGAACGGTTCTACACTGCCGACCCCTCGCGTGCACGACTCAAGGGCGGCACCGGATTGGGCATGTCCATTGTGCAGTCCGTTGTCCATGCGCATCATGGCCTCATTTGCGCGACGCAGACACCCGGGGGCGGATTGTCGTATTCCATCATTCTTCCCCTTAACGCATCGGGTCCAGACCAGATTGATGGTGCGCCAACGGCATAAGCCCTTGAAGCGATTCATACATAGGGCCGAACGTGATCGTGTTCGGCGATAGCGAAAGCGTAGGGCGCATTACATTTCTGGGGAATCTGGTTTACAATGGTTCGCTGATTGATTGGAATGGCAGCGGTGTGATTTCGCTGGATGCCGGCGACGCTGAGCGCAGGAAGCGCTGTGCATTGCCGGCGTGTCTTTTCTGGAGGTGACTATGCCGAGCGGACGTGTGCGTTGGTTTGATCAGAAAAAGGGGTATGGATTTATTCAGTCTGAGGAAGGCAAGGACGTGTTCCTCCCGGCTTCGGCATTGCCGAAGGGCGTCACGACACTGCGCAAGGGAGCGAAAGTGCAGTTTTCGGTGGCTGATGGCCGCCGTGGTCCGCAAGCGCTGTCTGTGACGGTGAATGAGCCACTGCCATCCATGGTGAAAGCGACCCGCCCGGCTCCTGAAGACATGGCGGCAATCGTCGAAGATCTCATCAAGCTGCTGGATGCAGCTGGCAACACTTTGCGTAGGCGTCACTATCCCGGTCCTCGGGAATCGCATAAACTTGCTGTGATGCTGCGTGCGGTTGCCGACGATTTCGATATTGAGGAGTGACCCGGCGATCAGGAGCGAATCCTGACAACCAGCACCTTGTCATGCATGGCGGTCTGGAAAGGCCGCCGTTCGCATATTTCGGCAACATACTCTAAGGTTTGAATTATGACAGATGTGAACGAGACCCTTCCCGCAGATTCCAATCAGGAGACTACACAGGCAGGGGTTTTGGACATGGGAACCCCGATTGCGCCGACGGATGAAGACAATGACGCCCATAATGAGTCCACGGATAAGTCCGCGGATGAGTCCACGGCGGAGAACGCGACCGGGGAGAACCGCCTTGAAGGTGATGCCGACACTCGTGATGACGCGGTCATGGTGGATGGCGTGGATGGTACTGATGGCACGGATGATACTGATGGCACGGATGGTACCGATGGCGCGAAACAGCAGTCTGTGACGGAGCAAGCCTCTTCGGATGGTGCCGCACAATTCGATGATGAGCCGTATCCGAAGATCGATCCCAAGGAACTTGCCATGAACGTGGCTTTTCTCGTGGCGGAAGATGAGACGCAGGTCGGTAATTTCGTCGAATCCATCGACGAAGGCGACGGCATCACCGATTTTCGTTTTGAAGCGGCGGTGCCTGGGTATGAGAACTGGCAGTGGTCTGTGACGCTGTTCCACGATGAGACGCGTGATATTTGGACGGTGTGCGAGTCCTCGCTCGTTCCCGTGGAAGGCGCTTTGCTCGCACCACCGTGGATTCCATGGAAAGATAGGTTGGAGCCCTCTGACCTGTCGCCGACCGACTCCATCGGCACCGAGGAGGATGATCCTCGTCTGGAAGACGGTTTCCGTCCTGATAACACGCAGGCCCGCACCGAACAGCAGCAGGTCGAGGAAAAAGACGAGCTTGAGCGTGAACAATCCGACCCAGCGGTTGCCCAGGCAGCAGAAAAGGAAAAGCAAGAACACCAGGAAGCTGAGGAGATCGCCGAGGAATACAGTCTTTCCCGTCGTCGCGTGTTGACGCCCCTTGGTCGCTCCCAGGCCGCGGAACGATGGTATGGAGGCCCCCATGGCCCCAAGGCTCTGAGTACGAGGACCGCGGATGGCAAGATTTGCCAGACATGCGGTTTCTATGTGTCGCTGAAGGGAGACCTGGGGGAGATGTTCGGCGTGTGCGCCAACAAGTGGAGCCCTGATGACGGAAAGGTCGTTTCAGGTGACCACGGTTGCGGTGAGCATTCGGAAATCGCTCCTCCTGCGCCTACCCCCATGTGGATTCAGACACAGCCGGCGTTGGATGACAACACCATTGAAATCGTGCACCAAGGACATCGCGACGAAAATGCCGCTGTCGAGATGATGGAGGACTTCGGTATCTCCGGCGACGAATCCTCGCAACCCGCTCAAGTACCGGGCAATGCTGAAACGGATGTCGACGGGAACTCCACGATGGGTGAAGGTGTGAATTCATCAGCGGATGCGGTCGAAGCTGTTGACGTGGAAGATTCGGCCCAGTCCACTGATGGACATGCTGAGCAAGCGTCGGGAGAGGAAGCTGCGGCTGTGGTCTCCCCTTCGGATGCACAAGCGGATGGAGATGCGACAGACACTGCGGCAGAAGTGCCCGACGCAACGGATGCAGATGTCTTAGATGCCCCGCATGTTGATGCTTCGGATGAGGAGGCTCAGACTGCTGAGGCAACGGATGGAGCCGGAGCTGAAGCCACGGCTGAAGCCGTTGGCATTGGTGAGGCTAATCAATCCGTCGATAACGTTGGCGCAAATGAGCCCGCTGATGCGAATACAGCTGCTGGCACTGATGTGTCGACTAATGCTGATGCTCCCAATGAGTCCGTTGGCGCAGATGAACCAGCTGTTGCCGATGCGCCCGAAGTCGCACATCAGGCGGAAGCATCCGATGAACCAGACGAAACGCGGGAATTTCCCCAAGTCTCAGCGGAGTCCGCTGCTGTTGAAGTGACACAGACAGCGCAGGCAGGGGACGGCCAGCCAACCATTGAATCGAATGAGACTCAATCGAATGAGACTGCTGAATAAAAAAGCGGCATGATAACAGGCAAATGAACGAGGCCCAC
>CAYVHC010000003.1:0-73147 GCA_964451025.1 uncultured Bifidobacteriaceae bacterium
CGTTTTCGGCATCGCATTCGGCTGCGGTTTCTTCACGGCACCGACAGGATCCGTGACATCCTCGACTGGAATGCCAAGCAGCTGGGCTCGCGCTTCTCGAAGCTGGCCAAGGAACTGATCGTCCCACCGCTGGATGCGGTCGAGCGCCTCGGCAATGGTCTGGCAATCGGCACCGATCATGGAGCTCGCGCATTCGTTGGCAAGCTCATGGATGTCGCCGACCAAAGCTTCGAAAGAGCCTGCGTCGGATTCCTTATCCGCACTGCCAGACATGCCGCTGGCATCCGACTGGCCCGAATCCGCATCGGTGCCTAAACCGGCGGCATCGCCGTTCCCGTCATCACCCGTAAAGTAGTGGGCGGCGAAGAGGGAATCCATGTTCTTGCCGATGATGTCGGAAATCATCTGAACAGCGCCCGCCGAGCTGAGCGGCTGCGTGCCAGGGTCCATGCCGATGAGCAAACCGTATTGGCGCACGATGGATTGGAAGAATGCGTCATACGTGTAGACCCGTGGCTTCATGAAAGCCGAATCCGGGTTAGGGGCACCAGCGACGTTCCGGGCATCGCCCGGCCCCGCATTGCTTGCTGCCTTCCGGGCATCGCGACGGGCCTGCGACACGGCATTCGACACACGCGTGAGCAGCTCCCCTGCCGCCTTTCGGGTGAAGGTGAGGCCCAGGATCTTCTCGGCAGGCACATGGTCATCGCAGATGAGCTTGATGATGCGCTGCGTCATGGTGTAGGTCTTACCGGAACCAGCGCCTGCAATGACGAGGACGTCGCTGGATTCCGGCGCATCAATGACGCGCTGTTGCTCGATGGAATTGCTCATCGTTCTTCCTTCCCCATGACGGTGGTCAGCTCTCCTCCGCAGGCAGGACACACCCTCTTGTGCCTGCAGTAGCGCATATGTTTCCTCGAAGCCTCATGAGCCGGCACCGTACCTTGCGTACCGGCAACAGAAGCAGCGTAGAAAATACGAGACAGCATCGTGAGTGACCACCAGCCGAGCGTGTGATTCTGAAAGCTGCTGAGCACAAATGCGAGTTCAACAGGAATCTCCCCGATGCTGTCATACTCGTATTGCGCCACAGCGACGACCCGCGCAATGGAGTCGATAGCGCTGTTGTTGATCGATGTGCGCAATGACGATCCGAAGGAGTGGGAATCCAGCCTATCCTTGCTGTTGTTCAAGCAGGGCACCCGCCCGGATTCATCGCCGTCTTGGTAGGGCATGTCGACGAACAGCGGAGGCTGTGCGCAGTTCTCTGCAGCGTGGAAAGACGATGGTGCGTCGTTCTTCTCGATATCGAACAAGCCTGCCGATGCGACGGGAATCAGCGGCAGGTCCACGCCATTGTTGTGTATTTGGCTCATCGTCAAAGCAAGCTGGTAGCACACCAGCTGCAAATCGGAGTAGTTTTCAGCACCCGTATGACCTTGCTGCCCCGTCTTGTAGTCAATGATGCGATAGAAAGGGAATCCCGTCTCGATGTCATTGCGCACCTCAAGACGGTCAATGCGCGCATTGAGCGTGATTTTCGTATCTGGCGTCAGTCCTGGTGCGAAACCGCCGGCAAGAATATCCAGCAGGAGCTGGAAACGTTCCACACTCACGCTCGCAAGATTCTCAACATCCATCATTTGGAAGAAGGGAAGCAGTTCGCGGATGCTGAACTGCACGTGGAGGGGATATTCGCTCTCGACACGGTCGTATTTACCAATGAGAGGACCGTATTTCGCATCCGCCGCGTAACCTTCGCTGTTCACGTTGACGAAGTACGAGGCGATGTGCTGCAACGTGTCGTGCACAGTGATTTCCTTGCGGCGCGCGGAGTATTGGGACTGCGGGTCGTTGTCCACGTGCATGGCTTCCGACAGCCGGTTGTACTCGTTTTGCATCCGATTGGTGATTTGCGCGATGCGTTCGTCACGGCTCAGTTCATCATTGGGGAATCCCGGCCTGTCCCATCCCCTTTCGGTGGCAATCTGCGCCACCTTGTGGACGATGATGCCGAAGGATTGGTTGATCTTCGTGGCGGAGGGACCGCCCAGAGCCCTGTCAAGCAGCGCGCACACCGGGCAATCCCACAACGTGTCCACCATTGACGGGCTGAGCGACACCTGCGAGATGTTTGGCACCCCCGAACCGCTGTCAGCGGATGCGTCGCCCGTGGATTCGCTGTCTGTGGATTGACCACGCTGGAATCTGTCGGCATTGGAACCGTCATTCGCAACGGAGCTGGCATCACAACCGGTTGCGCCAGCAGACGTCTCGCGCTTGGTGCGACCGTACACGAACGCCCACCGGTCGGGCATGGCATCCGCATAGCCTTGCGACGCAAGGTATCGCAGTGTCCGCACGGCATCACGCGCTTCGGGGCTCAGTTTCTCATAACTAAGCCCCGGCACCTTCATCGGGTCGAATTGATCACCCACGCCTAATGTTTCTGCCGCATTCTTCTGGCTTTCCAACGCTTCATACGCCTCTTTCGCAATCACGTTGCGAGCGCGTTCGATGAGCATCGGGATGCTCGCCGCCGGCGCGGAATCCGCCGACACCTGGGTGAAGTCGACCTTGGCGATGTCGTCGAAGACGGGGAACAGCTCCGGCATGAAGGTGAAGAGGAAATCGGACGGTGTCGTGTCATCGCTCCACACGGCGCTGACGGCAAGCCGTTTTGCGGCACGGGTAATAGCGACGAGCAGACCTTTCTCTTCGCTGTGGAGCACGGACGCCACGCGTCCACGGTGGGAATCAGCCTGCGTTCCCAAGACTCCCAGCGTGCCGCGCAGCATGATGTCCGTGAGATCCTCGGTGGCGAACATCGTGTTGCGCACCGTGAGGTTCGGCCATACGTCCTGCTGCACGGCGGGAACCCACACGTAATCCCATGACCTGCCGCAGGCGCCGGCGGGCGTGGTAAGCGTCACGGCATCCGGATTCGGCCCTGTTTTCGACAATGAATCGGCGATGACATCCATCTGCCGCACTTGGTCCATGAAATCCTCGATGGAGTCGAATTCCCCACCCGTGCGGGCGTAGTCGAACAGTCGCATCATCATGTCGAGGCGGTCGTTCGCAGCGTCGCCATAGCTGCCAAGCTCAACCGCCTGCTGCTGCCAACGGTCGGCGACGCCGCTTGCCTGCCATGCCGCCCACAGAATCTCATACGGGTCGTGCGACGCCTGGTATGCCTGCGCCACGGCGTCAATACGTGTGGGCAGCGTGCAGAAGGCCTGCACATCAGCGGAACCTTTGCCAATGTTGCGCAATGCCTTGATAATGCTGTCCCGCACCGTTTCGTCGCCGACAACCAGCTGGGCGCACAGCTCATCGTATTCATCCACCACATCAGCGGTCACCGCCGCATCATACACAGCAAGCAGTGTCTTGAGATTCTCCGACGGCATGGCGAAGGCCACTGCCGGAACGGAAGAATGTGCCTGTGGAACCACATCGTCTGCCTGCCCCGGTGCCTCTGTCTGGTTTTGCGTCTCTGCCTGGTTCTGTGCCTCCGCCTGGTTCTGGCGAATCGTGAGAAGAACCATCAGTAACGCCTGGATGGAGTTGCGCACAGCACCGATACGCACAGGACGGGCCTTCTCCCACGCTCTCATGGCGTCATTGGTCTGGGTCGCGCCGATATGAACGCCATCATCGTCACTGGGATCGCCAACAGCCGGCGTGTTCTCCGGCGTGACTCCCTGCGTGTTTTCCAGTGTGCTTCCCCGTGGGCTGCCTTCCGCGGGTTTCATGGAAGCGCCTGCGGCAGTCGTCTCCGTTCCGGCCAGTGAATCGATCAGCGGACTGGCAAGGTATGTCTTGATGGCGGACTGGATGATTTCGTTGCGCATCTGCTGCTGGCTGAGCTTGCGGCGCAGGCGCTCTGTTTCGAGCTCCTTGGTCTCACAGTAGCCTCGCGACCGCAGGATGCCCAGCCGGATGAGGGCGAAGAGCCCCTGCACCGTGGAATCTTTGGCGAACGATGTGGTGATGGAGGAATACCGCACCGGCACTCCCGCGTTTCTTAAACGCATGCCCAGCGCATGCACGGTGGCATTGTCATGTGCGATGACCGCCATGTCATTCCACGTCACGTTCGGCTGGCTCACATGCAGGTCCTTGATCTGGCGGATTGTATCATCAGCCTCGTTTGATGCAGACCGGTAGAGACTTCCTTCGACGTTGATTCGCGAAGGTTCCAGCAACGGGTCGTCTTGGGGCAATGGCTTCAAAGCCAAAGCGCTGCGAACATCCGGCAGCTTGCCAGGACGCGCCGCGCCGGCGCCAAGCCCTTCTTCATCAGCGCCAATCGCCAGCGATACACGGGATGCAATCACATCCTTGTATGTGACATCCGCCTCGCTGATACACGGTTCGAGTTCCACCGCAGCAGCATGGAATCTGCCCAGATTCGAATCGGCAAGCCCACTCTCACCATCAACCGCCGACGCAGCAAAGACATCCGAAACCTGACCTTGCGCCACAGGCTTCTTCAGTGCGCGCAGCATGAGGAACTCCGGATAGGAGCCGCGGAACACCTGCACCGCCTCGTCATTGCACCCGACGAGCACCAGCAGCACTCCCCTGCTGTTCAGAGCCTGCAGCAATGCCATGCCTGCCAGGGTGACGTCCTGCACATCATCGACGACCAGCAACCGGGGCAAGCCATCACCCGCCATAGCGGCGCTGCGCTGCGCCAATGCTTGCGTCGCCTCACGAAGCAGATACGACGAGTCCAGACGGAGCTCATCGGGGAAACGCTGCGACACCGCTTGCGCGTATTCCCCTCGCAAGCGGAAGGCGAGCTGCCACTGAACCCGCATGCGCATCTTGGTCTCGATGGGAATCTGCTGCTCATCGAGGCGCTGAAGGATGCGCCCCAGGTCATCATGCTCGGCACCGACCTCATTGATGCGCGCCAACATGTCGCGCAATTGCGAGACGAATTCCTGCGACAGGCACTGCGCGAAAATCTCTTCGGTGGTGGTGCGGACCGGCTTTTCATTGTCTTCCGCGCCCGTGGCAGCAGCTGCCTTCGTGATATCAGCGGCAGCGAAGTAGTCAAGCAGCAACCGGCAGGTCGAGCACAGTTCGCCGGCAGCGGCATGGGCCTTGTGCACATTCAACACATCGGTGAGCACAGCATCCTGCTCGGCGCCATTGAGCAGTCGCGGTGGCACAAGCCTCAACTCACGGCGCACGGCGGCGAGCACAGAGAAGGCCAAGGCGGACAGCGTGCGCACGATGCGCGGGTTCGTGCTTGATTCCACGTCTCGCAACGCCTTGGCGTTGAGGTCTCGGGCGGTGAGCCTATTGGAACTGATCATCATCGCGCCATCGTTGCCATAGCGCTCCAACGCCTTCTCCAGCGTCTGCAAAGCAAAAGTCGTCTTGCCGCTGCGAGGCGCACCCTCAACGAGCAGCACATGCGTGGACTCCCCGTCCGCATTGATGAGCGTGCCGCCCATCAATGATTCGACATCGTCAAGCGCCGCATCCACGGATACTTTTTTCACAATGCCCCCTATCGTATGTTTCGAACACTTGTTCGAATATCCTTAAGCATAACGTATCTCTCTTCGCGACATGCCAACCGGCGCATTGCTACGCCAGCATCAACCTGAAAGAGATGCGTTCTTAGAGAGATGCATTTCCGATGCATTCAACGAGCGCAATCGCCGAGGCAATCAGACCATCATGACTCAGCGAGACATGCCAATGCAATGCCGCACCATCGCCATTCCCGGATTTCTCGCCGACCCCGCACACCAAGCCATCACCACCCTCGTGCGCTGCGTCATCGCCGCGCACTGTGCCATTCCCGCGCACTTTGCCCAGGCTGCCGGCCACCGACTCGCCCATCGAAGCCGAAAACTCCACATGCGGCCGGTGCCGAGCGTCCTCCACGATGCGAATGCCGCTCCACTCGAATCCATCCAACCCCAACGGATAATCCGCTTCGCCCAGCGCCTCGCACCACGCCTTGAGCACAGCCTCCTTGCCAGCCCACCGCGCCGCCAGATGCATCAGCTCGTCATCGCCGCTCGCCTGTGCCCGCGCCTTGCATTGCAGACGCTCCGCCTGGCAGAACGCACGCGCCACAAATAACGAACCGGGGCTCAGGCATTGCCTGCGGAACGACTCCATGTCGACCACATCATGCCCAAGCCCCAGTACGGTCATGCGTCACTCCTCATCCAAGGGGTATCTGATCATGGGATGCCCGGCCACAAGGCATCGAACACCCGATTATTGCAATCAGTCATAATACCCGTCGGCGCCCAAACGAGCATCCGGGTTGAGAAGCATGGCCTTCTCGACCTCATGCCCGTCGTAATGGGGGCCGTCCTCCCGCAGATGACGGCCAGCCACTGGCTCGAACAGCGGCGCATGGCCAAGCATGCTTGCCGCGAGACGCGCCGCGCCCGCAGCCAAGCGCTGGTTGGCGCGCTCACGCCATGCCTCGAGAGCCTGCTCGCCGACACTATGCGCCACGGATGCCTCGAACGCACCCGGATGCACAAGCGCCACCAAGCCGGAGACATGCCCGAAGCCGAGCGACGTGGCGAGCCCCGCCTTCACGGTGCGGCCGGCGGCGCGCAGATTGAGCGGCTCGCGCAACCACACCATGAAGTCGTCGCGCTTGAGCTTAGGGTCCACGCAATCGAGCGCCGCGTTCGCCGGCACAATGCCGGATGCGAACATCTGCGTGAGTCCATGCACTTGGAACACGCACGCACCGCCCTTCGCGTGACCCGTCAGGCTCTTCTGCGACACGACGTACAGCGGATTGCCCGCCGTGCGGCCGATGGCATGCTCGATCGTGTTGTGCAGCTCGGATTCATTGGGATCGTTGGCGTTCGTAGATGTGTCGTGCTTGGAGACCACGGCGATGTCGTCCGGCGTCACGCCGAGCTTCGCCAAGTCGCGCACCAGCACGGAGTCCTTGCCGCCCTGCGCAGCCGCGAGCGCGCCGAGGCCGGGAGCCGGGATCGACGTATGCGCACCATCGGCGAACGAACGCACGTAGCCCACGACGCCGGCGACCGGCAGCCCCAGGCGCAAGGCGATGTCGCCGCGGGTGAGCAGCACGGTGCCGCCGCCCTGCGATTCGATGAATCCGCCGCGGCGCCTGTCGTTCGCACGGGAGAAGAAGCGCGGGGCGATGCCCTTTGCCGCCATCTCCTGGGAGTTCGCGGTGGCGTTCATGTATCCGAAGCCGTTGACGGATTCGACGCCGATGTCGTCGATGGCACCGGCAACCACGAAATCAGCCTTGCCGAGGCGGATTTTGTCGAAGCCTTCCTCGATGGAGACGGCTGCGGTGGCGCATGCGGAGACCGGCTGGATCATTGCGCCGTATCCGCCCACATAGGACTGCATAACGTGAGCCGCCACGACGTTCGGCAGCGCTTCCTGCAGGATGTCGCTGGGATACTCGCGGTTGAGGTAACGGTCGACATACAGTTCGCGCATGGAATGCATGCCGCCGAAGCCGGTGCCCTGCGTGTCGGCGACCTGCGAGGGGTGCACGGCCTGCAGCAGTTCCGTGGGGCTGAACCCTGCGGAGAGGAACGCATCCACGGTGGTGACGATGTTCCACAATGCGATCGGGTCCACGTCACCGACCATCGAGGCGGGGATGCCCCAGCGGGTGGGATCAAAACCGTCGGGGAACTGGCCGCCCACGGTGCGCGTCATCGTGGCGCGGCGCGGCACGAAGGCGCTGGCGCCCTTGAGGCGTGTGACGGTCCATTCGCCCGTTTCATCGTCCCTGCCGGTGCGCGTATGGGAGGGGTCGGCGGCGACGTATTCGTCAGCTTCCTGCTGGCTTGCCACCGTGAACGTCACGTCGTGGTCAAGGAAGACCTCGGCGGATTCCTCGTCGGCGCCATCCTTGTACGACACGCCCATCGCCTCGTTGAACGGCCTGATGCCGGAACGGGCGATGACTTCGTCGCGGTAACGGTCGGCGATGTCCTCTTCGGCAATGGTCTCGCCATCGGCGTCCACCCAGCCAGGCTGGGGGTTGTCCTGCCATGAGACGAGCCCCATGTTCCATGCGAGCTCCAGCACGCCCATTGCCGACAGCTTGACGGTGCCGTCCGAATGGATGCCCAGCTCCGCTTCGAAACGCGTGCGGCCAAAGCCCCACGGGCCAAGCTCGCCGATCGAGACGATGACGACCTCATCCTCGGGACGTGCAGTCACGCCGCCCCATTCAGCAAGGTCGGCCTTGGGCTGCTGGGGCACGCGCGGTGTCGGCAGCGCCTTGATGAGCGTCGGCTGCGACGGGGATTGCGCAAAGGCGTCCGCGCTCTGCCCGGCAGCCGCATCAGCCGTCTCCGTGCGTGCGGATGCGGCTGCGTCCGCCTCGGCTTCCGCACGCAGCGCACGGATGTCGAGCGGTTCGCCGCCCAAGCCTCCGGTGAGATCAACGTCGAGAGGGCCATCCGCCGCGGCCTTGGCACGGGACTGTGCCGTCGCCAAATCAAGCAGCCGGTCGGCGATCTGCTCGGTGGAGTAGGTGGTGAGGCCATGCTTCTCCACGACCTTGACGAGCGGGTCGTTGCCGCCCATGAGGCCGGTGCCGCGCACCCAGCCGATCTTGGGGTGGGCGAACGTCACGCGGTCGGACCACACATGCTCGGGGCGGGCACGGTTGACGAGTGCGTCGAATGCGCTCTTGACTTCGCCGTAGGCGCCGTCGCCGCCGAACACGCCCCTGTTGGGCGAGCCGGGGAGCACAACGTGCAGCTTGTGATCGACGTCCATATCCGCCCCGATGGCGGACAGTCCGGCAATCAGACGTTCCACGCTCCACAGCATGAGACGCGCCTGCGATTCGAACAGAGCGCCCGAATCCGCCATCGTGCCATGCACGGGCGGCGCAGCGAACGGGAACAATGCCGTGGGCTCCATCGCAGGCTTGACAACGGTCGTCGTGGCGCCGTGCGTCTCGCGCTGCTCCGTGCCGATCCATTCGATGAGGGCGTCCACGTCGCGGAAGCTCGACAGGTTCGAGGGCACAAGCCACAGGGCCGCGCCGCGCGTGGCATGCGTACGGTACGTCTTCTTGGCCCACTGCACGATGGAGGGGTGGAAGCTGTGGCTCGTGGCGATGACCGTCGCGCCGCCGGCGAGCAGACCTGCCACGACCTGTCCGGCGATTGAATTGGCGGAGACGCCGGTCACCACGGCGATGTCGCCGTCGAAGCGGCGCGCTGCACGCACATCGGCGTCGCTCGCATGCTTCTTGTCAGCCTTCTTGGCGACTTCCTCATCGGCAGCGGCAAGGTCGGCATCGCTCATCGCCGCCTGCTGCGCAATGGTGCGGAACACGTCGCGCAGCTTCTTGTCGCCGCTTTCCTTCGCCTGCTGCTCATACCAGCGCGCCTGCTGTGCGACGGTTTCGCCGGCACCGGTGAAGTCCAGCGCCGCACGCTCCTCGTCGTGCTGGTAATAGATGTGTGCGAGGTCTTCGCGGGCGGATGCCCAACGGTCGTCAAACAGGATTGCCTTGCGTTCGTCGAAACGCGGCGCGACTTGGTCAACCCAGCTGGAGCCGAGCTCGGCCTCGACGGCCTGCACGGTGCGGCGGGCGTCTTCGTTAGCGTCGCCGGTGGGCGTGGGGACGTCGACCCCCAGCTGCCCGAGCACGAAACGTGCGGTGGAGGCGAGCACGCCGTCCTTGCCGGTCACCGTGTCGGCGAAGGCGTCAAGGGCTGCGGAATCCACCACCGCCCCGCCGTTGCCCGAACCTGCGGACAGCGGCGCGACTGCCACACCATGGTCGGTGGCCACCTGTTGCACGGCGGCATCGATGAGGGCGTCCGCTTCGGCAGCGTTCGCCACCGGGTTCGCAGGCAGCGTCGCAAGATCGCCGCCGCGCGAGCTGGCACCATCGCGGGTGCCCAGCAGGATGGCGGCGGTCACGAACGCCGTCCATCCCTCGCCCAAGCCCCAGGCGCTGTGCAGACGCTGCGCAATGTGCGTGGGCTTGATGCCCGCCGAGCCGAAGAGCGCGTGGAGGCGTTCGCGCACCGCGTCGCTCAGCACCTGGCCGAAGGCATGGTACTTGGGTGCCACGGAGGTGACGATGCCGCACAGTTTCGCCACGGTGGCCTCGGCAGCGCCTTCTACGCTGGGCACGCCCAGTTCTCCGGTGATGTCCATGAGCAGCTGGTTGCGGCGTGACGAGACGCCGTTGGTCAACGTGTCGGTGGTGTCTTGGTCGCCGATCTGGTCGGGACGCACTTTGGATTCGTAAGCAAGGAGCGTGCGGATGCCATCGGCGGCGGTGAACGGGATATCGGCGGCGGGGCCGGAAGCGGCTGCAGCAGCCGATGCCGCCGGAGCCGCTGCCGCAGGAACCGCCGGAGCGGATGCCTGCGCCGTCGGAGCCGGGGCGGGCGCTGCCACCGTCGGAGCGGCGGGCGGCGCAGCCACAGCGGAATCCGACGCCATGCTGATCGACGTGGCGTCAAGGTCCTCCTGCGGTACCAGCGAATCCGTGTCGGTGCAATACACGCGCGCCTCATCGCGACCCACGTTCCACACGTTCACGTCGAGTCCCTCGAAGCGCGGCAGGCGCAGCGTCTTCGTTCCGAGGTTGGCGAGCGTCGGGGCCTTGCCCAGGCCGACCTCCACATAATTGGTGACGCCCAGTCCGCCTTCCTCGCGCGGAGTGAACAGCAGGCGCTGCGTCTCAATCCAGCGCACCGGGGACGCGAACTGCCAGCTGAGCAGCTCGGTGAGCAACAGACGGCCGAGCTTTTGGTCGTCCTTGGCATACGAATCCCATACGGAATCCTTCTCCAACGCCTTCTTGATGCGCTCGGAGGGCACGACCTCGAGGATCGAACGGGCGAAGTCCTTCGTCATCTCGAACGGACGGGCGACGAGGTTGGGGATGTAGCGGCCTTCGAGACGCGAGTAGTCAATGTACTGCGGCAGCAGCGCATCGAGCTTGTCGCGGAATTCTGGCACGCCGCGGCGCAGCTTGCTCGAATGGAACGGCACGTCGATGCCGGGCACGAACATGAACGCCGGCTTGCCGCCAGCCTCCTTGGCACGGCGGTTCGCATCGGCGCGCAGGGCGTTGAGACCAGCGATCGTGCCCGCCACCGCATACTGGGCGCCTTCGAGGTTGTAGTTGACGATTTCGAGGAATTCGCCGCTGTCCTTGGCGACCTGCGCCACGTATTCCTTCACGCCGTCGTCGCCCACGCCGAACTGGTTGGGTCGCAGGGCGCCCATGCGGTAGTTCGAGCGTCCCTGTTCGTCGCGTTCGATGAGATGGTGCATCGTGGAACCGCGGTGGAACACGAGCACGAGCTCGGTTTCAAGCGGAATGATGCCGGCGAACGAGCTGAGCGCATCATATTCGCCCAAGGAATGGCCTGCGAAGTACGAGCCTTCGATGAGAGCCCCCGCTTCACGCAAGCGCGCGGACTGGGCGAACGCGACGGTGGCGAGCGCCACCTGCGTGAACTGCGTGAGGTTGAGCAGGCCGTCCGGGTGATGGTAGTGCACGCCGTTGGCGGTGATGTCGGTGGGGTTGTCGCGCACGATGGCGAGGATCGAGAATCCCAACTTGCTGCGTGTCACGGCGTCGGCGCGCTCCCACACTTCGCGCGCGGCGGCGCTCTTGGTGCGCTCGTCGAGCACCATACCCTTGTGCTGGATGCCCTGGCCGGGGTAGACGAATGCGCTGATGGGCGCACGGGTGATGGCGGTGCCGCGCGAGACGAGCTCGCCGTCGGCGTGGCATGTCACTTCGAGCACGATGCCGCGACCGGCGACCCGGCCGGTGCGTTCCACGTCGATGGTGACCGTGGCGCCCAGCTGCACCATGCCATACATCGTGTATGTCCAGCCTTCGATCGGCCAGGCGTTGCCCTTGGCGTCGCGCGCTTCGACGGCGTGCTGCGCCGTGGCGGAGAGCCACATGCCGTGCACGAGGGGCGCTGCAAGCCCGGAGATCGCAGCGGCGCGGCGGGACGTGTGGATGGGGTTGAAGTCGCCGGATGTGCGAGCGAACGCCGTCATATCCGTTGGGGCGGTGACCGTGACGCGGCGCAGCAGACGGCGCGGGGTGTCGCGCACATCCGCGTCGATGCCGCCGTATGCGGGTGCGTCGACCGGCAGCTCGGCGCTGTAGGCGCGGCCGCGGATGGCGAAGCGTTCGATTTGCTCGGCGATGACGGTGCCGTCCTGAGATGTGTGCGTCACATGGATCGTGACGACGCGCCCGGATGCGGATTCCGCATAGTTCTCCGCCCATGCGGTGAGGTCGATGGTCTGGCCGGTGTGAGCCGCGAGCGCATCACGGTCATCGGTGAGCTTGATGAGGTGGTCGAGGTGCACTGCGTTGAGCAGGCCTTCGATGATCGGTGTGTCGCCGTCGTGCACGGAGCCCAGCGCGGCGTAGATCGCCGGCCATGCGGGGCCCACGAGCGCATCGGGCACGATGCGCGCTTTGGCAAGCGTGGCTGGCAGGGCTGCGCCTGTCACCGTCTCGTGGTCGGGGCCGAGGTTGGCGGACAGCGTGTAGTGTGCCTCCACATGGCCAAACGGATGGCCTTGTTCCCGGTCGGTGTCGTCAGAAACGACCTGGGGCATTGCGTCGAGCACATCGCCGGTGATGGCGGTGTTGCCGATTCCGGCGGTGGCTGCAAGCATCGCATACACGTGCTTGGGCAGGCGCGCCTTGTCGACGACCGGCATCAGGTACGGCGCGCTGGCATCAAGGTTCAGCGGGATCACGATGTCGCGCACGGCGTGCTTGCCGGTGCCGCCGTCCGCTTCGCCATCCCAATGGGTGTCCAGGTGCACGTCGAGGTCCCACTTCGAGATGGTCGAGGTGGTGTCGGCGCCAGCAGCGGCATCGTCGGTGACCGGCACGATTTCGTATGTTGCGTCGCCCTGCGGCGTGCCGAAGGCTGGATTGTCCATCATGTGGCCCATCCAGCTGATGTGCGGGTTGCGGCGGATGGCGGCCTCAGCGTCTACCGCACCGTCAAGGGCGGCGAACACCGTGCTGTCGGATGAGGCGTTAGCCGTCTGCTCGGATTGCGCACGGTCAAGGCAAGCCTCGGTGAAGCGTCCCAGAATCTGCGTGACGGGCTCGTTCTTCGTGGTGATTCCCGCCACGGCGATCGGGCCGGGGATGATGCGCACGGAGTCCGCGGAATACCGCGGGTCCTCGGACTGCCACAGCTGGTCGCGACCCCACCAGCCGAGCAGTTCGCCGTCGATGACCGGCACAAACGGCACGGGCTTGGGGTATTCGCGGCACAATGCCGGGAACCATGCGGCGTCGGTCGGCGTCACATGCAGGCGGGCCGCCTGCGGATACGTCTCGGCGAGCGTTGCGAGCGCCGCAGGCGCGTCGAGCACTGCGTCGGTGTCGGCGAAGGCGGATTCGAATTCACCGCTGTCCTGCTGTGCCACGCGCGCTTCGATGCGGTGCAGCAGGTGAAGGAAGCGATCGGCGAACGTGCGGTCCACCCACGGGTAGCACAGGTCGGCGAAACGCTGGGCCCACTGTTGGTAGGTCATTGTCTCGATGTCGCCGAAATACGGCTTGCTCGTGGCGGCGAGCGCGGCGATCACCTCGTCGCGGCGGGCGGGCAGCTCATCGGGATGCTTCTCCAAGTAGACGAGCAGACGCCCGGCCTTGGCGGAGGAGTTCTCGATCTCGTAGATGTCTGCGTGCAGATGCGACAGACCGGAGGTCATGCCGCCGCGTTCCTTGCCGGAAGGCACCCAGCTTTCTCCCAGCGGGGCGAACACGTCACCGTCCTTGGCGTCCGGGTCGATGCCGGGCGTTGCCACGAGGAGGTCCTTGACCTGGTCGCTGGTGTGCGCTTCCTTTGCGGTCATCACTGCCGTGCCCACGAGCACGCCGTCCACAGGCATGAGCGGCATGCCGTAGCGCTGGCTCCACTGGCCGCAGATGTAGTCCGCGGCGCGGTCGGGCGTGCCGATGCCGCCGCCGGCGACGAGCACAACATTGCGGTGGTCGCGCACCTGCGCGTAGGTGCTGATGAGCAGGTCATCAAGGCTTTCCCATGAATGGTGGCCGCCGGCGGAACCGCCTTCGACCTCCATGATGACCTGTGTCGGTTCGAGCGCTGCGGCGATGCGCAGCACCTGGCGGATCTGGTCGACGGTGCCGGGCTTGAACGCCACATATGGGAAGCCGTCCTTGTTAAGCGTGCGCACCAGCTGCACGGCTTCGTCGAACTCAGGGATGCCCGCGGAGACGACGACGCCGTCGATTGGGGCGCCCGACGCGCGTTTGCGCGGCACGAGGCGCTTGCCGCCGAACTGGAGGTTCCACAGGTAGCGGTCCATGAACATTGCATTGAATTCAACGGACGCGCCTTCGTGCAACTGACCTTCGAGCTCGGCCACATGCGTGTCAAGCACATCCTCCGTCACCTGGCCGCCGCCTGCGAGCTCCGCCCAATAACCATCGTTCGCGGCCGCCGCCACGATCTGGGGGTCCACGGTGGTGGGCGTCATGCCGGCGAGCAACACCGGCTTCTTGCCGGTGAGGCGGGTGAATGCAGTGCTCACTTCACGGCCGTTGGCTGTTGCGACGACGCGCGGAGCAAACGCGGACCAGTCGGCGAGACGCTCCGGTTCACCGTCGAGTTCCATGGCGGCGATGCGGTCCTTCACCGTGGCGAGCGAGACGATGCCCGCGCCCGTGCCGTCCACGAGCGCCGTCGTGAGCTTGGATGCCGTAGTGCCGGGACCGAAGTCCACGAACCACACCTTCGAGGCATCAGCCTTGGCGAGCGCATCATCCACCTGCTGCTGCCAATCCACATCATCGGCGAGCACCTGGGATGCGAGACGCTGCGCCTGCGTGCCATCGAGGCCGCATTCGCTCGCCCATGCCGCCACCTGCTGCACCGCAGGCTCCATGAGCCCGGAGTGGAAGGGCACGGTGACCTCGAGATATTCCACGGATGGGTCGAACACCTTGCCGCCGCGCACCTTCTGGGCGCGCAGCTTCGCCTGGCGCTCATGCTCGCGGCCAATCTGCTGCTCGAGCTTGGCGAGGTCGGCGGGATGGCCGGAGACGACCATGTGCGTGCGGGAGTTGATGACGCCGATGCTAATGGGGCCGGCCGGATTGTTCACACGGCGGATGAGCTCCTCCACTTGGGCGCGCGTGGCGCCTTTGATCGACATCATCGGGGATGTGCCGCGCTCCCCGTCGAGCCCCAGCAGATGCGCTTGGCGGGCGCCAGCCGCGCCAATGAGCCTGGCGATGGCGAGGATGCGCACGATGGCGTCGCGCTCGGACTGCGCGTCCGACGCCTCATGGGCGGCCTGCACCATGTCCACGGCGAGCACGCCCTGCGAATGGCCCAGGGACGCGACCGGGGAAACGGCGGATGCCTTGAAGCCCAAGTCCGCGGCGGAGAGCAACGCGCCCAGCTGGGCGAGAGCGATGCCAGGCACGCTCACGGTCGAGTCGGCGGCATCTCCCAGAACCGGGGAATCGCTGGCATAGTCGAACAGGTCGACGCGCTTGCCGGTCGTGGCAAGCAGGTCAGCGGCGATGGGCTCGAGCAGGCGCTCGGAATCCGCCGCCAAGGCGTGCAGTCGGTCGGAAAGGTCGGCGTCATCGGCCAGCTGCTTGAGTGCTGCCGTCCACGGCGTGGACTGGCCTGCGAAGGTCAGGATGACTTGTTCGTCGCACAGGCGTGTCAGGAAGGATGTCATGGTTCCTCTTGTCTCGTGTTGTGATTGATGTTGTTCGTCTTGTAATGGAATTGATGGATTCATGGGAAGAAGTGTCATGCAGACAGCCGCGGCCGTCACATCGGCTGATTGCCGTGGTTCTTGTCGGTGAGGCGCTGCCGTTTCTTGGTGCGCAGCGTCGCCAACGAGTTGATGAGCACATCGCGGGTCTGCTCCGGGTCGATCATCGCGTCGATCTGGCCGATTTCCTGCGACAGGTTGGCGTTCACCGTCGTCGCCTCATAGTCGGCAACGAGCGTGGCGCGCAGCTTCTCGGCCGCCTCCTCGCCGTCCTCGCGGGCGCGGCGCAGCTCCTTGCGATGGATGATATTGACCGCGCCCTGCGCGCCGAGCACTGCGATCTGTGAATGCGGCCACGCGAAGTTGAGGTCGGCGCCAATCGCCTTGGAACCCATGACGATGTAAGCGCCGCCGAACGCCTTGCGCAAGATCACCGTGACCATCGGCACCTGGGCATTGCCATAGGCGTAGATGACCTTGGCGCCGCGCCGGATGATGCCAGCGTGCTCCTGATCCCTGCCGGGCTTGTAACCGGGCACGTCCACCAATGTGACGACCGGCAGGTTGAACGCATCGCACAGGCGCACGAAACGGGCGACCTTCTCCGAGGAGTTCACGTCAAGGCTGCCGGCGTTCACACACGGCTGGTTCGCCACGATGCCCACCGGATGCCCCGCTAGGCAAGCGAAGCCGACGACGGCGGACTGCGCATAGAGTTCCTGCACTTGCACGAATTCCCCGTAATCGGCGATGCAATGGATCACGTCCACCACGTCATAGGGCTGGCGGTCGTTCACCGGCACGATCGTGCCGATGCGACGGGCGGCCACATCCTCGGCGTGGCCGGAACTGTAGGCATACACGGGCGGCTGTTCGTCGCTGCTGGAGGGCAGGTAGGCGAGCACGGTGCGCGCATAGTCGATGGCGTCCGGCTCATCCTCGCCCAAGTAATGCGCCACACCGCTCACGGAATTGTGCACGGTGCCGCCGCCCAGATCCTCCATTGAGATTTTCTCGCCCGTCGCCGCCTTGACCACATCCGGGCCGGTGACGAACATGTACGAGTTTTCTTTTGTCATGATGATGAAATCCGTCAATGCCGGACAATACACGGCGCCGCCGGCGCACGGACCCAGGATCAGCGAAATCTGCGGCACGAATCCGGAAGCCTGGCATGTCTTGCGAAATATCCGGCCGTATTGCGTCAGCGCCGCCACGCCCTCCTGGATGCGCGCGCCGCCGGAATCCACGATCGCCACGATTGGCACTTTCATCTCGAGCGCCATGTCCATCAGATGGCAGATCTTATTGCCTTCCGCAACGCCCATCGAACCGCCCTGCACGGAGAAGTCCTGCGCGTAGACGGCGACCTTGCGGCCCCACACGTCGCCGAAACCAGTGATGACGGCGGCGCCAGGCACGCCCTTGTTGATGTTGCCGCCGGCGAAACGTCCGATTTCCTGAAACGTGCCGGAATCAAACAGCAGATCGAGGCGTTCGCGAGCAGTGAGTTTGCCCTTGGGATGCTGGCGTTCGCGGGCATGGTCCTCCGCGGCCTGCGCCAGTTGCGCGGCTCGCGCAAGGTCTTCGCGCATCGGCTGCCTCTGCCCGCCGTATGCGTCCGGACCCGCCGGCGTGGGGATTTGCACATCCATGCGCGGGGCTCGCTCCCCTTGCGATGCACGCGATGCAGCGCCATGGGATGTCACATCGGGATTGACAAGCGTGGTCATTACTCCTCCTTCGCTGCGGTAGTGTTGGCGTTTTTGGTGGCTGTCTTGTCCGATCCCTTCGCCGAATCCACGTCGAACGACACGAGCGGCTCGCCCGCATCCACGCCATCGGAGGGCCCCACGAGAATCTCCTTGACGGTTCCGGCCGCCGGGGCATACACGTAGTTCTCCATCTTCATGGATTCGAGCACGATGAGCAGGTCGCCCTTGTCCACGTGCTCGCCGGCCGCCGCATTGACGCGTGTGACGACCGCCTGCATGGGCGAGCAGATGTTGCCGTCGTGCAATCCGCCACGCTGCTGCGGCGCACCGGTCACCTGCGTGCCTGCGCCGCGCAACGGTTGCGCACGACGACGCTCCGCATGGGCGCCGCGGGCACCGAGAGCCCCGATGAACTCCTCGGGAATCGTGACCTGCACGCGCTTGTCGTTGACTTCGAACACGAACGATTCCCTCGGCTGCTCGGTCTGTGCGGGAGCCGTGTCAAGCCCCGCCGTGAGGGATGCCGGCTGACCGGCCTTGGCGCTGGCAGGCTTCTTCGTCAGATACTTGCCTTCCAGCCATTTCGTCGTCACCGCGAATCCGTGGTCGTCGCCAATGAAATCAGGGTCCTGGAAGATCGTGGCGAACAGCGAGCACGGCGTGGACACGCCTTCGAGTGTGAATTCGCCCAGCGCGCGCAGCACGCGAGCGATGGCGGCCTGGCGGTTCTGTGCCGTCACGATGATCTTGCCCATCATCGAATCAAACTTGGGAGAGATGACGCTGCCTTGCTTCACGCCGAAGTCCACGCGCACGCCAGGGCCGGAGGGGAATTCGAGGGTCTCGATGGTGCCCGAGCCCGGGGTGAGGTTGGTATCGGGGTTTTCGCTGGTGATGCGCAGCTCGAAGCTGTGACCGCGCGGTTCCCCGGCCTGCGTGAGAGTGCCGCCATCAGCGATGACGAGTTGCTCACTCACCAAGTCGATGCCGCACACTTCCTCGCTCACCGTATGCTCGACCTGCAGGCGCGGGTTCACTTCGAGGAAGTAGATATCCTGCGTGGGAGTGAGCATGAATTCGCACGTGCCCAGACCCACGTAATTGGCGGCTTCAAACAGCCTGCGCGAATACGTGACGAGGCGCGCGTTCTCCTTGGCGGTGAGGAACGGCGCGGGAGCCTCCTCGATGAGCTTCTGGTTGCGGCGCTGCACGGAGCAGTCTCGCGTGGAATACACGGTGAAGTTGCCGTGCGAATCACGGCCGCATTGCGTCTCCACATGACGCGACTTCGCCACGAATTTCTCGATGAAGTATTTGCCCAGGTCGCCGCCTTGGAGCGCGTCATGGCTCATGAAGAAGCTGCGCAGCGCATCGTCGTCACGCACGACAGTGATGCCGTGGCCGCCGCCGCCATCGGTGCGTTTGAGCATGACCGGGTAGCCGTAGTCATGGCAGAAGCGCAGCAACGTGGCGATGTCCGTCACCGGTTCGGAAATTCCAGGCACCGGTGACACGTCGGCGCGTTCGGCGAAGCGGCGCGCGGTGATCTTGTCGCCCAAGTCCACCAGCACATCCGGCGTGGGGCCCACCCAGATGAGCCCGGCTTCCAGCACCGCCGTGGCGAAGGACGGCACTTCCGACAGGAAGCCATAGCCGGGGTGGATGGCGTCCGCTCCGCTGCGACGCGCCACGTCGATGATCAGCGACTCATTGAGATACGTCTCGGCGTAGGTGTCGCCCGGCAGGCGATACGCTTCGTCTGCCGCGGAGACGAACGGCGCATCACGGTCGGATTCCGAGTAGACAGCCACCGTGACGATGCCCATTTCGCGTGCGGTGCGGATGACGCGCAGCGCGATCTCGCCGCGGTTGGCGACGAGCAGCTTGCTGATGTGCGTAAGCTGCGAATCGGTCATGGATTGTCCTCCCTGATAGTGGTCCGTTGGATGAAAAAGAATGGATGGAAAGAACGGTCTGCGGGTCTGTGGATCTGCATCTGCGGTCTGCGGGGCGGCGATGAACGGCCTGCCGCGCTGCTGCCCGGCTTCGCCGAGTGCGTGCGCCCCAAGCTATGTCGCTATGCCGCGATGCCGGCCGTTCGCTCCTGTTAGCCCACGAGCAGCGAATGCGCCGGCATCGCATGTGTGACGACATCCGCAGGCGGCTCCTGGCCGGGGATTGCCTGGGGTATCAGCCCCACGTCCCCTGCCGTCACGCTCACCGTGTCGCCATCATCCGTGCGGATTTCCAACGCCGCGTCGGGGCGTATAGCGATCGCCGTGCCGGTGATGCGCGTTCCTCCGGGCAGCTCGGCGCTCACCCGCCGTCCCACCGTGCAGCTGAGGGCGGTCACCCGTTTGGCAAATCTCGGGATGCTCGACTGCGCGCCATCGCAGTAATGCTGTACATCCACCCGCAGGCGTTGAGCGATGAGCTGCGCCAGTTCGTTGCGCAGCACGGGGTATGCGGGAAGCCCAGGCACATGCCGGTGCAATGATGTGGCGATGCGCGTCGGCTGGTCGCTGAGGAACAGGTTGATTCCGATGCCGAAAATCACAATGGCGTCATCGGTGAGGCCGGCGTGCACCGCTGCGAGCTCCGTAAGGATTCCCCCGAGTTTGCGATCATCCCAATACAAGTCGTTGGGCCATTTGAGCCCGATGTGGCTAGGATCGACGCCGTGCTCGCGCGCGATCACCCGCAGGGATTCGACGGCGTCGATGCCGGCGATGGTGGTCAGCCATCCGCTGGTGACGCCGGTTGCAAGCGCCGTGGGGATTCGCACGACGAACGAGCTGAGGAACGACGTATTGCGCCCGCTCACCCATGTGCGCCCCAGCCTGCCACGCCCGCCGGTCTGTTCATTCGCAAGCAGCACATACAGCGGAAAGCGAGTCGCATCCGACATGATCGTTTCGCTCAACATTCTGCGCGCCTGCGTGTTCGTGGACTCCACGGTGTCAAGCACAACGCACCGGTCGGCGGTGATGATATCCGGCACGCGCATTGGCGCTGCGCCCGCCTCGCGCGCACCACGAGTTGTGGTTGCTTCAGTACGTGAATCCGTAATTAACACATACGCGAAATTACCCGCCCGATCCTTCGGATTCGACCCCGAGGCCAACAAATATCTTCGAAAAACTTTGTTCGTTTGTACAAAAGTGAACTCGCTGCGCGTCGTTACCATGTGAAGAAAGCGCTTTGATTACGCCTTTTTTGTAGTGATTGTCACATGGCCATCGAGATTGTTTTTGTAGATTTCTACAAATTTCGAGAGGAATTCCGCGTTCATTCCTCACAATGGCACAAAAGAAGAAGGAGCTTTTATGTCTCGCCACGACCCCATGCCGTCCCGTTCCGCGGCACCATCCCGTTCCGTCACCCAGGGATCGCTCGCCCAGACTCTGGGCATCCCCGCCGTCCTCGACCCGCGCAGCTTCGCGCTCAGCGCAGTGAAAATCACCGCCTTCGCAGGGCTCCTGTGCGCCGCGGCAATGGTCGGGCGCATCCAGGTGCCGGGCACCGAGGTCGGCATCACGCTGCAGACATTCGTGCTCATGATTGCCGCACTTACCCTCACCCCCGTGGAGGCGGGTTCCTCCGCCCTGCTGTATCTGGTGATCGGCGCCGCAGGAGCACCCGTGTTCTCAAACGGCGCGTCGACCGCAGCGCTTGTCGGCCCCAGCGCAGGATTCCTGTTTGGCTTCATCCCTGCCGCCATCATCACCGCACTGCTCAAGGCCCCGGCGCTCAAGACCCCGACACAGACGCACGCGGATAGCCACCGCTCCGTGTCGGCGGCATTGACGCTTGCCCGCAACTTCATCGCATGCGTCCTCGGCTGCATCCTCGTGCCGTATGTCGTGGGCATCGCCGTGCAATCCATCGTGACTGGTACGGACACCCGCGCTCTCGCCGCCGCGAGCGCTGTGTTCTTCATCGGCGACACGATGAAGGCCATTGTCGCCACCGCCGCCGTGACCCCCGCCCGCGCTTTCTCCGCGCGCCACGCCGCGCACAACGACTGACGCATCACCGCTCATACAACTCGCACCATCTCAAGGCCCGCCGCACTTGGTAGCACGGCGGGCCTCATACATAGAATGGAATGCATGGCCGCAGATAACATCCCTCACCATGGCGCCTCCGTTCCCGTGCACCCCGCAGCACCCGAGCCCTCAGAATCTGAGTCCCCCACACCCCCGTCCGCCGGATCCCAGTCCCTCAGCTCCGCGTCCCCGCTCACGGATGACCCGGATAGAATCGCCACGGCGACGAAACGCTACCTCGAGATTTCAGAAAACCGGCTCAGCGCGCAAACCGACTGGTACACGGAGCTCGTGCCATCCGACAAGGCGCTGCTGCACATGGTGTGCGAGACCGCCGTGAGGGGATTCATCACGTGGGCGCAGTCCTACCGCTCCCCGCGCGATTACGCCCCGGTCTCCACCGGTCATATCTTTCTTGTGGCACCCGTGGAGTTCATGCGGTCCATCAAACTGTCGCAGACCCTTGATGCAACGCGCATCATCGTCGAAGTCATCGTGGACAACCTCGATATGCTCGCATCCAGCGGCGCAGCACGACAAGACCTGCTCAACGCCGCGCTCATCTACTCACGCTCCGTGGCGTTCTCGGCCGCGGAAGTCTATGCGAACGCTGCCGAAGTGCACGGCACGTGGGATGCCCGCGACGAAGCGTTCGTCATTGAATCCCTCATCGGTGGCGAAACCGGCACATCGTTGCAAGCCCGGATGACATCGTTCCGATGGACATCGCAGACGCAATCCATCGCATTCGTCGGCAAGCCGGATTCGACATCGGGTGAGCTGCGTGCCGGAATGAAGCAGGACCGACTGCGCCGGCATGTGAGCGCGATGGGCGGATTCGTGTGCATGTCGCAGCATCAGGATCTGCTGGTGGCTCTCTTCGGTTCGCCGGAGCAAGGCATTCCCGACACCGATCCCGAGCATCCCGCCGCTTATGCGCATGCCCTTGCATCGGGCGCCACAATCAGCGCAAGTCACATCACCCCCACCAGCAGTAGCAGCGGCACCAGCACGGACAGCGACGCGGCCGGGTCACACAGTGCTGCTGAGCCACACAGTGCTGCCGGGCCACACAGTGCTGCCGGGGCATACAGCGGCGAACACAACGCGACTCATGTGGCGGCACCGTCATCGCTGGACGCCATGCTCGGTGATGCCGGGGCCTCCCCCGATGAACGTCTGAGCATCGACAGCCTTTCGCGTCTCGTCATGCCGCTCTTCGATGCGCAGCACGCGGTCTGCATGGGGCCGGTGCGGCAGGGATTCGAAGGAGCGTCGTACACCGTGCGCGCCGCACTGGGCGGCTACCATGCCGCCTCTGCCATCGCGAACTGCCCTCGCCCGCTCGCCAGCAACGATGTATTGCCGGAACGGGCTCTGTTTGGCGATGAGGATGCTCGCAACGAACTCTACAACGACATCTATGCCATGCTCAAGCAAAACAACGAGAAGAACTCCGTGCTCGCCACTGTGAAAGCGTACCTGTTCAACGGCGGTTCGCTCGACAAAACAGCTCAGGAGCTTTCCGTGCACCCCAACACAGTGCGCTATCGCCTGCGCCGCTCCGTGGACCTCACCGGCTGGGACCCCACCGATCCGAGGGAAGCCTACGTATTGCTCACCGCTCTGAAAATCGGCATGATTCAGGATTCCAATCTCGACCTCTAAGCCCGTTTGCATGGTCATGGCATGCCGACAGCCCTGTCGGCCACAACAGCCCTACACCAACATGCGCTCAACCACTCGCACATACGTGTGGGGGCGGCCCCGGTTCCCCGGAAGCCGCCCCCACATGTATACGGAGCGATGAACGCATGGAGCTATCGATGCCCTCAGCGATCAGCGATGCAAGCAATCACTATTCCTGATCAGCGCCGTCGCCAGTGGCTTCGTCATCGCCAGGCAGCGGAGTATCTTCGCCGTTGTTGATCTGGAAACCGTCGTCCGCACTGGAATCGTCCTGCGCGTCAGCGGCCTCCTGGGAGTCAATGTCGCCGGTATCAGCCGTGCCATCGGACCCGCCTGCGATGTCGCCGAGGTTGAGCTCGGTTTCATCCTGATCGGCGTCGCCTGCGCTCAGGTCAAGTGCCTGCACGCCGCTGGTCGAGTCATCGCCATCGAAGCTGTGGTCATCCGGATTGAAGTCGTCGCCAATCGTCAGATCGCCGAAGTCGATGTTCGACATATCCATCTGAGCCAGCTCTTCGTCGCTCATCTTGCCCAGATCGTCGTCCTGGCTTTCGTCAAGGCCGAAGTTGGGGAAGATGGTGTCGCGAATCGCCTTATCGGGCTCCACCTTTGCGTTGCGGTAACGCGCCAGGCCGGTGCCGGCAGGGATGAGCTTGCCGATGATGACGTTCTCCTTGAGGCCCTTGAGGTCGTCGACCTTCTGGTCCAAGGCAGCTTCGGTGAGCACGCGCGTCGTCTCCTGGAAGGAGGCCGCCGACAGCCAGGATTCGGTTGCCAGAGAGGCCTTCGTGATGCCCAGGAGCTCCGGACGAGCCTGCGCCGGCTTCTTGCCGCTCATGACCAAGCCACGGTTGATTTCACGGAAGCGTGCGTGGTCAACGAGCTCGCCGAGCAGCATGTCGGAGTCGCCGGAGTCGGTGACGATGTCGCGGCGGATCATCTGGTGCACGATGACTTCGATGTGCTTGTCGTGGATGTCAACGCCCTGGGAACGGTACACGTTGTGCACTTCCTCCACGATGTTGACGGTGGCTGCGCGCGGACCGAGGATGCGCAGGATCTTCTTGGGGTCGACGGAACCCTCGATGAGCTGCGTGCCTTCGGCAACGTGGTCGCCATCCTTGACGAGCAGCGGAGCGCGGCGGGTCACCTGGTATTCCAGCGGCTTGCCGTCGTTCGCGGTCTTGTCGTCAGGATGCAGAATCACCTTGCGTGCGCCGGATTCCTCATCGTCGATCTCAACCGTGCCGGGGTATTCGGCAATCGGAGCCTCGCCCTTAGGCGTGCGGGCTTCGAAAAGCTCGGTGACACGGGGAAGACCCTGGGTGATATCGGATGCCGATGCAACGCCACCGGAGTGGAAGGAACGCAGCGTCAGCTGGGTACCAGGCTCGCCGATGGACTGGGCCGCGACGATACCAACAGCCTCGCCGATGTCGACGAGCTGGTTGGTTGCCAGAGACCAGCCGTAGCACATCGCGCACACACCACGCTTGGATTCGCAGGTGATGACGGAGCGGGCGGTCACGAATTCGACGCCGTGCGCCACGAGGTCCTTGAGCACGTCCATGCTCAGGGCATCGCCGCGCTTGTACAGGACCTCGCCGGTGGCGGGATCAAGCACGTCGGAGGCGAGGATGCGGGAGTACGGACCGCCGTCCGCGTTGCGCACGAGCACGAGGTTTCCGTTCTCGTCGCGCTCCGCGACGCGCATCTTGAGGCCCTTCTTCGTGCCGCAGTCCTCTTCACGCACGATGACGTCCTGCGCCACATCGACGAGTCGACGGGTCAGGTAGCCCGATTCTGCGGTACGCAGAGCGGTATCGGCCAGGCCCTTGCGAGCGCCGTGCTGCGAGATGAAGTACTCGAGCACGGACAGGCCGTCGCGGTAGTTGGACTTGACGGGTCGAGGAATGATCTCGCCCTTCGGGTTGGCCACGAGGCCACGCATGCCGGCGATCTGACGAATCTGCATCCAGTTGCCTCGAGCGCCCGACGTGACCATGATGTTCACGTTGTTGTCAGCCGTGAAGTGCTTCTGCATGGCCTCTGCCACCTTGTCGGTGCATTCGGTCCACAGGTTGATGAGCTCCTGGCGGCGTTCCTCCTCGGTCAACAGACCCATGTCGTACTGGTTGTTGACCTTGGCGGCCTGCTTCTCGTAGCCATCGACGATCTGCTTATGCTCCGGAGGAGCCACGATGTCGGAGAACGCCATCGTGACGCCGGACCACTGTGCGCGGGTGAAGCCCAGATCCTTGAGGGCGTCCAGCGTGGCAGCGACCTGCTGCGTGGAGTACCGTGCGGCGATGTCATCGACGATTCCGGAGAGCTTGCCCTTGGGCACCTGTTCGTTGATGAACGGGTAGTCCACCGGCAGCGTCTGGTTGAACAGCACGCGGCCGTAGGACGTGGCGAACAGAATCGTGCCGTCCGACAGGCGCTCTTCCTTGACGGTGTCAGCCTCGCCCGGGAGCGGGTCGACGACCTTGATTTCGCTCGGTTCCCAATCCTTGGGCAGCACGAAATCGGCGGGCATGCGCAGCAACACCTTGGCCTGGATGTCGATGTCGTGACGGTCGAGGGCCATGCGGGCCTCGGCGAGCGAATCGAAAATGCGGCCCTGGCCCTTGGCGCCGTCGATGACGGTGCTGAGGAAGTACAGGCCCAGGATCATATCCTGCGAAGGCATGGTCACGGTGTGGCCGTCTGCCGGCTTGAGGATGTTGTCGGATGCCATCATCAGCGAACGGGCCTCGGCCTGTGCTTCGGCGCCGAGCGGAAGGTGCACAGCCATCTGGTCGCCATCGAAGTCTGCGTTGAATGCAGCGCAGGCCAGCGGCGGCAGGTGGATGGCCTTGCCTTCGACAAGGATTGGCTCGAACGCCTGGATACCCAGACGGTGCAGCGTAGGCGCACGGTTGAGCAGCACGGGATGCTCGGAGATCACGTCTTCGAGAGCGCCCCACACAACCGGATCGGCGCGGTCGACGAGACGGCCGGCGCTGCGCGGGTTCTGCGCGTAGTTGAGGTCCACGAGCCTCTTGATGACGAACGGCTTGAACAGCTCGAGCGCCATGGGCTTGGGCAGACCGCACTGGTGCATGCGCAGCGACGGGCCGACGACGATCACGGAACGGCCAGAGTAGTCGACGCGCTTACCCAGCAGGTTCTGGCGGAAGCGGCCCTGCTTGCCCTTGAGCATGTCGGAGAGCGACTTGAGCGGGCGGTTGGACGCACCGGTGACGGCGCGGCCACGGCGACCGTTGTCGAACAGCGAGTCGACGGCTTCCTGGAGCATGCGCTTCTCGTTGTTGAGCATGATCTCCGGAGCGTTGAGCTCGAGCAGACGCTTCAGGCGGTTGTTGCGGTTGATGACGCGGCGATACAGATCGTTGAGATCGGAGGTCGCGAAACGGCCACCGTCGAGCTGCACCATCGGGCGCAGGTCCGGCGGAATCACCGGGATCACGTCGAGCACCATTGCGGTGGGGCTCGTGCCGGTCTTGATGAAGGCGTTGATGACCTTGAGGCGCTTCAGAGCACGTGCGGTGCGCTGGTTGGAGCCCGACTTGATGACCTCGCGCAGCTCCTCGGCGGCGGCTTCCAGATCGAAGTCCTCCAGGCGCTTCTTGATGGCCTCGGCACCCATGCAACCCTCGAAGTAATCGCCGTAGCGATCCCTCATCTCGTTCCACAGGTCCACGTCGCCTTCCATGTCGCCGGGCTTGAGGTTCGCGAAGCGATCCCACACGGCGTTGAGGCGCTGAATCTGGTCGTCATACTTCTGGCGGATGGCCTTCATGTCACGCTCGGCGCCGCTGCGAAGCTTCGCCTTGGCGGACGACTTCGCCGAGCCTTCGAGCTGCTCGATCTGAGCGAGATCAGCCTCGACCTTCTTGGCGCGGTTCTCGATCTCGAGGTCGCGCTTGCGGCTCAGGGCGGTGATCTCGGCCTGGTGTTCGTCCTGCAGGTCGGGCAGATCCTCGTGACGCTGCGCCTCGTTGACGGAGGTGACCATGTAGGCGGCGAAGTAGATGACCTTCTCGAGGTCCTTCGGCGAAATGTCGAGCAGGTATCCCAGACGGCTCGGCACACCCTTGAAGAACCAGATGTGGGTCACGGGAGCGGCGAGCTCGATGTGGCCCATACGCTCGCGGCGCACGCGGGAGCGGGTGACTTCGACGTTGCAGCGTTCGCACACGATGCCCTTGAAGCGCACGCGCTTGTACTTGCCGCAGGCGCATTCCCAGTCGCGGGTCGGTCCGAAGATCTGTTCGCCGAACAGGCCGTCGCGCTCAGGCTTGAGCGTGCGGTAGTTGATCGTTTCAGGCTTCTTGACTTCGCCGTAGCTCCAGCTGCGGATGTCGTCGGCGGTAGCCAGACCGATCTTCAGCTTGTCAAATTGATTAACGTCCAGCACTTGATGTCCTGTCTTTTGTTGCTTTCAAACGTAACGTTGGGGGTCAATGCGCGGCGGGATTGTGCCCGCCGCGCGGGTGCCGGTGTCAGATGACGTCGGTGCGGTCGGTGTCCGAAGCGCTGTCGGTGTTCGGACGGGCGGAGATGTTAAAGCCCAGGTCGTTGGACTGAGACACCGGGTCGTCGTCCTCGTCCTTCATGTCGATGGCCACGCCGTCGGCATTGAGCACTTCCACGTTGAGCGCCAGGGACTGCATTTCCTTGAGCAGCACCTTGAACGACTCCGGGATGCCTGCAGGTGGCAGGTTCTGGCCCTTGACGATGGCGCCGTAGACGCGCACGCGGCCGTCGACGTCATCGGACTTGACGGTCATCATCTCGTGCAGCGTGTATGCCGCGCCGTAGGCCTCGAGGGCCCACACCTCCATCTCGCCGAAGCGCTGGCCGCCGAACTGCGCCTTGCCACCCAACGGCTGCTGGGTGATCATCGAGTACGGGCCGGTGGAACGTGCGTGGATCTTGTCGTCCACGAGGTGATGGAGCTTGAGCATGTACATGTAGCCCACCGAGATCGGCTTGGGGAACGGTTCGCCGGTGCGTCCGTCGAACAGCTGCGCCTTGCCGTCGGGGCCGACGAGCTTGTTGCCGTCGCGGTCAGGCAGGGTCGTGCTCAGCAGGCCGCGGATCACATCCGGGCGCACGCCGTCGAACACAGGGGTCGCGACCGGGGTGCCAGGCTTGCCCTTCTCGGCGCCGTGAGGCACGTGCTTCTTCCATTCGGCCTCGAGATCGGGGTCGAGGGAGATATCCCAGCCGGCGTGAGCGATCCAGCCCAAGTGCAGTTCCAGCACCTGGCCGAGGTTCATTCGGCTCGGCACGCCCAGCGGGTTGAGCATGATGTCGATCGGCGTACCGTCTGCGAGGAACGGCATGTCCTCTTCGGGCAGGATGCGCGAGATGACACCCTTATTGCCGTGGCGGCCGGAGAGCTTGTCGCCCTGGGTGATCTTGCGGTGCTGCGCAATGTAGACACGGATCTGGTCGTTGACGCCATTGGGCAGTTCATCGCCATCGGCCTCGGCGGCTTCCTTCGTGATCTCCTTGACAGAGATGACCACGCCGGTCTCGCCATGGGGCACGCGCAGCGAGGAGTCGCGCACTTCCTTGGACTTTTCACCGAAGATGGCACGCAGCAGGCGCTCTTCCGGCGTGAGCTCGGTCTCGCCCTTCGGGGTGACCTTGCCCACAAGGATGTCGCCGGCCTTGACTTCGGCGCCGATGCGGATGATGCCGCGCTCATCGAGGTTGGCAACCGCGTCTTCGCCGACGTTCGGCAGGTCGCGGGTGATTTCCTCGGGGCCGAGCTTCGTGTCGCGCGCATCGATTTCGTATTCCTCGATGTGGATGGAGGACAGCGTGTCGTCCTTCACGAGGCGCTGGTTGATGATGACGGCGTCCTCGTAGTTGTAGCCGTTCCACGGCATGAACGCGATGAGCAGGTTCTTGCCCAGTGCCATTTCGCCCTCGTTGGTGGCGGGGCCATCGGCGAGCACGGACTTCTTGGCGACGCGATCGCCCTTCTTGACGACCGGCACCTGGTTGTAGCACGTCGTCTGGTTGGAGCGCTGGAACTTCGCCAAGTGGTACTTGGATTCGGTGCCGTCGTCGTTCATGACCTTGATGAGGTCAGCGGACACATAGGTCACCACGCCGTCGTTGTCGGAAAGCACGACGTCGCCGGAATCCACTGCCGCACGCCATTCGCCGCCGGTGCCCACCAGCGGACGCTCGGATTCGATGAGCGGCACGGCCTGACGCTGCATGTTCGCACCCATCAGTGCTCGGTGACCTTCATCATGCTCGAGGAACGGGATGAGGGAGGCGCCCACGGACACCATCTGGCGCGGCGAGACATCCATGTAATCGACCTGGCTGACCGGCACATCCTCGGCTTCTGCGTGGGAATCACGCACGAGGGCGGTGTCGTTGACGAAGCGGCCGTTCTCGTCCAGCTCCTGGTTGGCCTGGGCGATGACGTGGTCGGCTTCCTGGTCTGCGGTCATGTACACGACGTCGTTCGTCACCTGGCCGTCGATGACCTTACGGTACGGGGTCTCGATGAAACCGAACGGGTTGACGCGACCGAAGGTTGCCAGCGAACCGATAAGGCCGATGTTCGGGCCTTCAGGGGATTCGATCGGGCACATGCGGCCGAAGTGGGACGGGTGAACGTCGCGCACTTCCATGGACGCACGGTCGCGGGACAGGCCACCGGGGCCAAGGGCGGACAGACGGCGCTTGTTCGTGATGCCGGCAAGCGGGTTGTTCTGATCCATGAACTGCGACAGCTGGGAGGTGCCGAAGAACTCCTTGATCGCAGCCGCCACCGGGCGGATGTTGATCAGGGACTGCGGGGTGATGGAGCCCGGGTCCTGCGTCGTCATGCGTTCGCGCACAACGCGCTCCATGCGGGACAGGCCGGTGCGCATCTGGTTCTGGATCAGCTCGCCGACCTGACGGATGCGGCGGTTGCCGAAGTGATCGATATCATCCACGTCGACGCGCAGCTGCACGTCTTCGCCGTCGCGCTTGCCCGGGAAGGTCTCGCCACCATCGTGGAGCGTCTCCAGGTACTTAATCGTGGCAATGATGTCTTCGAGGTGCAGGCTGCGATCGTTGTAATCGATCTCCAGACCGAGCTTGCGGTTGACCTTGTAACGGCCGACGCGCGCCAGGTCGTAACGCTTGGTGTTGAAGTAGAACGAATCGAGCAGGCCGCGGCCGGCATCGGGCGTTGCCTGATCGCCGGGGCGCAGCTTGCGGTACATGTCCACGAGGGCGGCGTCCTGGTTGTCGATCGTCTCTTTGTCGAGAGCGTCGAGCACGAGCGGGTAGCCTTCGAATTCCTTGCGGATCTGCTCGCGGTCCATGCCGATGGCTTCGAGGAAGACGATGGCGGACTGCTTGCGGCGGCGGTCGATGCGCACTCCAAGCACGTCCTTCTTGTCGATTTCGAACTCAAGCCAGGAACCACGGCTGGGGATGATCTTGGCGCCGAAGACTTCCTTGTCGGAATTGCGATCGCGCGTGCGGTCGAAATACACGCCCGGGGAGCGCACAAGCTGAGAGACGATCACTCGCTCGGTGCCACCGATGATGAACGTGCCGTGCTCCGTCTGCAGCGGGAAGTCACCCATGAAGACGGTCTGGCTCTTGATTTCGCCGGTCTCGTTGTTGTAGAACTCGGCGTTCACATACAGCGGCGCGGAGTAGGTGTAGTCCTTCTCCTTGCACTGCGCCACGGAATGGCGGGGCTCCTCGAAGTACGGGTCGGAGAACGACAGGGACATCGTCTGCGAGAAGTTCTCAATCGGGGAGATTTCTTCGAACACTTCCGCGAGTCCGGAGGTGTGGAGAACGGTGAACGTGCCGTCCTTCTCATCTTGGGCGACGCGAGCCTTCCAGCGGTCGTTGCCGATCAGCCAATCGAAGCTGTCGGTCTGCACGCCGAGGAGGTAAGGGACATCGATGGGCTCACGGATGGAGCCGAAATTCACGCGGTCAGTCGCCGTGCGCAGCTTGATGTCTTTCTCATCAGCGCGCGCCTGGACGACGGTGACACTTTCGTTTGTCTGAGCAGCCAAAATGCTTGGTTCCTTGCTTTCGCTGGTTTTCAATGCTTCTCAGATGCCCATGCAACCGCCATATGTTACGCGGACATCCCTTGGCATGTGCCCGCTATATGACAAATGCCACAAAACGGTGTAATTATAACGCAAACCGCCCTTTCACACAACGGCGTGTCACTCCATCTCAGATGGTCGTGCGCTGCGGTGCAATCACCTCGGTCGTGTACGGCACCGGGCACTGCCCCACATGCCGCTCCCCCACGAATTCCATCACCCGGGGCAACGCCCGCTCGGCGGCTTTCACGCCTTCGTCATACACGCGTTGCAATTCCTGTGGATCGCGGCACATCGCCCCGATGTTCAATGACTCGTCCGGCCGGATCACCAGCGCCGCACCCGCCTTCTCACGGCTGCGCACATAGTCGATCTCGGCGTTGTAGACCTCGGGGCGTCGTTCCACGGCTTCCAGCAGGCGCGGCATGCGTCGCATCGCGAAACGGATCGCATGCATATGCGACAAAGCCGTCTTGCGATATGAATCCGGCTGGGTGAGCACAACCACGTTGCGGCCAAAACCTTGGCTTTCAAAGAACCCGAGCGGCACTGCGTCGCTCACGCCTCCATCCACGTAGCGCCGTCCGTCGATCTGCACGGGCTTCGACGCCACGGGGATCGACGCGGATGCTCTGAGAAAGGGCATGTCCATGTGAACTGGCATCGAATGATACGCAGGTTTGCCGGTGTCCGCATCCGTTGCCACGCACCAGAACCCCATGGGGTTGGCAGCGAACGCCTTCTCATCGAACGGATCGATGAGAAACGGCACCACGCCGTAGGCGAAGCGTTCGTTGTACAGGTCACCGGTGCGCAGCCACGACCGCACGCCCACATACCGAGGATCGCCGCAGAACTGCTTGTTGTATCGCACCGCACGGCCGATCTGACGGGACTTGTAATTGCATCCCAGCGCCGCCCCTGCCGACACGCCAATCATGGAATCGAACTCCACGTGCGCGCGCATCAGCACGTCCATCACTCCGGCGGTGAACATGCCACGCATCGCACCGCCTTCGAGCACAAGGCCGATGCGGTCCGCGCTGTCGTGCGCGGTCGCATCATGCTCCGTCGTATCGTGTACCAGCGCGCGCTGCTCCCCATCGCGCATCATGCCGCTGCCTTTCATTTGCTCGTTTCGCATGCCACGCCGTCTTTATCCCTATCAAGGCCCGCGCGATAACCGGGCTGCCCCGCATACAACGGCGCCTTGCCGGCGGCTCGCGCATCAGCGCATCGCGCATAATACACATCCGAACCATCGGAACTGCCAGATCCGGCGACTTGCGCTTGCGAATCCTGCGTTGCCTGACTTTGCGCAGCGGAATCCTGTGCGGCGGAATCCTGCGTCGCCGACTGTTGTGTCGCCGCCTTGGCTCCGTCCGACACACCGCCGTCCGTGGGCACGCTCTGCGAGGGGCATGTTGCGAGCACCGTCTGCATCGCGGATTTCTCGCCGGCCGTCACCCACAGCGCATACTTGTGCTTCACGCCGATCTGCCGTGCCACGTATTCGCAATCGAATGCGGTGTTCGACGGCAGCCACGACGCCGCGTCGGAATCGGATTTCTCTTGGTTCGCCGGCCCATCCACCGCCAGCAGATTGTAAGGATCGTTGGCCAACTGCAGACGCTGGTCGGCGCTCAGATTCTGCGCACCGGTCTGCCATGCGTTCGATAAAGCCACCACGTGGTCGATCTGCACGGCTTTCGACGTGTCCTGGCCACGTTCGAACGCTATTGTCTTGCCGGTGTAGGGATCGTTGAGCGTGCCGGTGAGCACCACGCAGTCGTGGGTGTTGGGCTTGAATGTCACATTCGCGAGGTCGCGCTTGAGAATGTCGTTGCGGGTATCGCAGCCGTTATGGTCGACATCGCTCCACGCCGCGCCGAACTGGTCACGGGAATACCCGGCTTTCGACGCGTGGTCCTGCACCGCGAGCTCATCAAGCACCGTCTGCGCCAGATTGCCGCCATCAGTCGAACCAGCCTGGGCGGTGTCCGTCTGACTGGGGGCGGCCTGCGTGCCCGACGCGCTTTCGGAAGGCGCTGCTGACGTTGCGCTCGATGAATCACTGGCGGTGGGTGCCTCGCTGGCAGATTGCGTCGTGGCGGGCTGTGAGCTAGGCGATTGCGAACCACCGGAGCACTGCGCAATCAGGCACAGCACAACAAATGCAGCGATAACGATCAGCAGGATCTGTTTACCGGTGAGCTTGCCCTTGCCGCGCTTGCGGTGGGAGCCCCCGTTGGATCCCCCACGACGCCCACCGTTCGGCGACATGAATGGCGTGGGATCCGAGCTCCTCCGCGACGATGACCTTGATGACTTTCGTGCCATGTTTCCCTCTTGCCTCTTGTTTCTTTCTTTTCTTATCTCGTTTTCGCGCCTATTCGGTCTTTTCACGCATGTACCTAGCGCTGGCCAACTGTCCATGATAATAGGCAATTGCAATCATGACGCTGTGGCAAAACCCGGCGAATACCGGAGGAACGCACACGCATAAAGAACGCGAAAGGCGGATGCCTTGCCTATTGCATTGCAAGACATCCGCCGAGGGAACCTGCGTCAGAACGCGATATGCACCGGCAACGGAATCCGCACCTGTGGCGCATCCGTCACACGCAGAGGTTACTTGCGCTCAAGCACCTTGTAGGCGAAACCAATCACGAGCACATAGACGCATCCGACAGCCATGACGAGCACAGCGCCAATCTGGCCCATGCCATCAGCTGCAGCGCCCATAATGGGCGGGAAGACAGCGCCGCCGATCAGGCCCATCATCATGAGGCCGGACACCTCATTCTGACGCTGGGGCTCAACGGTGAGCGCATGGCCGAGGAACAGCGAGAACACGTTCGAATTGCCGAAACCAACGAGGGCGACCGCCACCCAGAACAGCCACACCGGCGGGTTCGAAGGCACCGATGCGAAAATCGCAAAGCTCACAGCGGACAGCGTCATCAGCACACCGCAGATGCGCAGGCCGACCTTCGTGTTGATATACCGCAGAGCGATACCGCCGACGAAGCAGCCAATCATACGAGCGATGAAATACACCATCGTCGCGTTGGTCGCCACGCTCAGCACGGTGTCGGTGTGTTCCATGAGGATACGCGGCGCCTGTGCGTTCACACCCACGTCGACGCCCACATGAGCCACAATGCCAAGGAAGCACAGCAGCACAACAGGGTCGCCCAGCAGCTTGAAGCAGCGCGCGATCGTGGTGGTGCCGGCATCCGCCGCCGGCTCATCGATGCGGTCAAGCGCGAGCAAAACGTATCCGACGATGCCCACGACCAGGTAGATGACATACAGCAGCCACCACTTGCCGTAATGGTTGAACGCCCAGCCGGCGATGTACGGGGCGAACAGCGATGCGAACGCCTTGACGAACTGGCCCATGGTGAGCGTGGAGGCAAGCTGATCACCTTTGACGAACACGGTGAGCAGCGGGTTGAGGGACACCTGCATGAATGTATTGCCGATGCCCAGCAATGCGAACGAGATGATGATGAGCACGAGCCGCGGGGTTCCCGCAAGCACCGTGTAAGCGATCACCGGCAGCAGCATGGCGCCGATAGTGACCAGGATCGACAGCAGCACCATGCGGCGGCGGCCGATCTTGTTCATCATCACTCCAGCGGGTACAGAGAAGATGAGGAACCAGAAGAACACCATCGTGGTGAACAGATTCGCCTGGGAGTTCTCAAGGTTGAATTCAGGCTTGACGTAGTTCGTGGCGGTGCCCACGAGATCGACGAAGCCCATGACGAAGAACGCGAACATGACGGGCACAATGGCCATGCGGCTCATCGAACCCTGGGAAGGCTCCACTGAAGTAGGAGTCTTTGGAGAAGATGCGCGGTTGCTCATTTCTTTCCCCCAATACCTTCTGATATATGCCCTGATGATTTTCAATCAAAGGCTGTTTTTCAATGACAGAGTCTGGTTGACGCCCAGCCCCGCAGGACCAGGCATCAACTCGACATGGTGTGACGCACACCGCAATAGCGCTCTGCGTCTGATGACTCAGCGAGCAGCAGGACTTACTTGTTGCTCTCTGCCTCAGCCAGATAATCCGGCACAACGTCCGGATAGGTCGGCCAACCGCCGCTCTGCGTGCACACGAACGCAGCCACGTTCACGGCAGCGCGATGCGCTTCGGTGAGCGACGCTCCGTTGAGGATCTTCGCAGTGAACGTGCCGGAGAAGGAATCGCCGGCACCCACGGTGTCCTCGACCTCGACGTGCGGGGTGTCGACGGTGGAGGATTCACCGGTCTTGGACACGATCGTGCTGAACGTGGAGCCAGCGGTGAGAATCACATAATCGAGGCCGTATTCGTTGAGGAACCAACGGCATGCCTCGTCGTCAGAAGTGCCACGGATGTTGAACATATCGCGCAGCAGCAGCAGTTCGGCGTCATTGAGCTTGAACACAGTGGCGGTGCGCAGCAACTCGTCGATAAGATCCTTGGAGTAGTGATCTCCACGAATGTTGATGTCGAAGAACTTCATCGCGCCCGGCTTCGTGTGCTTGAGCAGCTCGATGATCGTGTCATGGGACTCAGGAGAGCGCAAGCCAAGTGTGCCAAAGCACACGGCGTCGGCCTTCTCGACCTCATTGATGAGCTGACGGGTGTACAGGATGTGATCCCATGCCACGCCGCGCACGATCGTGTACTCCGGGATGCCGTTCTTCAGCTGCACGTCAACGGTGCCGGTCGGCCATGCGTTGCGCTGGATGATGGCATTGATGCCCGCCTTCTTCGTAGCGGCAACGAGCTCATCGCCGAGCTCATCCTCGCCCACAGCGGAGATGGCGTAGCCGTCAGCACCGTTATGCACCGAATGGTAGATGAAGTTCACCGGTGCGCCGCCTGCGCGCTTTCCGCTGGGGAGCATGTCCCACAGGAGTTCACCGAGAGAGAGAACCATTGGCTTTGCCATGATTGTGCCTTTCTGTTGGTGCAGTGGGCTGCCCCGCTGCGGTTTGTTGTGTGTTGTTGGTTTGTTGTGTGTTGTTGGATGGTTAAGTTTGGATGGTTAAGTTGTGTGTGCTGGTGATTGCTGGCGGTTGGTTCGCGCCGGTACAGGCGCGTACCTCCTGCATCCATCACCTCATGTCAAGGAACAATGACGGGTTGTCGAGGAACTGGTTGACAGCCACTGCCGCCGCACCGCTGATGGCGGAATCGCTGGGCAGGCTCGACAGCTCGATGCTGGTCGCGTCGGCGATCTGCGGTATGACCCTCTCATCCACCACGCTTTGCACCGCCGCCAGCAGGGTTTCGCCCCCGCCTGCCACGATGTCGCCCAGCACGATGCGCCCTGGGTTGAACGCGTTGATGATGGTCACACAGCCGTAGCCCACATAACGCCCGACACGAGTGACCATGCGAACGGCTGCCGTGTCGCCGTCGGCGGCGGCTCGAAACAGTGCGTTCGCGGCTTGCGCGGGGGTCATGTCCTCCACGCCCGCGATATGGGGTGCGTCGGAATCCTCCAGCAAATCGTGGCGAATGGCCGTTGCGGAGCAGTACCGCTCAAGGCATCCCACATTGCCGCAATCGCATGTGCGACCGTTGACATCGATGCTCACGTGACCGATCTCGGTTGCCGCGCCGAGCTCGCCGTTGATGAGCATGCCATGGTCGATGACGCCCAGGCCGATGCCTTCGCCCAAGAGGTAGTACGCAAGCGTGGATGGCCTGGCTTCCTCAGTGGCTTCAGCAGCGGACCGTGCGGTGGAATCGGACCGCGAGGGACTGACGGAGATACTGGCGTCATCGCCTTTCTCGCCAAACAGGCTTTCAGCAAGCACGCCCGCGCGAGCATCCTGCTCCACGTACACCGGCACGCGGAATGCGGTGCCGAATTCGTGAAGAAAGTTCACCCTACGCCACCCATGCATGGACGACACCAACGCCGTGCGCCCTACGGTGCGCAGGTACGGCCCTGGAACCGCCATGCCCACCGCCACAACGTCCGGATCGGTGTCCACGATGCGGGTAAGACGCGAACGCACATCCGACACCACATCGATGATGCGGTCATCGCTCACTGGCGGCAGCTCGTCGATGGTGAGCGCGGTGCCGTTGAGGTCAAACACACCGATCTGCACAATGGTGCGGGCGAATTTCACACCGATCACATGGAATCGTTCAGCGGGAATGCGCAATCCGATGGAACGGCGATTCCCCTTGCCGCGGATGTCACTGGTCTCTTCAATCGCATGCGCATCGATAAGACGCGCGCTGATCTTGGACACCGCCGCAGGCGTGAGACCAAGCGCTTGCGCAATCTGCGCGCGCGACTTGATACCGCCGCGATAAAGCACACGCAGCATACGGGATCGGTTGAGCTCCGAGACCTGTGACTGAGATGCTGTAATGCCTGCCATGACGCTTCCTTGTGTCTGTTGTGCAATCCGTGTTTGTGTAGGTGCGTGTTTTGTTGTGTTGTCCGCTGCTTTGCGTTGCCGTAAATTCGCGGGTGCTGTGCCGCTGGGAGTGGGACACCATGTCGACTTCCCATGTACACAACCACGGCGCCGCTCGAACTCTCTCTGCCCTGATGCGTTCGTCGCGTTGCCTTAGCCTGTCCTCTGATCCGTGGTGAACCCACCGCTGCGAATCCACCACAGAACCAAAGTTCATGGTTGCTCTGGATTGTGCTCCAACGCACGGCTCGCACCATGCCTCTTTGCACACCGCCTTGCAGAGCGCTTCATCGGCACTCCGCTAGATTTGTATCCTTGAGTGATACTTATATTAACCTTGTTAATTAATAAACGCAAGAAAGCTATTGCGCGCGTGTCGTGAAGATTGCGCACAACAGGCATGCCCAGTGTGCACGAATTCATCTCACCGATCACCGACAGCATCCGCCCGTACATCCATTCCAGCATCCCAGCACATTCATTCCAGCGTCGCCGAAGACGGAGGCTACAGACCGCCAAACCGGTTCCCAAACCTCCGTATTCGGCGACCCACCAACCCGCTCGCCGAAGACGGAAGTTAACAGACCGTTTTAACCCCACCTAACCTCCATATTCGGCGACCCTCCACAACCGTCGCCGAAGACGGAAGTTAACAAGCCAACCCAACCCCACCAAACCTCCCTCTTCGGCGACACCCAGAACAGTCGCCGAAGAGGGAGGATACACACCTCTCGAAAGGGTCCCAAACCTCCGTCATCGGCGACCCATCAACCCACTCGCCGAACAGGGAGGGTACAGACCCCAAAACAGGGTCGTTAACCTCCGTCTTCGGCGACACACCGGTACGGTCGCCGATGAGGGGAAGTCAGCAGGAGGATGTACAACCACCAAACCTCCGTCTTCGGCGACCGTTACAGGAATCAACGAGCGACGATGACCGAAAAATCGCCGAGTGACGAGGCCCGAGGCCTGACGATAACAATGTCGAAATCGTGCTCGCCGTCAACAATGCTGAAAAATAGCAACGCATTCACAACGCTCGCATCGATTCAATTCAATAAAGCACACGCCTTCAGAAGGAATGCATTCCACGACTTACCAGCGAAACACCACTCCCCTGCAACCACAGAGTTTGAATCGCTTCGGGGAGAGATACCTGTGCGCCCCCGAAAAACTGCATCAATGACAGCAACGACACACCCGAGCAACGGCACGATCGACATGTCAGGGGAACAAAAACGGAGAAAGTATCCGCACGAACCGCGGATACAGTATGAAAAACGAGAGCCAAGAAAACAACGAAGCAGAAAGACAGCGAAGCAGGAACCGAAAACAAAAGAGCCAGGGACCGTGCATCCCACCGTGAATTCCATCATGGATTCGACCGGGAATCCCAGGGTTCCTGGCTTCTTGCGGATGATGAGAGATTCGAACTCTCGGAGGTTTATAGCCTCACACGATTTCGAGTCGTGCTCCTTCGACCGCTCGGACAATCATCCTTCGCTGCTAAATGCAACTTGAGTATTATGCCACAAGTTTCCCACGACACGCAAGCGCACCATACCTCCGTGCGTTTCATCTCGGTTTTACAGTTCCACAGCTTCTACAGTTCCACAGTTTCCACAACTACGCCAACGTGCGCTTGGCACGAATCGCTTGGGCACGCTCAGCCAGGCAGGAATCATCAGGGTAAATCACATGTTCCAACGTCAGACCTTTCGCAGGGGCAGGACCCGTGCTCCCCTCGCGCATCGGATGCGCGATCTTATCGGCAAACCAGTCCACGCTCTTGCGCCCACGCCCGACCTGCACACACCCTTGGACCAATGATCGAACCATATTATGCGCAAAGGCATCGGCCACAATCGTGAAAGCAACCAGCCCGGATTCTGCCGCGGGAACGTCATGAGCACGATCGTCATCAGGAGCGACGCACGCCTGCAACGGCACACGCAACCATACGGCAGACTTCACCTCACGAATCGTGGTGCCACCCGGATTGGGGGTTGCGAAACTGCCGAAGTCATGCAATCCCACGGCGTATGCAGCGGCGGCGTTCATCGTATCCAGATCAAGCCGATCGTCCACGGCCACAACAAAGTTACGAAGACGTGGGTCGACATACCGCGCACTGTCGCACATCCGATACACATAAACACGTTCCACAGCGGAAAAACGAGCGTCGAAACCCGCTGGAGCCTCTGTCACGTCATGGATTGCGATATCGGCTGGCAATACATGAGAAAGACGCCGCCGCAATGCCTCAGTCGGTGTGCAATCCATGTGCCCCACACCCCGCGCCAGCACGTCGGCATCGATATCGAGATGACAGACCTGATGCAATGCATGAACGCCCGTATCGGTGCGACCAGCAACCACCAACTGCGGCCATGACGGCACGCTCACCTGCTCATCCGCCGGAGTATCAGCCTGTGCGCTGGCGTGAATCCCCGAATCCGCACCAGAGTCAGTGCCTTGTTCGGATTCCTCAAGCGAAGGCTCCGACTGAATGCGCGGCATGCGGATATGCAATACCTTAGCGATAGCCGCTTCAATATCACCCTGCACAGTGCGCAGGTGTGGCTGCTTCGCCCACCCATGGAAGTCTGTACCGTCATACGCCAAGTCAATCCGAAGTCTCATGGCGTCCATCATGCCACAAAGCGTGAGCCACGCGAGAAAACCAGCCGTGCGACAGTCCGATCTGATTCCAGTTGTTTTCGAGTCATACACAAAATGCCCTGTGCCTTTACGGCACAGGGCATTCATCATCGATTCATCACCGATTTATATCAAGAAGCTCACTTCTCGTCAGCTTCAGCTGCTTCTTCAGCCACATCAGCTTCGTTTGCAGCCTCTTCAGCCGCCTCGTCAGCTTCCTTTGCGGTCTTCTCAAGATCAACAGCAGCGGCGTCGGCAGCAGCCACGTCCTTGTCGTTGTTCTCGTTGGCCTCAACGGCTGCATTCACTGCATCCTCAGCAGCACCATCAGCACGAGCCGCATCGGCAGCGTCAGCAACAGCCTCGGCTTCCTTCACGGTGGCCTGCTTGGCGCTCAGCGGCTCGGTGACGAGCGAGATGATCGCCATCGGGGCAGCATCGCCACGACGCGGGGCAAGACGCACGATGCGGGTGTAACCGCCTTCGCGCTGCTCCATCGTCTCAGCGATCTCGGTGAACAGCTTGTGCACGATGGACTTGTCGCGGATGACACGCATCACGCGACGGCGAGAGTGCAGGTCACCGCGCTTTGCGAACGTGATGAGACGCTCGGCAAGCGGGCGAAGGCGCTTTGCCTTGGGCAGCGTGGTGCGGATGCTGCCGTGCTCGAACAGGCTGGTCGCCATGTTGGCGAGCATGAGGCGCTCATGCGCCGGGCTCGAAGCAAGACGCGGGCCCTTCTTAGGTGTAGGCATTTGTTTCTCCTTGTTTTCCGCTGCACAGGTGGGCATATGCCCGAGCATCCACGCAACGGTTCAATGGAAGACTGATCATTCATTCACTGGTGTTTGCCTGCGTCCGCATGAGCATCGCCCATGCGCATCAGCCGCCATCGCAGTGATAAGTGTGTAAAGCGACCTTACCGAAGGCATACGAGGACCACCAGACACACCCAGCCGCTGCTGCAATCGCTGCAGCATGCGCGGCAGGGTTTGTGTCAGTTACTCCTCGTCGTCAGGAGTGAAGAAGGTGCCGCCTTCCAGGCTCATCGGATTGATACCCATCGGGGAAGCCTTGAGGCTGAGACCGCGGGCCTCGAGCTTTTCCTTGACTTCGTCGATGGACTTCATACCGAAATTGCGGATATCGAGCAGATCCTGCTCGGTGTGGTTGATGAGGTCACCGATGGTGTGGATTCCCTCACGCTTGAGGCAGTTGTAGGAACGCTGAGTCAAGTCGAGATCCTCGATGGGAGCCGACATCTCTTCGTTCGATTCTTCCTGCACGGGCGCGGGACCCACTTCGATGCCTTCAGCCTTGGCATTGAGCTCACGGAACAGTCCGAAGAGTTCAACGAGCGTCGAACCGGCGGAAGCCACGGCATCACGCGGGGTGATGGACGGCTTCGTCTCGACATCGACAATCAGTCGGTCGAAATCGGTGCGCTGCTCAACACGCGTTGCCTCGACCTTGTAGCTGACCTTGAGAACAGGAGAATAGATGGAATCGACCGGGATGCGACCGATTTCATCGTTATCGCTCTTGTTCAACGAAGCCGGCACATAGCCGCGACCACGCTCAACGGTGAACTCAATCTCAAGCTCGCCATCTTCTGCAAGAGTGGCAATGTGATGATCGGGGTTGGCGATCGTCACACCCGCGGGAGGGGTGATGTCACCTGCGGTGACCTCCCCTTCCCCGCTCTTGCGCAGATACATCACGACGGGCTCATCATATTCACTGGTGAGAACGATTCCCTTGATGTTGAGGAGAATCTCGGTGACGTCCTCGGTGACACCCGGCAGAGTGGTGAACTCGTGCAGAGCGCCAGAGATACGCACCGACGTCACAGCCGCTCCCGGGATCGAGCTCAGGAGGGTGCGGCGCAGGGAGTTGCCGAGCGTGTATCCGAACCCAGGCTCAAGGGGCTCAATCGTGAAGCGGGAACGCTGAGGAGAAACCACTTCCTCAGACAGTGACGGACGCTGTGCAATAAGCACGTTGGTATCCTTTCAGCTCAGACCGGTTGTGCACTTGCCGGCCGGCGGGTTGGATGTTTGTTCTCTGTGTCTCAGTGCTTCAGACGCGGCGGCGCTTCGGAGGACGAACGCCATTGTGGGCCTGCGGGGTGACGTCGGTGATGGAACCGACTTCCAGACCTGCAGACTGGAGAGAGCGGATTGCGGTTTCGCGACCGGAGCCGGGGCCCTTCACGAAAACGTCAACCTTCTTGACGCCGTGTTCCATTGCCTTGCGTGCAGCGGCTTCAGCAGCCATGCCTGCAGCGTACGGCGTGGACTTACGGGAGCCCTTGAAACCGACGTCGCCACCGGATGCCCAGGACACAACTGCGCCGGACGGATCCGTGATGGAGATAATAGTGTTATTGAACGTGGACTTGATGTGCGCCTGCCCGGCGGGAACCGACTTGCGGTCCTTGCGGCGGGGCTTACGGGCTGCCTGCTTAACAGCTGCCACTTTGCCTCATTTCCTCTATGCTGGTGTATTTCAGCTGATTGGCATCCTGGCGATGAGTCCCATGACCATATAGGCTGCGGAATCTCGTGGCCGGGATGTCGCTGCCTTAATCAGGCAGCCTTCTTCTTTCCGGCAACCGTACGCTTCGGTCCCTTGCGGGTGCGAGCGTTGGTCTTCGTACGCTGGCCGCGAACCGGCAGGTGGCGGCGATGGCGAATGCCCTGGTAGCAATTGATCTGGATCTTACGACGGATGTCTGCTTCGACCTCGCGACGCAGATCGCCTTCGATCTTGTAGTTGCCCTCGAGATAATCACGGAGCTGGATCAGCTGGTCATCAGAGAGGTCCTTCACTCGAGTGTCCGGGTTGATACCCGTGGCTGCGAGCGTTTCCTTGGCGCGCGTACGACCCACACCATAGATATAGGTGAGGGCGATTTCGATACGCTTCTCATTGGGGATGTCGACTCCGGCAAGACGTGCCATTGCGATTCCTTCTTGTTGTCAGAGATTGTACGCCAAGCCGTCCTTCGCAAGTCCTGCTTGCTCTGGCCCAGGTCTCTGTCCTGGGGTTCAGGGGCTGTTGCTCCTGTGGCTCAGCGCCTATTGAATTGTGTCGCTAGCGGTGTCCGCTCAGCCCTGACGCTGCTTATGGCGCGGGTTCGTGCAGATCACCATGACGCGACCGTGGCGACGAATCACGCGGCAGTGCTCGCAGATTCTCTTCACGCTGGGGCTAACCTTCATGGTTTTCCTTTACTTGTAGCGGTATGTAATACGACCGCGATTCAGGTCGTACGGGCTCATTTCGAGCACGACACGATCCTGAGGAAGGATACGGATGAAATTCTTCCGCATCTTTCCCGAAATCGTGGCGAGGACAATGTGCTTGTTCTCGAGCTCGACCTTGAACATCGCGTTGGGCAATGCCTCCACGACTCGTCCCTCGACCTCAATCACACCGTCTTTAGCCATTAGACTCCGTTCTCGCTGTGTTTACAGATGCGTCCTCTTGTGAAGGCACACCAATAATGCAAGATAGCACACAAACAACCCGAAGACAATTCGGCGAGTCGCCGGCCAAGGCTGCGTGTGGCTCCGACCGCCATTGCGAAGGCGAGCCATGCGCCTTGGCCTGCGACTCAACGGCCGCCGAAGCCGCCGCCACCGCCGCCGCCACCGCCGCCGCCGAAACCGCCGCCGCCGAAGCTTCCCCCGCTTCCGCCGAACGAGGAAGACCCCGAACTTGCGGAATGCAGGTCCGAGAAGGCTGTCGAGAACGAATCCCTCACAGTGCCGAGCGAGGCAGAAAGGCTGTCGGCGAAGTCATCAAGGCCACCGAAGTTCATAACGGAAGTCATCGTCGGATCCGCCGCCGCTGCGGACATGTCCTGCGCGCGCGGCGCCACGTACCAGTAGAGCAGCGAATTGTCCGTGTGCGAATCAACCCATGAGATGTCCTGCAGCCGGGGTTCGGCAAGATACAGCTGCCGCAGCACCTGTTCGCTGATTCCGAACGCGGCTGCATACACCAGGTAGCGGTCCCACAGCACCAGGTCTTCAATGCCTCGGGTCTGGAAGTGCGAGAAATCGAGGAGGTATTTCTTAAATCCGTATACCTGCTCGGCCCAATGCTGTCCTTTTGCCGTGATGCCCACCGATTTGCCATATGTGAGAGTGAAGAGAACGGCTGCCATCACCAGCACGGCGGCGACGCAGAACAGCGGCCACAAGCTGCTCAACGTGCCGAGCTGCCATGCAAGATAGATGAAGAACAGATACAGCCCTCCGGCAACAGCCGGAAGACCATGCCACGCGAACTGCGTCTTGGTGGCTCCAAGCTGGGTGAACTCTTGCGAGCATTCCTGCTTGAACTGTTCCATCGCATTGATGCCCTTCGTCCACGTCTGCCATTGCTCGCTCATCTGGTCCATGTCGAAGGTCGGCGTCCCCAGACGGTCCGCTACGAGAGAGAAGACGGTGAGCAGCTGCCTTTCGGACCAGCACAGGTTGTAGCCCGACAGGTCGCCTCCGTGTCGCGTGTTGACGAGTAGACACACGGTCGTGGTCACGGACTTGCGCATCGTGCCGGGCTTTCCGTTCGCCGAAGCGACGCCCTGGATGTAGGAACGGTATTGCGAGGGGCCGGAGTGAGCTAGGTCGATGCCCTCGTACCATCGCGCCGGACCAGGGGCAAGCACGAGACAATGCTTTGACGCAAGGGAGAGCAATGTGCTGGACAGTTCGCAGGATGCCTCGTCCTGGGTCGCGTCAATCACATGGTTCATGCGCGCTGCGGCGGCCGGACTCATGGCCGGCGGCTCGTGCCAATACTCTCCCGCCAACCACGGTTGGCTGCCGCGATAGCTTCGAAAAGCACCCCACACCGCCCAGACGATGATGGCGAGCCCGGCCAAGGCAAACAGGACTATGAGCACGACGTTGCGTCGGGCAGCCGCCACCTGGTTCTGGTGCCATCTGCGTTCGGCCTCCGTTTCGACGGAGATTCTGTAGTCCTTGCGATCTTGCGGACTGACCCGGGCGACCCCGGACATCATGGAATCATCGGTGAGCGCAATGACGTCCACGTAATCGGAGGTCTCGACGTTATCCACTTCGAAATGCAACGTTCCGTCGTCGTCCCGATGGGTGCTGGACTTTGCTTCGGTGTGGAGCCATGCCCATGTATTCGAGGTGTTGGCGCCCTGCGGCAGGCTCACAGTTGCCGTAAGCTTTTTGATGGGCATGGATTCGTCTGCGCTGACGAGCTCCCAGAACGTCTCGGACACGTCGGAGTATTCCGTCGCGAGATTTCGCAAGGTATACGTCAGGCGGAACGTCATGGTGCCCGACTCCGTGCTGGGGATGTTCCATCCGAATTCCAGTTGCTTGCTGTCGTTCGTATCGTCTGGTTGCGAAACCGCCAAAGCGTCGGTGACGGGCATGTAGTCGCGGTCGTTCGTCTTGTCGTAGAGATACCAGTGGCCCGCGAAACGCGAGTCCCAGGTCGTGTCCAAGTAATTGGGAAGCGCGAAGTCCGACCGTGTGTAGGACGTTGAGGAGTTGGACAGTATGCGGGTCACAGAGACATCGCTGACATCGGTGGCCTTCGCACTATCGAGCTTGATGGTGCGGAAGAGCTGATGGTAAGGCCCGCTGTCTCGCTTGCGCATCTGAATCGTGACGAGTTCCGTGACGCTGACGTCTCCGTTCGTTTCGATCTGTGCGTCGATTTCATCGTTTGTCGCCTGCAATGCGGCGGTGGATCCGGATGCATCAACAAGTGCCAGTCCCCCGACGAATACAGCCGCGCACACGCCCACAGCCACGATGAGAGACGTGATGAAGCGCCGCGCATTGAACCACGGGGCCGACCCTGTCGCACCGAGGGAGTACTGAGGCTCAGACGCCCACGGCCCCTCGCTGCTAGGAGAGGTCGGCGTGAGGGGCTGCGAAGGCTGGGCGGGTTGTTGGAAGGGACTCACCGGCTCTCCGTTGCCTGCAATCATTGGACCGAGGGCTGGTTCGGATCAGCGCCGAAAGGCTGGGGACTGGAACCAGCGGTAGGTTGGGCGAAGGGGCCGGGCTGGGATGCGGGCACAGGTGCCGCAGGCGCCGCGAAGCTGACCTTCGGCACCTCGCGATCCTGGCCCGACGCACTGAAGGTCTGGGCTTCCATGAAATTGAACATGCCCGCAACGATATTCGAGGGGAACATCTGACGCTTGTTGTTGTACTTGAGCACGACATCGTTATACATCTGCCGCGCGTAGGCGATCTTCTGCTCGATTTGCTTGAGCTGGTTCTGCAGGTCGAGAAAGTTCTGGTTCGCCTGCAGCTGCGGGTAGTTCTCGGACACCGCATACAGGTTGAGGATCGCTCGGCTCAGGTCGTTTTCAGCTGCCGCGCGTTGCTCCGGGGAAGCGTTGGACTGTGCCGCCTGCTGTGCGTGGGTGCGGGCGCGGGTGACTTCCTCGAAAACGCTGCTTTCGTGGGCGGCGTAGCCCTTGACCGTCTCAACGAGGTTGGGAATCAGGTCGGCCCGCTGCTTGAGCTGCACGTCGATTTGCCCCCAGCCGTTGGTGACAAGGTTCCTGAGTCCCACGAGCGCGTTGTAGGTCGACGCCAGCCACAGTGCCAGCGCCAGCAGAATCACGATGATTATTACGACTATCAGTAGTGCCATGTTCCCAGTCTACACGGCATCGGCCGGGCATCATCTATTTCGCCGGTGATTTGCGCCGACGTGTCGCAAACCTCGTTTCGAGCGTCATACTGCTCAATAATCTCGGTAAGCAGAGCGCCACGGTACACAGTGCGCCACAAGCATCTACGCGGCTTGGCGAAACGCCGCAGTCATACAAAAATGGCCGCCCAAAGGCGGCCATTTCCCATGTGCCTAGCAAAGGAACCGTGAATGGACGGCGTCACTCCCCCAAACCGCGGACGATCGTTGCCTGAATGGCGTCGATCTCGCCCACGCCATTGAACTCATGAAGCAGGCCACGGGACTTGTAGGTGTCAAGCAGCGGTGCGGTTTCCTTGGCGTAGACGTCGAGACGCTTGGCGATGGCTTCGGGATTGTCATCCGAGCGGCCTTCAAGCTGTGCACGCTTCATCATGCGGTCCATGAGCACGTCATGGTCAGCAGTGAGGGCGACGACAGCATCAAGCGGAGTGCCCAAATCCTTGAGCATCGCATCCAGTGCCTCCACTTGGGAAGCGTTGCGCGGATAGCCGTCGAGAATCCAGCCGTTCTTGGCGTCATCCTGGGCAAGGCGGTCCTTGACGATCTTGTTGGTCAGCTCATCGGGCACGAGTTCGCCCTTGTTGATGTATTCAAGCGCTTCAAGGCCCAGTGGCGTCTTGTTCTTGATGTTGAAGCGGAAGATGTCACCGGTGGAGATGGCAGGGATGTTGTAATGCTTGCTCAGAAGAGCAGCCTGGGTGCCCTTGCCAACGCCTTGCGGGCCCATGATGAGAAGTCGCATTGATTACTCCTTGAATTGGATGGGCGCGGCGCACTGGTAGGTGTGCCACGCCATGGGTGGAATTTCTTCGATTAGTTGATGGAAGTTGCCTGGGTGAATGAACCGTCGGACGAATCACTCCGCGTCAGCTGAAGCCTTGTCCGCGGAATCGGAGCCGGCATCGGCATCAGCGCTTGCAGTTTCCGCTTCCTCTGTTGCCTGCTCGTCGGACGAAGCGTCAACCTGCGAGTCAGCGGAGCCGTCCGCATCATCCTCGGTGGAAGCCTCGATTGACTCAGGATCCTGCGCGACAAGGAAGTGCTCATACTGGAACTGCTCGGTCTGAGCCTTTGCCTGGCGAAGGGTATCGAGACCGACGCCCGCGATGATGAGGATCGTCGTGCCGCCGAACGGCAGGGAGGTGTTGAGGTTAAGCGCCTTGATGAGCACGGTCGGGATGAGCGCGACGAACAGAATGTAAATGGCGCCCACCGTGTTGAGACGGTTCATGACATAGTTGAGGTATTCAGCGGTTGCTCGACCAGCACGTACGCCGGGGATGAAACCACCATACTCCTTCATATCATCCGCGACTTCCTCCGGGTTGAAGGTGACGGATGTGTAGAAGAAGGTGAAGAACACAATCATGAGCGAATACAGCACGATGTACCACACGGTGGTGGAGGAACCAAGGTTCGTGTTGATCCACTGGACCCATGACTGATCGGAATTGCCGAACTGCGAGATCAGCGTAGGCACCGAGAGGATGGACGACGCGAAAATGGGGGGAATGACGCCGGACATGTTGATCTTGAGCGGCAGATAGGTGGAGCTTCCGCCGTACATCTTGCGACCGATCATGCGGCGGGTGTACTGCACCGGGATACGGCGCTGGCACAGCTCGACATAGTCCACGAAGATGAGGATGACGATGAATACGCCGACGACGACGCCGAACTTGACCCAGCCATTGGCCTCCGTGTGGATGTTCCACAGGTTGTTGAGGAAGCCGGAGCAGATGGAGATGAAGATCAACACGGACATGCCGTTGCCGATGCCCTTGTCGGTCACGAGCTCGGCCATCCACATGATGAAACCGGTGGCGCCGGTCATGACCATCACCATGATGAGCATGTTGGCAAAGGACGTGTCGGGAATCACATTGGAGCACATGTAGTTGAACAAGGCGCCGGTGCGGGCGGTGACGATGATGGTGCTGGACTGGAGCACGGCGAGGCCGATGGTCAGGTAACGCGTGTACTCGGTGAGCTTGGCTTCACCGGACTGGCCTTCACGATGCAGTTGCTCGAAGCGCGGAATGACGACACGGAGCAGCTGGATCACGATGGACGCCGTGATGTACGGCGTGACGCCGAGAGCGAAGATCGACAGCTGGAGCAACGAACCGCCCGAGAAGAGGTTGACGAGTCCGACAAAGTTCTCTTGGCTGGAGCCGGACATGGTGGTCACGCACTCGTGGACGGCCTTGTAATCGACGCCAGGAGTGGGGATATACGATCCGATGCGGTAGATGAGAATCATCAACAAGACGAACAGGATCTTGTTGCGCAGCTCCTTTGTGCGCAACGCTTGGATCAGCGTTTTCACTAGATGTTCCTTCCTCGGTCGGATCAGCAGACTCCTATGCCGCTGCCCGTTCGGGCACACACTGAAACAATAGCATAGCAAAGAATTCGCCCCTCCCCCGCCGAAAAGCGGGAAAGGGGCGAAATTTCTTCACTTACGCAAGAGGCTCATCGCTTCTCGCGTGTGTCACTCATACGAGTTACTCCTCGGAGACGGAACCACCAGCGGCTTCGATCTTCTTGGAAGCGGAGGCAGAAGCCTTCACGCCCTTGAAGTTGTAAGCCTTGGAGATCTCACCATCAGCGAGAACCTTAACCGGATAACCGGAGCGCACAAGGCCTGCCTCGACAAGAGCCTCGACGGTGACGTCGCCGCCATCGGGGAAGACTTCGGCAATGCGCTTGAGGTTGACGACCTGGAACTCCTTCTTGAAGGGGCTCTTGAAGCCGCGCAGCTTCGGCAGACGCATGTACAGAGGCAGCTGGCCGCCTTCGAAACCAGGACGAACCTGGTAACGAGCGCCCGTGCCCTTGGTGCCGCGGCCCGAGGTCTTGCCCTTGGAGCCTTCACCACGACCGACGCGGATGCGCTTCTTGTTGGCGCCCGGAGCCGGACGAAGGTTGTGCATCTGGAGGATGTCGACTTCTTCGTTGTTATTAGCCATTATCAGTTAGCCTCCTCGACGGTGACCATGTGGCGCACCTTCTGGATGATGCCACGATGGACCGGATCATCAGGGACGATCACGGACTGGCCGATCTTGTGCAGGCCGAGCTGCTTGACGTTCACACGCTGGTTGGGGGTGCGGTTCACAAGACCACGAACCAGGGTGACCTTGATCTGCTTGTCAGCCATCACTCACCATCCTTCTGCTCGGCGGCCTTCTCAGCCGCAGCCTTTTCGCGAGCCTCGCGAGCCTCAGCGATGCCCTTGGCGCGCTCACGCAGGAGACGGTCAGGAGCAACTTCCTGAAGCGACAGGCCACGACGTGCTGCAACCTCTTCAGGCTCTTCGAGCTGCTTAAGAGCTGCAACGGTCGCATTCACGGTGTTGATAGCGTTGTCGGAGCCCATGGACTTGGTCAGGATATCGGAGATACCTGCGCACTCCATGACTGCACGCACAGCGCCACCGGCGATAACGCCGGTACCCGGGGCAGCCGGACGAAGCAGCACAGTGCCGGCGGCGTCATGGCCAATCACCGGATGGGTGATGGTGCCACGCACGCGCGGAACGGTGAACATGTGCTTCTTGGCGTCGAGCTGGCCCTTGGCGATTGCAGCCGGGACCTCGCGGGACTTGCCGTAGCCCACGCCCACGGTGCCGTTGCCGTCACCGACGACAACAAGAGCCGCGAAGCTGAACGTACGACCGCCCTTGTGAACCTTAGCGACACGGTTGATCGTGACGACGCGATCGAGCATCTCGTCGCCGCGGTTCTCCTCATGATCACGACGGTTGCGACGCTCGTTGCGGCCGCCGCGGCGGCCCTTGCGCTCGTCGGACTTCGTCGCTGCCGCGTTGTTGTCGGACTGTTCTGCCACTGCAGTTTCCTTAACTTCGTTATCGCTCACAGCGCCAGGCCTCCTTCGCGAGCACCATCAGCAACCGCTGCGACGCGGCCGTGGTACTTGTTGCCACCGCGATCGAAGCACACGGCGGTGATGCCAGCCTCCTTGGCCTTTGCTGCAATACGCAGGCCAACTTCCTTGGCGGCTTCGGTCTTGGTGCCCTTGAAGTCGAAGTCATTGTGGAGCGTGGACTCGGAAACGAGCGTCACGCCCTTGGTGTCATCGACGATCTGGGCGATGATGTTGCGGTTGGTACGGGTCACCACGAGGCGGGGACGCTCCGGGGTGCCGACGACCTTCTTGCGGATACGAGCGTGACGACGCGCGCGGGCAACGAACTTGCCCTTACCCAGGATCTTGACGCTCATTACTTACCAGCCTTTCCAGCCTTGCGCAGGATGTGCTCATCCTCGTACTTGATGCCCTTGCCCTTGTAGGGTTCCGGGGCGCGCAGCTTGCGGATGTTCGCGGCAACCTGACCGACGAGCTGCTTGTCCATGCCGGACACGAAGAGCTCGTTCTGGTTCGGCACCTCGAACGTGATGCCTTCAGGAGCGTTCACGGTAATGGTGTGCGAGTAACCGAGGGAGAACTCGAGGCCCTTGCCCTTGGCCTGCACGCGGTAACCGGTGCCGACGATGAGCAGGTGCTTGCGGTAACCCTCATGCACGCCCTTGACCTTGGATGCGATGATTGCGCGAGCCAGACCGTGCTTTGCACGGGTCTCACGCTCATTGTCAGCAGCGGACACCACGATCTCGTTGTCCTGCACTTCCACGGAGATGTTCTCCGGGAAGGTGTACTCGTCAGTGCCCTTCGGGCCCTTGACGGTGACCGTGGAATCCTTAACGGATGCCTCAACGCCGGACGGAATGGCGATGGGGAGCTTACCAATATGCGATGCCATGTTTCAGCTCTCCTTTCTCACCAAACGAAAGCGACGATTTCGCCGCCGATGCCCTTGTCCAGGCATTCCTTCTGAGTCATCAGGCCGGAGGAAGTCGAGATGATGGCGATGCCCAGGCCGCCGAGCGGCATGGGGAGCTCATCGGACTTCGCGTAGCGACGAAGACCAGGCTTCGACACGCGCTTGATGCCCTGGATGGAACGCTGGCCGTACTGACCGTACTTGAGAGTGATCTCAAGGGTCTTGCCGACCTTGGCTTCCTTGGCGGTGTAATCCTTGATATAGCCCTCGCGCTTGAGGATATCAGCGATGTTCGCCTTGAACTTGGAGTACGGCATGTCAACGGTCTTGTGCTTAGCCGCGCTCGCATTACGCAGACGCGTAAGCATGTCTGCGATCGGATCTGTCATTGTCATGTGGGCTTATGCCCTTCCTCGCCGTGGTTTCCGCCGCTGTGCTCGGATTCTCATCCGGCACAGCCGCAGACCTTCAGCGTCAAATATCACCAACTGGACTTCGTCACGCCGGGCAGCTCACCGCGGTGGGCCTTCTCACGAAGGCACACGCGGCACAGGCCGAACTTGCGATACACGGAATGGGGACGACCGCACACCTGGCAACGCGTGTAAGCGCGCACCTTAAACTTCGGCTTAGCGGCCGCCTTGTTCTTCAGAGCGGTTTTTGCCATTTCAGTTCTCCTTGAACGGGAAGCCGAGGGCCTTGAGCAGCGCGTAAGCTTCCTTATCGTCCTTGGTGGTGGTCACAACGGTGATGTCCATACCACGCACGTGATCGATGTTATCAGGATCGATCTCATGGAACATGGACTGCTCGGTCAGACCGAAGTTGTAGTTGCCATTGCCGTCGAACTGCTTGCCGTTGATGCCGCGGAAATCGCGGATACGCGGCAGGGCGAGCGTCAGCAGGCGATCCAGGAACTCCCACATGCGGTCGCCACGGAGCGTGACGAAAGCACCGATTTCCTGGCCTTCGCGCAGGTGGAACTGTGCGACGGACTTCTTCGCCTTCGTGATCTTCGGCTTCTGACCGGTGATCAGGGTCAGGTCCTTGACTGCGCCTTCGATGAGCTTGGAGTCGCGAGCTGCGGCACCGACGCCCATGGAGACGACGACCTTGGTGAGACGAGGAATCTGCATGGGGTTGGCGTGCTTGAACTCCTTCTCGAGTTCAGGAACGATCTCCTCATTGTACTTTTGCTTCAGACGCGGGGTCGCGGGAGCTTCGATATCGCTCATGCGATCTCCTTTCCGGACTTCTTGGCATAGCGAGTGCGCACGCGCTTCACCTTGCCGTCACGGACCTCTTCCTTCACGTGAACGCCAACGCGGGTCGGCTTGCCCGACTCCGGGTCGATGAGCATCACGTTGGAACGATCGATGGAGGCCTCAGTCGAGATGATGCCAGACTCCTGGCCTTCGCGCGTGGCACGCACGTGCTTCTTCACAATCTGGACGCCTTCGACGATGATACGACCGTTGGAGAGAACGCGGAGAACCTTGCCCTCTGCGCCACGGTCGCGGCCCTTGATGACCTTGACCTGATCGCCTTGCTTGATCTTGGCTACCATGTCAGATCACCTCCGGAGCGAGGGACACGATCTTCATGAAACGCTTGTCGCGCAGTTCACGACCGACCGGTCCGAAGATACGAGTGCCACGCGGTTCACGGCCATTGCCGAGAATGACAGCAGCGTTCTCGTCGAACTTGATGTAGGAGCCATCCTTGCGGCGGCTTTCCTTGACAGTGCGGACGACGACGGCCTTGACCACGTCGCCCTTCTTCACCGAGCCGCCAGGAATTGCATCCTTGACGCTGGCGACGATGATGTCGCCAATGCCGGCGTAGCGTCGCTTAGAACCACCGAGCACGCGGATTGCCAGGATTTCCTTGGCGCCCGTGTTGTCGGCGACTTTAAGCCTTGATTCTTGCTGAATCATATTTCTCCTTAGCCGAGCTGGTCCTCCCCGTACACCCGAAAAGGGCCGCAAGTATCCTATGCTAGCGCATCGGACGATGCGACCCTAATCGTGGTGTACGGCGAGCCTTGCCGAACTTATTACTTTGCGCGCTCGACGATCGCTGCCAAACGCCAGCGCTTCGTCTTGCTCAAAGGACGAGTCTCCATAATTGTAACAAGGTCACCGACATGTGCCTCGTTGTTTTCATCATGGGCCTTGACCTTACGAGTGGAACGCACGACCTTGCCATACAGCGGGTGGGTGGAACGCTGCTCGAGCTCGACCGTAATGGTCTTGTCAGCAGCATCGGACACCACGTAGCCGCGGCGGGTCTTGCGGAAATTCCGCTCCTGAGTTTCAGTAGCTTCAGCCATTACTTCTCCTCAGCCTTGTTGTCGGACTCACCTGCGGGTTCCGTGGTGATGCCGAGCTCACGCTCGCGAAGCACCGTGTACATGCGGGCGATGTCGCGCTTGACCGCCTTGAGACGGGCGGTGTTCTGCAGCTGACCGGTGGCGGACTGGAAGCGGAGGTTGAAAAGCTCCTCCTTGGACCTCTTGAGAGCGCCTTCGATTTCAGCGTTGGTCTTCGCGTTGAGATTCTCGATGCTGTATTCAGCAGTTCCGATCATCAGTTTTCACCGCCTTCACGAGCAATGATCCTGCACTTCATCGGCATCTTGTCGATTGCACGACGAAGAGCCTCGTGAGCGACGTCCTCAGGGACGCCACCGATTTCGAACATGACACGACCAGGACGCACGTTGGCGATCCAGAATTCCGGAGCACCCTTACCGGAACCCATTCGGGAACCGAGAGCGTGCTTGGTCAGCGGGCGATCGGGGAAGATCGTGATCCACACACGACCACCGCGCTTGATGTAACGCGTCATGGCGATACGAGCAGCTTCAATCTGACGATTCGTGATATACGCGGGGGCCAGTGCCTGGATGCCGTAATCGCCGAAAGCGATTTCATTGCCACCCTTGGACATGCCAGAACGCGTAGGACGCTGCTGCTTGCGATACTTGACCCTCTTAGGAATCAGCATCAGGTCACTCCTTTGCTTCCGTTGCGGCTGCGGGAGCCTCCGCAGCGGCTGCAGGAGCCGCCTGGGCTTCCTGCGGCTTGTTCTCGGTTGCTGCTTCCTTGGCAGCACGGCGGTTGCCGCGCGGACGACGGTCACCACGACGACCACGGTTGTTCTGCTGAGCCTGCTGCTCCTCGAACTCCGCGTCCGTCATGTCGCCCTTGTAGATCCACACCTTCACGCCGATGCGGCCGTAAGTGGTGCGAGCCTCGAAGAAGCCATAATCGATGAGAGCGCGAAGCGTCTGAAGCGGAACGCGACCCTCGCGGTAGAATTCGGAACGGCTCATTTCAGCACCACCGAGGCGGCCGGACAGCTTGATACGGATGCCCTTGGCGCCGGCGCGCATTGCGTCCTGCTGAGCCTTGCGCATCGCGCGACGGAAGGTCACGCGGTTCGTCAGCTGCTCAGCGATGGACTGTGCGACGAGCTGAGCGTCCAGGTCAGCGTTCTTCACCTCATAGATGTTGAGCTGAACCTGCTTGCCCGTAAGCTTCTCGAGCTTGGCGCGCACGCGATCGGCCTCTGCACCACGACGTCCGATGACGATGCCCGGACGAGCGGTGTGAATGTCGACCTGCACACGATCACGGGTGCGGGAGATGACGATGCGGGAAACACCGGCACGCTCCAGGTCCTTGTTCATGGCCTTGCGGATCTTGTCATCCTCGAGCACGAAATCGCTGTAACGCTCTCCCGGCTTGACGGAATCGGAGAACCACTTGCTGCGGTGAGATTCGGTGACGCCGAGACGGTAGCCGAACGGGTTAATCTTCTGTCCCATTTAGCGGGTTCCTTCCTTGTCGGCGACGACCACGGTGATGTGGCTGGTGCGCTTGTTGATACGGGCTGCACGTCCCTGCGCACGAGCGCGGAAACGCTTGAGGGTCACGCCCTCGTCCACGTAGGTCTCGGTAACAACGAGCTCGTTCTCACGGAACTGCTCGTTGGCGCGCTCAGCCTTCACGCGGGCGTTTGCGATGGCGGACTCAAGAACCTTGAGCACCGGCACCGAAGCGTCTTGGGGCGCGAACTTGAGGATGTTGATGGCTTCTTCCGCCTGCTTGCCTCGGATGAGGTCGACCATGCGGCGAGCCTTGCGCGGCGTCACGCGGACGTGACGAGCAACTGCTTTAGCTTCCATGTGTCTCTACTCTTCCTCGCCTTTAGCGGCGTGCCTTCTTGTCATCCTTCACATGGCCACGGAAAGTACGCGTAGGAGCGAACTCACCGAGCTTGTGACCAACCATTGCTTCGGTCACGAACACGGGCACGTGCTTGCGACCATCATGAACAGCGAAGGTGTGTCCGATGAAATCAGGGGTGATCATCGAACGGCGCGACCACGTCTTGATGACGTTGTGCGTGCCCTTCTCGTTCTGCTCGTCGACCTTCTTCTGCAAGTGGGCGTCGACGAAGGGGCCCTTCTTGATGCTACGAGTCATCTGTGTGACACTCCCTTACTTGCGGTTCTTACCATTCGGACGACGACGAACAATCATCTTGTTCGAAGCCTTCTTCGGACGACGAGTACGAACCTCGCCCTTGCCCCACGGCGAAACCGGCGGCTTGCCACCGCGGGTACGACCGCCATGCGGATGGTCCACAGCGTTCATCGATTCACCACGGGTGATCGGGCGCTTGCCCATCCAGCGGGCACGACCGGCCTTGCCGAGCTGCACGTTGGCGTGGTCAGCGTTGCCGACCTCACCAACCGTTGCACGGCAGCGAGCGTCGACGTTGCGGATTTCGCCAGACGGCATACGCAGCTGAGCGTAAGCGCCGTCCTTTGCAACGAGCTGCACAGCGGCACCGGCGGAACGCGCGATCTTCGCGCCACCCAGCGGGCGGAGCTCGATTGCGTGCACGATCGTACCGGTCGGGATGTTGCGCAGCGGCAGGTTGTTGCCGGGCTTGATGTCGGCGTTCTCACCGGTCTCGATGATGTCGCCCTGCTTGATGCCCTGGGGAGCGATGATGTAACGCTTCTCGCCATCTGCGAAGTGCAGGAGGGCGATGCGAGCGGAACGGTTCGGATCGTATTCGATTTCGGCGACCTTGGCGGGCACTCCGTCCTTGTCCCAACGCTTGAAATCGATGATGCGGTACTGGCGCTTGTGACCGCCGCCGCGATGGCGGGAGGTGATGCGACCGTACGAATTGCGACCGCCCGTCTTCTTGAGAGGACGAACGAGCGACTTCTCAGGGGTCGAACGCGTGATTTCGGAGAAGTCCGAAACGGAAGCGTTGCGACGGCCTGCGCTTGTCGGCTTGTAAACGCGGATAGCCATAATTTAGTTCCTAACTTTCTCGGCTAGCCTTCAGTTGCCAAAGATGTCGATCGACTGACCCTCGGCAACGGTGACGATTGCGCGCTTCTGGGAATCGCGCTGGCCGTAGCCGTAGCGGGTGCGGACACGCTTGCCTGCACGGTTGAGGGTGTTGACCGAGGTGACCTTGACCTTGAAGATCTCTTCGATTGCCTGCTTGATCTGCACCTTGTTCGCGTCCTTGGCCACGACGAACGTGTACTGGCCGCGATCAGAGAGCGCGTAGCTCTTCTCGGAGACAACAGGCTTGAGGATGATGTCGTGTGCGGGCTTGTGAACTGCCACCATGGAAATCAGGCCTCCTTCTTGCCATTGACGAAGGCTTCGTAGCCTTCCTTGGAGAAGACGACGTCCTCGGCGGTGACCACATCGTACGTATTGAGCTGATCGGCGAACAGCACGTGCACGGTGCGCAGGTTACGCACGGACAGGTACGTGTTGAGTTCTTCACGACCAAGCACAACGGTGGTGAAACGGTCCGAGACGACAGGCACCAGGGCGGCCTTCGCCTTCTTGGTGGACGGCTCGGTCAGAGCGAAGTCCACAACATGAAGACGACCAGCGTTAGCGCGGTCCGACAGGACGTAACGCAGAGCAGCAGCCTTCATCTTCTTGGGGGTGCGCTGGGAGTAGTCGCGCGGCACCGGGCCGTGCACGACTGCGCCGCCGGCGAACTGAGGAGCGCGGATGGAGCCCTGACGAGCGCGAGCGGTGCCCTTCTGCTTGTACGGCTTCTTGCCGCCGCCGGAGATACGAGCGCGATTCTTGACAGCGTGCGTGCCACGGCGTGCAGCAGCGAGCTGTGCGATGACGACCTGGTGCACGAGCGGGACGTGCTTGCGCACATCGTCGAACTCAATGCCGAAGACCTCGGCCGGTGCATCGACGGTGCCTGCAGCCTGGCCCGTTGCGTCGGTGACGTTCAGAGTAACGTTAGCCATTTAAATTCAGGCTCCCTTCACTGCAGAGCGAACCACAACGATGCCGCCCTTCGGACCGGGGATAGCGCCCTTGACAGCAAGGATGCCCTTCTCGGCGTCAGAGGAGACGACGGTGAGGTTCAGCACGGTGTTGGTTGCGTGGCCCATGCGGCCAGCCATGCGCTTGCCCTTGAGAATACGGGACGGAGTAGCGCATGCGCCCACAGAACCAGGACGGCGTTCGTTCTTGTGCGAGCCGTGCGTACGGCGATAGGACTTGAAGCCCCAACGCTTGATGGTGCCAGCGAAGCCCTTGCCGCGCGTGGTGCCGGTGACATCAACCGTGGCGCCTTCAGCGAACACCTCGGCGGTCAGTTCCTGGCCGGTCTTGTAGTCGGCGGCATCAGCGGTGCGCACCTCGACGAGGTGACGGCGCGGCGTGACACCAGCCTTCTTGAAGTGACCTGCGAGCGGCTTGGTAACCTTCGCAGGGTCGATTTCGCCGTAGCCGAGCTGGATGGCCTGATAGCCATCGGTTTCGTCGGTCTTGACAGCGGTCACAACGTTCGTGGAAACGTCCACGAGGGTGACAGGGACGAAGAAGCCGTTCTCATCCCACACCTGGGACATACCGAGCTTCGTGCCCACGAGAGCAACACGATTCTTTTCGTTAGCCATGGCTTCCTCCTCCCTACAGCTTGATCTCGATGTTCACTTCCGACGGCAGGTCGAGGTGCATCAGCGAGTCGACAGCCTTCGGGGTAGGATCCACGATGTCGATGAGACGCTTGTGAGTGCGCATCTCGAAGTGTTCGCGGGAATCCTTGTACTTATGAGGAGAACGAATAACAACAAACACGTTCTTCTCGGTGGGAAGAGGAACGGGGCCAACAACCGTTGCGCCCGCGTTGGTGACCGTCTCGACGATAGTCTTCGCCGATTGGTCGATGACCTCATGGTCATAGGACTTAAGCCTGATGCGGATTTTCTGTCCCGCCATTCGCCGTCCGCCCTTTCTTAAGGTTCGTTACAATTACAACCTGCATTACATCACCAAGGCAGACCAGCTACATCCACCGTGGAAACGGCAGACCTGGCAGAGCCACATCAGTGCGCGACCCTTGGCTTTCGCCACGTCGCGCTCGCTTTTTAGAAGAGAAATTTGCGAGCCATAAAACAGGCAACTTGTTTATTAAAGCACACCCCATAAACCGCAGCAATTCGGGCGTGTCGATGGACAGGAGCCACATCGAAAAGTGCACCCACCAAACATATTGATGGGTGCACTTTCATGCCGACGGACACGCAATCATGCCTGTGAACTTACGCTGATGGGCAGTCCCAGTACTCAGCCGATGCCAATGGGCATCAGCTATTGCGCCCATCGCCGCCTTCAACGCCGAGGCGTCACTTGCTCTCCGGAACGACTTCCGAAGCCTCGTGCAACGCGGCTTCGCCTTCGCGCTCTTCACGGATCTTGTGACCTTCGGCCTGCGAAACACCATAGTAAGCGGCGATTGCAATGTCCTTCATGTCTTCGATCTGCGGGATGCGCGGATTTGCCGGAGCGCACTGATCCTCGTATGCACGCATGCCGATCTTGTCGAGGATGGACCAGAAGTATTCCTCGTCCACGCCGCATGCCTTGAACGAAGCGTCCATGCCCAGCTTGTTGTCACGGTAATCCTCGATGGCGCTGGCGAGCTTCTCGACCGCGTCCTCCGGCGAGGAGGTCGTGATGTCAAGCAGCTTGCAGATGTTCTGGAAGCGCTGCGGGGCAACGTACTTGCTGTACTTCGGCCAGCTCGTGGGCTCCTCCGGCACCTGGCCGTTGTAACGAATCACATACGGCAACAGGATGGCGTTGGTGTGGCCGTGCACCACATGGCACAGGGCGCCGATGGTGTGGGCCATTGCATGGCACATGCCGAGGAACGCAGAACCGAATGCCATGCCAGCCATCGTGGCTGCATTATGCATGCGCTCCTGAGCATCCACGTCCTTCTTGTTGACGGATGCATCAAGGTTATGCCAGATGAGATCGATTGCGTGGAGCGCCATGGCGTCCGTAAAGTCGTTGGCATACACGGACGTATAGGCCTCGATGGCGTGGGTCAATGCATCCATGCCGGAATCGCAGGCGAGGCGACGCGGCTGGGTGCGCGCAAGCACCGGGTCGATGACGGCGACGGATGGCGTGAGCGCATAATCGGTAATCGGGTACTTGAAGCCGGTCTTATGGTCGGTGATGACCGCGTAAGGAGTGACTTCGGATCCCGTGCCGGACGACGTCGGGATGCACACGAGCTTGGCCTTGTGACCGAGCTCCGGCAGACGGAACGCGCGCTTGCGGATGTCGAAGAACTTTTCCTTGACGTCATCAAACGAGATCTCGGGGTGTTCGTACAGCAGCCACATGATCTTGGCGGCATCCATGGCGGAGCCACCGCCCACTGCGATGATCGTATCCGGCTCGAACTCATCGCGCATCATCGCGGCGCCACGCTGCACGGTTTCCACGCTGGGCTCGGGCTCCACATAGTCGATGATGCGATATTCAACGTGGTTCATGCGGCGGCGCAGCTGGTCGATGCACTTCTCGACGACGCCCAGCTGGATCATGACCTTGTCGCACACGAAGACCACGCGATTGACGCCCACCATGTCGCGCAGATAACGGATGGCGTTCGGCTCGAAGTAAGTCTTGGGCGGGATCTTGAACCACTGCATGTTGTTGTTCCTCCGAGCGACGCGCTTGATGTTGATGAGGTTAACGGCCTGAACGTTGCCGGACACCGAGTTGCCGCCGTACGAGCCGCAGCCAAGCGTGAGCGACGGGGCGATCGCATTGTAGATATCGCCGATGCCGCCAAGGGACGACGGGGAGTTCCACAGAATACGGCATGCCTTCATGCGCAGGCCGAACTCACGCACCAGGTCCTCGTTGTTGGTATGGATGGCGGCGGTGTGTCCAGCGCCATGCAGGAGCATCTGCTCGCACTTGGTGAAGCCGTCTTCCTTGTCTTCCGCCTTGAGAATGGCCTGCACAGGGCACAGCTTCTCGAGCGTCAACGGCTCGCGCTCGCCCACTTCGGCGCATTCAGCGGCGATCATCGTGCAATCGGCAGGCACTTCGAAGCCTGCTTCCTTGGCGATAAACTGCGGGGACTTGCCGGGGACCACGCTGTTAAGGCGTGGAGCGGGGCTGCCTTCGGGGGCGTAAGCCTGCACGCCGAACATGTACTTCTCGAGCTTGGTCTTCTCTTCCGCGTTGACGAAGTAGGCCTTGCGGCGCTTGAGCTCGGTGATCATGCGGTCATAGACATCCCTGTGGATGATGATGGCGTTTTCGGTTGCGCAGATCAGACCGTAATCGAAATGCTTCGAGAGCACGAGGTCGTTGACTGCGCGGTCGACGTCGACATCGGAATCGACGTATGCAGGCGCATTGCCCGGGCCGACGCCGAGGGCGGGCTTGCCGGACGTGTATGCCGCCTTCACCATGCCCGGACCGCCGGTCGCAAGAATCGTGGCGACGCCAGGATGGCTCATGAGAGCCTGGGTGGCTTCGATGCTGGGATGCTCAATCCACTGGATGCAGTTTTCAGGAGCGCCGGCCTTAATTGCCGCGTCGCGCACAATCTTGGCGGCAGCGACGGAGCACTTCTGGGCGAACGGATGGAAGCCGAACACGATGGGACAGCGTGTCTTCAACGCCAGCAGGGACTTGAAGATGGCGGTCGACGTAGGATTCGTGACGGGCGTGACGCCGGCGACGACGCCGACAGGCTCCGCGATCTCGACGATGCCGTCCACGTCGTTCTCATTGATGATGCCGACCGTGCGCTGGCCTGCCATGTAATGCGTCACATGCTCGCATGCGAAGATGTTCTTCGTGGCCTTGTCTTCGACCAAACCGCGATGGGTCTCCTCAACGGCAAGCTTCGCGAGCTGAAGATGCTTGTTCAGCGCTGCAAGAGATGCCTTGCCGACGATGCGGTCGATGGTCTCCTGGTCAAACTTCTCGTATTCCTTCAGCGCAACCTGGGCCTTGGCGACGAGTTCATCAACCTCAGCCTGAGCTGCCGCCTTCTTGGCGTCAGCTTCGGCCTGAGCGTCGACTTGGGGCTTGGTATTGCTGTCTGCCGTTGCGTTTTTTGCCACGGATCCTCCTTGAACACACTGCTGCCTCGGCAGGTGGCGAAACCGCGTTCGCCGACCTTACGACAGCGCAGTGACTACTGTGAGCCAACTCACACTTTAACGTATCAACGCCATATTTCATAAACACTCGCGCGTGGCGAAAATCGTCGCGTCGTAATGCAAATACATTCCGGATTCGAGGCGTGGCAGTGGCTTTGTTGAAAAAACAAAAACGCCCCAGCGAACTGGGGCGTAGATGCGCACATGGTGCGGAAGCGTTTTAACGCTTGGAGTACTGCGGGGCCTTGCGAGCCTTGTGCAGACCAGCCTTCTTGCGCTCGACGACACGAGCGTCGCGAGTGAGGAAGCCGGCCTTCTTGAGCGCAGCGCGGTTGGAATCGCGATCGATGGCATTGAGCGCACGTGCGACGCCCAGGCGGATTGCACCTGCCTGGCCGGTCACGCCGCCGCCGTCAACGAGCACGATGACGTCGAACTTGTTCTCGAGCTTGAGCAGCACGATCGGGGAATTGACCTCACGCTGCTGCAGGCGGCTCGGGAAGTATTCTTCGAGCGGACGACCGTTGATCGTCCACTTGCCGGAGCCAGGAACGAGGCGCACACGCGCGACGGCTTCCTTGCGGCGGCCGGTGCCATAGCCCGGGGCGATGGTGGAGGTGCCGGTGCCGGCGCCTGCGTTGGTCTCGGTGGTGTAGGAAGTGAGTTCTTCCTCGGTCTCCTGGACCGCGGAGTTCTGGTTGTTGTCAGCCATTATTGTGGATCTCCTTTCGGTCCTGGTTACTTAGCCTGCTGAGAGATCTGCTTGATCTCAAACACGGTCGGCTGCTGCGCCACATGCGGATGCTCGGATCCGGTGTAGACGTGAAGGCGGTTGAGCTGCACCTTGGCAAGGCGGTTCTTCGGGAGCATGCCCTTGACAGCCGTGCGGATGATGCGAGCCGGATCCTTCTTGAGGAGCTCTGCGTAGCTATCAGCGCGCAGACCACCCGGGAAGCCGGAGTGCTGGTACAGGTTCTTGCCGAGCTTGTTGCCGGAGAGAGCGATCTTGTCAGCATTGATGATGATGACATGGTTGCCCTGATCCGCGTAAGGCGCGAAGGACGGCTTGTTCTTGCCGCGAAGCAGATTAGCAGTCTGCGAGGCGAGACGACCGAGCACCACGTCGGTGGCGTCGATGACGTACCATTCGTGGCTCAGGTCAGCTGGCTTAGGAGTGAAAGTCTTCACTGTTCAACCTTTTCTGTTCATTGTGTTTGAGCGCCAGTGGTTAATGGCTCTCTTGATTTCCGTGGGCTCCCTGAAAGTCCGATGCGAGTGGGACAGCGCTTTCCGGACCCTTGGAAGACACAACAGTCGCCAATTATAAAGCTTTGGCTCTTGTTTGACAAACCACGCGGCGTCTTTTCTCACCCGCGTGTCGCGGTCAGCAACCGAGGATGTTCCACCGGACCTGGTCGCGCCTTATGACGGCGCACATACACGTTGCCGGGCGCATGGAGTGCATGCGCCCGGCAACCATTCACCGATGCGAGACTGTGCTCACTGTTCCGACTGTGTCAGCGTGCGTTCTTCTTGGCCAACGCGTTGTTCATCGTGTCCGCCAGGGACAGAAGACGCTCATTGTCGAACAGGTCGTCCAGAAGAATCGGGTTCTTCTTGCCGTCGGCAAGGGGAACACGCCAGTTCGGATACTCGTTGTTCGTGCCAGGCTGGTTCTGTGCGCGACGTTCACCGACGCCATCGACGACGGCAGCCGCGAGCAGCTTGCTCGGCGCATCGCACAATGCCACGTGCATTGCCTCGATGATGTCTTGTTCGTGGCTGGCCTCATCCTCGCGCCACTGGGCAGGCATGTAACCGTTCGTCTCGAGCATGTTGAGCAAACCGTTGTGCTCTTCCTCAGCGGACTTCTGGAATTCCTCGACGGAGGTGGTCAGCAGACCCAGTTCTTCACGAATCTTGACCTGCTCGTAGTTGAGGTATCCAGCCGTCGGAGGCATGTCGTGCGTCGTGACGGAAGCCAGCGCGTATTCACGCCACTTCTTGGGAGGCACGAAACCATTCGAATCCTGCGCATACCACTCAATGACGCAGCCCATGAGGCCATGCTCCTTGAGGGAATCCGCAACGTAATCCGGCACGACGCCCAGGTCTTCGCCCACCACGACGCCGTTGGCACGGTACGCCTCCAAGGCGAGGATGCCGAGCATCACTGCGGAATCGTAGTAGACATAAGTGGCGTCCTTGGCGGAATTGCCCTGCGGGATCCACCACAGGCGGAACAGACCGAGCACATGATCGATGCGCACGGCGCCTGCCTTCTGGAACATGCCGTGCACCATGTCACGGTAGGTCTGGTAACCGGTGTTGGCCAGGTCGATGGGGTTGAGCGGCGGCTGGCTCCAGTTCTGGCCCTGCTGGTTGAAGAAGTCCGGCGGAGCGCCCACCGTGGCGCCCTTGGCGAAGCGCTGGGGGTTCCACCACACTTCGGCGCCCTGAGGATGCACGCCCACGGCCATGTCAGCCATGAGACCGATCTTCATACCGGCATCCTGCGCCTTCTTCTGCGCTGCGGTCAGCTGTTCGTCAGCGATCCACTCAAGCCACTTGTAGAACTCCAGCGTGTCGGGATACTGCTTGCGCAAATCCTTGACTTCCTTGGAGTCCTTCGTCAGACGGTTCTCCCACGATTGGGGATCGTCCTCGGGAGCGCCCCACTTGTCGTAGCACAGGCACCATGTTGCGTAAGCCTCGAGGTCGCCGCCGGCTTCCTTGACGTATGCGTCAAAAGCCTTCTGGCGCTTGATGCTGCGTCCGGCCTTGAAGATGAGCCACAGGGCGGGCACCTTCGCCTTCCACATCGCATCCCTGTCAACAAAATCAGGGTCAGTGTTGTTGGCACGCACGGAATCATGCAGCTGGGCGATTTGCTCCTGCGCTTCATCATCGAGGCGACCGTATTCTTCGATCGCTTCCGGACGGATGTACGAGAAGTTGATGAAACGACGGGAAATAGGCAGGTACGGCGACGGCGTCAGAGGCGCGACGGGTTCCGCAGCGTGCACGGGGTTGATGAGGATGAAATCAGCGCCGGTCTTCGTCTTGGCACCTGCAAGCAGGTTACCCAGATCGTAGAAATCGCCGACACCCCAAGAATCCTTGGAACGGATGGAGTACAGCTGAGCCATCCAGCCCCACAACTGGCCGTTCTGCAAATCCTTGATGAGGTTGACACGCTTGGGGGCGCTGATAAGCGTCGCGTCAGCAGTGCGCTTGCCAGCCTTCACATGAAGTGTGTGGTATCCGAGGGGCAGATCCACGGGAATGACGAGACGGGAATTGACAATCAGCTCACCATCGAGCGGATAAGCCGTTGCTCCATCGCCCGGCTCCGTAGAAATGACGCCTTGGTATTCCGTGCCGTCTTCCAGCGTGATGGATGCCTGCGGTACATCAAGCGGACCATGGTTGACGGTCACGGTGCTGTTGGACCCTTGCACATGCAGCACGGTGGGTTCCACAAGGCGTGCATGCTTCTCATCTTCGAGATCGCTCAGCGCTTTCTTCGCCTTCTCATCGCTGCTGGCATCGACTCCCAATGCCGCAAGCACCTTGATCAGGACATCGTCGTCGATCTCGATGAATTCGCCCTGCTGCCCGTTGTAGGCCGTGGCAACGCCATGTGCCTTCGCAAGCCGAATGAGCGGTCGGGCAAGACGCTCTTCGCTTTCCATTTCTTGTTTTTTGCTCATGCCTACTAGCCTAAAACAATCCACGCCGTTAACCACGCTTCTTCAGCAAAAATTTCAGGAAAAACGCCTGTACGATTCCACAGAACCATCAGCGGGTGCCTCAATGACCATCAGCGTGGCGCATCGATGACCACCAGCGCAGTCATCGATGCGGCGTCTCATGCTTTATGCATCAACGTATCACTGAGTCAGACGCTGTTGCGCCGCATGGCTTACATCAGGAATGCCATCCTGCGCAAGCCGTTGCACGGTCTCCTCGCTCGCACTGGGATTGAGCGCCACCGCCCTTCTCACCATGGCAGCGAGCACTGCGGGACCAGAGAAGCCCTCCTCCGTGCCCATGCGCGCCAGGAAGTCCAGCGTCTGTGCGCCGATCTGCGGATCTTCGGCTCCCTCCATGCGCATTTTCCACGAGGTCTGCTTGTTCCGCAGAGCCGCCTCCCGCACGAAAACCTCCGGATCCTTCGTGAGCCTGCCGACGAGCCAGTTCTTGTCTTCCTCGTTCGCTGCGACAGCCGCGCGCACTTGAGGATCGGGATCCTCGGACAGCTTGACGAGGATATTCGGGAACTTCATATCTCGAGCCAAGGCGACACGAGTGGCAACCGACGTATGCAGATTGCCCGCCACGGCCTCCAACAATGCCGTTGCGCGGGAGAAAGCCGCGGCATCTTTGGGATCGGGCAAGGGTCGGGATGCGAAGGCATCGAGCTCAGCAGAGTCCACGGAATGCCTCAGATGGTCGTACATCTCGTTGAGGGTGGCGGAATTTTCATCGAATTCGCCATCCTGCGCAGCGCCGCTCGGTTGTGCAGCCCCCTGTTGCGCCTGCGCAGATGCTTCTGTCGGCGCTCCGTCCTGAGCTGGCGCATCAGCTGATTCGTCAGCCCCCACCTGGCTCTCCGCCACGCTCTGGCCATCCTGCAATTCCTGACCATCCTGCGACTGGATATCTGCCATAAGACCCTCCTTACTCACTACCCGTTGATGTAACGATTCATATACGTGCGACGCACGGGCGTTCATCACACAGCGTCTTTTTTGTCTTGTGTCTTTGTGTCTTTGTCGATGTCGCTGCTGCTGCCGCTGCCTTCGCCGCCGTTTCTGCCGCCGTTTCTGCCGCCGTTTCAGCCGCAGCCGCTGCGAGCGCCCCTCGGATTTTCCTCATCGAACTTTAGCAGCAATCGTTCAGATGTTCGAAATCATGCATGTGACTTCAGTGGGATCCCGCACTAACAGGCTGGTTCAAAGCGTGTCGAAAATATGCGTCATGCATGGTCATAAACCAGCCACTGAAATCATCCAGACTGTATATTCCCACGAGATATTCCGACGAGGCGTTGGAAACATGCATACATGGGGACCACCCGGCCACGCACCACATCCAGCACTCACCGCAACCGGTCATTCACCACTGACGCCGCGCACCAGTCTGGATGCGCCCACCCGTTGGGGCGTCACGCCCGCCGCGGTGACTTCCCGCACCTGAGCTTCGAACGACTCCAACGCCTCGCGGGGCACGTCCACGTCCTGCGTCACCACATCGGTGAACTGCTCATCAGCCACGCGCCCGCCGCAATCCGCAAGGATGCGCACCATTCGTTCACGCAACGCATAGGGCACCACCAGACGCACGCGCACCGCCTCCACGATGGCAGCGTGATGCGCCACCGCAACAGCAGAACTCGCCGCCGAGGAATACGCCCGCACCAACCCTCCGCTGCCCAGCAAAATGCCGCCGAAATAGCGCGTGACCGTCACCACACAGTCAGTGAGACCACCCGCACGCAGGACATCGAAAATCGGCTTGCCAGCGGTGCCCGAAGGCTCACCGTCATCACTCATGCGCTCGCCGGCGCCTGCTCCGCCTCCCCAAATGGTGGCGTAAGCCACGTGACGGGCCTTGGGGTTGCGCTGACGCACGGCTTCGACGAACGCCAGCGCTTCCTGAGCGCTCTCGACGTGACATGCCTCTGCGATGAATTCCGACTTGCGGTCCTCATACGTGGCCGTTGCCGGCGAGGATGCCTCGTCAAGGATGGTCGATGCCTGTGTGCTTTTCATGTCAACCTGCCTGATTCATGACGCCCGTACGTACCGTATCGTCCCCTGGCTTAGGAGGCATCAGACGACAACGTTGACCGCCGTGCCATCAAGCCACGCAAGCACGCTGTCTACGCATTGCCGCACAATCCCTTCGCTTGCGGCGTCGGTGCGCCACGCATTGTGCGGCGTGATGACGGCGTTGGCAAGTCCGCGCAGCGGCGAATCATCCGGCAGGGGCTCGGTATCGAACACGTCAAGTCCGGCGCTGATATCGCCTTTCTGCAAACGCGCCAGCAACGCCTGGGAATCCACCAGCTGCGAGCGCGCCGTGTTGATGAGCATTGCCCCGGGCTTGAGCTTGTTGATAAGATCCGCCCCGATAATCCCCTCGCTTTGGGCGGAAAGCGTCATGTGGAGGCTCACGATGTCGCAGGTTTCGAAGAGGTGTTCGAGGCTCGGTGATTGTGCAACGCCCAGCGCTTCGGCCTCGGTGGCATGCGACGACCGAGACCATTCCATGACGTTCATGCCGATGCCCCGCGCTATGCGTGCCGTCGCCTTGCCGATGCCTCCGAATCCCGCGACGCCCAAGGTCCTGCCTCCCAGTTGGATAGCGTCGAACCCCGACCAACCGCTTTTATGCATCTGCACATCCATACGCCCCGTGCGCTTCGCCAATTCAAACATGAGCGCCACGGCATGCTCGGCAACCGATTGGTCACCATAATGCCGCACATTGCAGATGCGCACACCGCGCTGTTTCGCCAACGGCACATTGACGTAATTGGCTATGCCGGTGCCTCCGAACGCAAAACACCGAACGGATGGCTGCAATGCCTCGAACATGGCATCGGTCACATGAAATCCCAGCACGATAACGGCGTCGGCGCCTTGGCAACGTGCAACGAGTTCCGCAGGGTCCGTTACGTCCTTGGGCTGGGCGTAGAGCTGCACGCGGGCCTTGCCGTCGAATCTGTCGATGCAGCGCAGAAGCGGCTCGGACAGCGACGGCACACAATTGGGAACGACCACAAGAGGCAGGGACGTCTGATTCATGTTGCGTTCGATGAGAGTCATGCCCCAACATTAAGACACCAACATGACGGTATGGGGGCACCGCGGCGTCGGAGCGCAATAGCTTCCGAAGGCGCAGTCTCAGTCGAATATCGAACACCCCCTTTCTCAAACAATTTTCACAGAAGTTTCACATTTTCTGCGCATTTCGAGAATGAGACGCGCTACTATAGATGGTGGCGAGAGACAAGGGAGTACTTTCGCCCACAATCATCATCATCTCCCTTATCGATGCTTCGCATTGCTTCTATTTTGTCGTTCACGAATTTCCATGGCTTGTTCAAACGGACACTATCGCATGCCCCAGCGCTGAATCGAACACAGCGCTTCTGTTATCGGCCCTGCCGCTTGCGCGCTGTGATCTGCTGCTTGCGCACGTGCGCTTCTTGCTTGTTCAGGCGTTTGACATCGCGATACTGCTTCGACAGTTCGGACAGCTCCTGCTTGATTCGTCGTTTCTCATCCGCGGCATCCATCGGAGTCGCAGCAGCACAATCTGTATGATCAGTGGCAGACACGCGAGCACGCGTCTGCCCCATCTGCTGCACGAACTCCGGCACCGCGACGTCCTCCTCCGCTTGTGTGCGCGCCGTGCGCAGCGCCGTGGAGAACAACACTTTGAAGGTGGTCACCACAAGCCTGCGATCGGACGGAGCCATGTCTTTCACCGCTTCGCCGATGGCTGGCAGCGATGCGCGCCAATGCACCGCCATGTCGGAGAATGATTCACAGCCGGTTGACCTCAGGATGTCGAACAGGACGCCCAGCACTTTTTCGCGTTCGCGTGGAGTGATGCGAGCAACCCACTCATTCAATGTGCGGTTGACGTATCGCGTGCCCTGCGGCAGCTGCGAAACCCGCACAAAATCGCCATTCTCGACCTTCCATGTCATTGCGAAATGCTCGGCGATGCCATGGCTGGTGCTTTCCACAATGGTGAAATCCTCCTGGGTCTGGAAAATCATCCCAATGATGGAAGCTTCGGGAACCGTCTTGTGCACCAACGGCTTGATGCGTTCGAAATCGAGGGATTCCAACACCCGCTGCTCGAATCCGGGACCGTCGTGAGAATAAATCGCCTCGATGCGCCGCCTCACAGCCTCAGGCGCCTTCATGGCAGCGTACACCGCCAGATTGCCGCCCTTCGAATGCCCTCCCACAATGAGTCGCCGAGAACTGGAGGCAGCCACATGCTCCAAATATATGGCAGCCGATGCTTGCGCAGGCACCGGGCAGGTGAAAGCCATGTTGAAGTTTTCTTTCCATGCGGCGATCGAATCCTCGGACCCCCGGAAGGCCACGAACTCCGTGTGGTCATCGATGAGGACGCTCACTGCGGCGAACTGTTTCTCATGCCCCGGCTGATCGTCCTCGACCGAAATGTAATTGCCCACACGCATGCCACGAAAACGGGGGCTTGCTGCCATCGCCTCGACCAATGCACACAACGAACTGCTGGCGCCTTTCGTGGGAAACATAGCGTCATAGCATTCCGCGCGCAGCAAATCACGAATCGACACGTAGGCGCTCGCAGGCAACGCGGGGCCTGTGGCGGGCAATCGCGGCACGTTATCGGGCATGTGCACATAGGCAAGCTGCGAAAGCACCAGGCTGTCGACATCATGGAAAGGGCGCACAGAATCGGCGCCGGCACCATCACGGGCAGCATCACGGGCCGAGCCTGCGCCTGAGTCCGCCTGGGAGCCGTCGGCGCTTCCCTGCACCGTTGCGCCTGCGGGAAGCCGCCTCATCTCCGTCTTCACATAGTCGATGATGTTCGCCACACTCCCCGATTCTAATCGGTGCACCCAAGGCCGGGAACCATTTGCCGCACAGGAAAGGCCACGATTCCCCACTCAAGGCAAGGTCATGGTTCCCGACGAAAGGCGGCGTCACTCATCGCGCAAACCGAAGCCCACGGATCCTTTGCCAAAGCGCTTGCGGATATCATCGATGGCTTTCTCCGCCTCACCGGTCTTGGCGCGCACTTCGGACTGCGATCGGATATGCGACGGATTCGTCTCGGCATCCTCTTGTGCCAACAGGTCATCGAACGTCGGCTGGTATGCCGCACCATGCACGCTTTCCAGTGAGCTGACCGACACTCCGGCAAGGCGCACCGGCTGGAACAACCTCGCCTGCCCCGGAGCATCGGTCCCCACCGCGAGAATGGCACACAGCAGTTCATGCGCTGTCGGATAGATATCTGCCGCCGTGTCAAGCGGCCGGCCAAGCGAATGCGCACGTGACACATACCGAAGGTCGGAGTAGCGGATTTTCACATTCACCGTGCGTCCCACAAGCTCGCGGGCGCGAAGCCTGGACGCGACCTCTTCGCAGCACACGCGCACCAAAGCGTCCACCGGACCGAACGTGGTGTGATCGACATCGAATGTGCGCTCGTAACCCACGGATTTTTCGGGCGCTGACACCACGATGCGACGGTCATCCTGCCCACGTGCGACATACCAGAGGCGCTCCGCCTCTGCTCGCGACCCAGTGGCGTGGAGCAAGTCATCTTCGCTCAGCCGTGCGAGTTGCGCCACGGTGGTGCAACCCCATGCAGCAAGTGATTTCTCCATCGCAGGACCGATGCCAGGCACCGATCTCAATGGCATAACTTGGATGAATTCGGCGTTGCGCGCCTTGGGAATGATGAGCATGCCGTCCGGCTTGGCCGTGGTGGATGCAAGCTTGGCGATGAGTTTGTTGGATGCGATGCCCACGGAACATGTGATGCCCAGGCGATCGTGGACCTGCTGGCGGATCCATGCGCCCATCTGCTCCGGCCCTCCCGGCCATGCAGACAATGCTCCGGAGACATCCAGGTAGCCTTCATCGACCGAGACTTTCTCGATGAAGGGCGTCACCTCGTCGAATATATCGAACACACGGGTGGAAACCGACCGATAGTACGTCATGTCCACTGGCAGGAACACGCCTTGAGGGCACCTTCTGCGTGCAGCCGACAATGGCATGGCGGAATTCACGCCGAATGCGCGCGCCTCGTAACTCGCCGCCGAGACAACGGCGCGGGCACCGGTGCCGATGATCACGGGCAGCCCTCGCAGCTGTGGGTTGCGCGCGATTTCGCATGAGGCGAAGAATGCATCCATGTCGACGTGCAAAATCGTGCACCCGGTGGGGTCATGCCCCCAATCTCGTTTGGCCGCCTCAGGCCTCGGTGACGTGCTCATAACCTTATTATGCCGCGGCAAAACACCTGAGGCGCCGCATGTCACGGACACCGCATGTCACGGGCATCGCATGTCGCAGGCATCGCATGCCGTCGCAGGCCATGGATACCGCATGTCGCGCCGGACCGCGAGTGACATACACAACCGACCACGCCGTTTTGGTGTTTTTGTGAATTTCTGATATTGTTTTGCACTGTTGCGTTGCTGCAGCATATGCAGCGCCTCACATAATTCAATATGCAAATCAGCACTATGCAGGTCCGATTTGCATACGCAGCTTGGAGACGTGCCTGAGTGGTCGATAGGGGCACCCTGCTAAGGTGTTAATCACGTTTTTGTGGTTCGAGGGTCCGAATCCCTCCGTCTCCGCCCATCAAGGCCTTGGAACTTCGTGCCCAAGGCCTTTTTCGTTCCTGGGTCTTTCGTTCTCTCGCCAAACCATGCATGCAGCTGCAGCAACGACGATCAGGGCTGTGCACCAAGGGGGCACATGGTGCATCGGATAAAAATCCGGACGCGGATTTCTCATCCACGCCCGGATCACGCTAGCCTCAATCGCCCTTCTGAATCGCCGTTGCAAGTTGGTTGGTTATTGTGAACTAACCGACTTGCATGTCCCGGTCGCC
>CAYVHC010000004.1:0-64393 GCA_964451025.1 uncultured Bifidobacteriaceae bacterium
AATCTGATGCGTGCGCCCCGTCTCGAGGTTCACGGACACGAGCGTGGCATCACCGAAGCGCTCCAACACATCCCAATGTGTCACCGCCGGTTTGCCCGCCGGTGTGACGGTGAAACGAAAATCACTCACCTTCGCCCGTCCGATCGGCGCTTCGATCGTGGCTTTGTCTTGTTTGAGATTGCCTTGGACGATCGCGTGATAGGTCTTCTTGACCTCATGCTGTGCGAACTGCCGGCGCATCTCCTTGTAGGCAAGGTCCGACTTGCACACCAGCATGAGTCCGGACGTGCCCACATCAAGACGCGACACGATGCCCTGGCGCCCGGCCGCGCCCATGCTGGTGATGTGCACGCCGCGGGCGAGCAGACTCCCCAGCACCGTCGGCCCCGTCCACCCCACCGAGGCATGGGCGGCGACGCCGACTGGCTTGTTGACGATCACGATGTCGTCGTCCTCATAGACGATTTCCATCTCGTCGCACACCGGTTCGGGCGCTTCCTGTTCATCATGAAGCTCAAAATCCACAATGTCGCCCGCAAGCAGCTTCGCAGACTTGTCGGCGTGACGGGTCAGCAAACTCACCTGTCCGCTTTCGATGAGCTCGGCGGCCTGCGACCGCGACACACCCATCATCTTGGCAATGGCGACATCAAGGCGCTTGCCGATCAACGCATCTGGGGCAGGGACCATGCTCATGCTGCGCCGCCTTCACGCTGTGAGGAATCGGCAAGGCTGCCATCTGGCGTCCCGTCACCGCCGCCGTCTGCGTCACTTGCTGATTCCTTGTGCCGTGTGGCATAAGGCACATCGGCAAGCACCAGCACCACAACGACGACAGCCGCCACAAACAACTCCACGTCCGCAACATTGCCAATGGACCAACCGTAGTCAATGAAATCCACGACCTTGCCATTGAGAACGCCCGTGGCATAATACACGCGGTCGATCAGGTTGCCCAAGGCGCCGGCGCAGCACAATGCCAGCGCAACGGTCCATGCCGTGCTCTCCGTGCGCCACGCAGCCACGCACAGCAAGACGCAGGCGGCGCATGCGAGCACCGCAATCACGGGCGTAGCCCCCGACCCCATGCCCAGGGACGCGCCGGGGTTGAACAACAGCTTGAGCCCCAGCACATTCCCCAGCACGCTGATGCGCCTGCCATCCGCGAGATAACGCAACGCTGCGAGTTTCGACACCCTGTCGAGAATCACGCACACGGCCACCACCGCAATGAACGCCGCCATGCGCGACGAACGCGCGGAATGCGAAGCCTGCGGGTCACTCGCCGCGGTAGGTGCATCGCGGAACAGCGCTGCAGACGTGTCCGCGCCGGTCTTGTCTGCATCCGAGTTGAGTGTGTTCGACTCACCGATGTCCGGCTGGTCTGCGTTGCGTGTCACGTCGTTCTCCTTCCTTCCCCCAGCGGCGCGCATGGGGCGCTTGTCGTTGCCATGATATCTCACGGCGGTTCCGCACGGCATGGGGCTTAGTGAGCATCGTAGTGGGTATGCAGAGGGGCAGGCAGGTATGCACGGGCATGCAGGCGGCATAGCAAAAGCGGGATGCCCGCTGTATGCGAAGCACCCCGCTGTGGCAGCTGATGCACCGACAACCATGGCTCCCTGAGAGTCACGCGTCGGCTGCAGCAGCGACGATTACTCGGCGTCCTGTGCGGAATCCTCGGACTCGCCATCCTTCGAGGAATTCTTGTCGACGTTGTAGTTGTCGGAATCCGACACCTGCGCGGTCAGCTGAGTAAGGAAGTCGGTCAGGCGGGCACGATACTGATTCTCGAACTGCTTGAGGCCGTCGATGTTGCTTTCGATGACCTTGGAGTCCGTGTACAGCTTCTCCTTGACCTGCTTGGCGTAATCCTCGGCGGACGTGCGGGTCTTGGCGTCGTACTGATCGGCTTCGGCATGCTTCTTGTCGGAGTACTGGTCCGCGGCCTGCTGGGTCTGCGCGGAGTACTGGTCGGCAGCCGCATGGGTTTCCTTGGAGTACTGGTCCGCGGCATCGTGCGTTTCCTTGGAGTACTGATCCGCGGCGGCATGCGTCTGCGCAGAGTACTGATCAGCATCCGCATGAGTCTGGTCGGAGTAGGAATCGGCTTCGCGGCGCACCTGTGTGGAGTAATCCTCGGCCTGTGCACGCACCTTCGTGGAATACGCGTTGGCCTTGTTGACCAGGTCATCGTGCTTGGACTGGCCGTCGGCAACCAGCTGGGCTGCGGAAGCCTTGCCCTTGTCGACATACTGGTCGTGCAGCTGCATGGCCAGCTGCAGCATGGCGGTGGCGCGTTCGGGTTCGGTCTGCGCGTTCTGAGCCGCAGACTTGATTTTCTCGAGGCTTCCGGTCTCCGTGCTCGGTTCGTTCGCCGCCACCTGCTGGCGCAGCGATTCCTCGCGCTTCTTGGAATCCTCGAGTTCGCGCTGCACCTGTTCCAGCTGGGTGCGGGTGGACCGCACTTCGCTCTGGAACTGCGTGGCCTGCTGCTGGAACTGTGCGGCCTGTGCCTTGGCGTTCTGAGCCTGCGTCTGGGAATCCTGCACCTGCTGCTGGAACTGATCGGACTGGTGCTTGGCGGAATCCAGTTGCTTCTGCAGCTCGTTCACCTGCGTACGCGCGCTGTCGCGCTCCTTGGTGATCGTGGCAATCTGCTGGTTGAGGGCATCCGTGTCACCGGTGGCCTGTGCAACAGCGGCAGCCTGCTGAGCGGTGAGCTGGTCGATCTGGGAATTGAGCTGGTCGACCTGGCTGCGCAGCTGAGCGTTCTGGTTCGTCAAAGTCTCCAACTGCTCGGTATTGACAGCAGGCGCCGGGTTGGAGGCATTAGCCAGCTGCTGCTTGACTTGATCCAACTCATGGGAAGCGGCATCCAGCTGGGAACGCAGCTGGTTGTTTTGCTCAGTGAGTTCGTTGATGTGGCTTGTGTCTACGGTCTGGGAGCCTGCAGCCGCCAGCTGCTCACGCAGCTGGGTGTTCTCAGCCTGCATCGTGGCGAGCTTGTCATTGAGCTTCGCCAGCTCAGGACCATAGGATTGTGTCGCGCCCTCATGGGCTGCAGCGCTGCCCAGCGCCTCGACCGTATCCGTCACCTCGTCGAGGAAGTCATCGACCTTCTCGATGTTATAGCCTTCCTTGAACCGGACAATCGGAAAGACATGGTTTCGAATGTCACTCGGCGTCAACAGAGCCATGTATGTTCCCCTTTGCAAATCTACAAATTCATTCCTCGGCCGACGTCTGCCCGTCGAGTCAACTCACAGGCCATTGCAACGCAGCCGAGTCGTCGGGGAACGACAGGGTGTGCGAGGCGGCAGCGAGCTACTTATCGAATCGTACCCATGCTAGCACAGGCACAACCTCGACCATTCCGTATGCAGCCATCAGCGGCTTCACTCACAAACCGCGGACGTCATGCACCAGACGTTACAGCAGCCACTGGAGCGCTCCCAGCGCAATCCACAAGATGATGAAGCTTGTGTCGAAATACACACGCCCCATCGGAATCGGCGGGAATACGCGGCGCAGTGCACGTAACGGTGGTTCGGTGATTGTGTAAATGAAATCCCTCACGTCTACGAGCGATCCCGACAAGGGCTTGCGGGAAAGCACGTCGATCCAGTCGAAAACGCACCGAAGGATCAATGCAAGAATGTACAGATCGATGACGAAGTCACAGATCTTATCGACCAAACCGAAGACCATGGGTCACCTTATCTCAGCGATGCTCGGGCTTTTCCAGCTCGACCTGTGCCGGAGTCAGCACATACACGCGGGATGTTATGGTGTCGATCTTTCCGCGCAGACCGAATACAACGCCGGAGGAAAAATCGATGATACGGTACGCCTCGGCATCCGAGGTGTTCGACAGATCGAGGATGACCGGCACGCCGCTGCGGATGGCGCGGCCGACCGCTTCGGCGTCATGGTATGCCTTGGGGGCGATAGTGAGAATCTTGCTCATCTGAGGGTGCAATGGGGTGATGGACGCGGATCGCGTGCCTGCCGAAATATCCGGCGTAGTGGTGGATTGGGGCTGGATGGGTGCGTCTGCATCGAACGAGGAATCATCCTGGTCCTGCGACTCGTCGTCACAATCGTACATGTCTTCATCCTCCGCAGGGTCCGCCATGCCGAGATACGACATAGCGTTCTTCATGAATCCTGCCATCACAGCTCCTTCGCGCACAGGCTAATAGGAAGTTACACAATCTCTATCATTATGCCACGCAAAAAGCGCCGCAAACTACATCATGTGTGATTTGCGGCGCGACGGCGTGGCGTGATGGCGAGGTTCACTCAGCGCATGAAGTCCGGGATGGCCGGCTCATCGTCATCGTCGCCATCATCAAACGGCTTGCGACCGTACGAGCCTGACTGGTAGCCATCGGCGCGCACTCCCCCGTTGGTGGCGGGGGTGAACACCGTGTGCTCGGCGGTGTCGTCAGAAGCAGGCTGGTATGCCGGCGTGCTGGTGGCAGCATGGGGCTGGGCGGCAGCGGCAGGCGCTTCAGCAGACGCGGCAGCGCCAGCGGCCTTGTCGAGCGGAAGCACGGTGGCGGAAGCGCCGGCACCTGCTTCCACGGCCGGGTCATCGCTCGCGGTGAATCCGCCTGCCACGATGGTGACGGATACCCCGTCGCCATAGGAATCATCAAGCGTCGCACCCATGGTGATGGAAGCCTCGGGATGCACGGTCTTGGAGATCATGTCCATGGCCTCGCTCACTTCGGAGAGCAGCATGTCTTCCGGCCCGGAGATGCTCACCAGCACGGAATGAGCGCCGGAGATGCCCTGTTCGAGGAGCGGCGATGCGATGGCGAGCTCGGCAGCCTGCAGGCAGCGCTGGTCGCCTTGGGCTGTGCCGATGCCGAACAGCGCGGTGCCAGCGTTCTTCAAGGTGCTGCACACGTCGGCGAAATCGACATTGACATACGGATGCGGGTTCGTGATGAGGTCGGTGATGCCACGCACGCCTGCGACGAGGGTGCTGTCGGCACGCTTGAAAGCTTCGACGAACGTGGTGTTCGGGTCAAGGTCCAGCAGTCGTTCATTCGGAATGGTGATGAGCGCGTCAACTTCTTCCCGCAGGTTCTCGATGCCGGTTTCGGCGGATGCCGCGCGGCGCTTGCCTTCGAAAGCGAACGGACGAGTCACGACAGCGATGGTCAGGGCGCCTTGCTGGCGTGCCACGCGCGCCACGATCGGCGATGCGCCGGTGCCGGTGCCGCCACCCTCACCACAGGTGACGAACACCATGTCGGAACCCTTGAGAGCCTCTTCGATGTCGGACTCATGATCTTCAGCAGCCTTGGCGCCCTTCTCCGGGTCTCCACCCGCACCCAGACCACGGCTCGTCTCATCGGACAGCGTGATCTTCACATCTGCCTCGCTGCGCGCAAGATCCTTGGAATCGGTGTTGATGGCGACAAATTCGACGCCTTTAATCCCCTCTTCGATCATGCGGTTGACGGCATTGCCGCCGCCACCGCCAACACCGACAACGCGGATGACCGTGCCAGCGGTATCGAACCCGGACTCGGCGTCGGGATTCACATCGAAATCGCTCATAATGCTCCTGAACTCCTGTCAATACGCTTTGTTCAATACTTTAACGCAGCAATCGCCAAAATACGCCGCGCCGCGCACAACTCGCGTTGTTTTTTCTCATAACATAATACGCAACGACGCATGACGACCTGCGTCGGACGGCATCGATCACCATGCGTCGCGCACCATACGTCAGTACACGTCATCCAGCGGGTCGGACTCAAACAGGTCACGGCGCTGGTCGTCGCTCAGCGTGCGCGACTCGAGCCAATCATAAGGAAGACGGACCTTCTTGGCATACCGCACGCGCCCGCGCGGTTTGTCAGCAATCTGCATGGGGAACGGCACGTCAGGGTCGAGGGAATCCACCACCCGGTGCACATCATCCAGGTTTTCGCATTCCATGAACTGGCGGCGCACATCCCCGCCCACGGGGAAGCCCTTCAAATACCACGCGCAATGCTTGCGCAGATCATGCACAGCCATGCGCTCATCGCCATCGTAAAACTCCACGAGCAGCGCGGCATGACGTTCGATGATCGCGCCAACCTGCCCCAACGTGGGATTCACCCGCTGAGGGGAGCCGGCAAAGGCATTGCGAATGTCGGCGAACAGCCATGGGCGACCTTGGCATCCGCGGCCGATCGCCACGCCGGCGCAGCCCGTCTGCTGCGCCATGGCAATCGCATCCTCCGCCGTCCAGATGTCGCCGTTGCCGAACACCGGAATGTCCAGCGCCTGCGAGAGCTGAGCAATGCGATCCCAGTCGGAATGGCCGCCGTAATATTCGGCGGTCGTGCGCGCATGGAGTGTGACCATCGCGCACCCCTCATCCTGCGCAATGCGACCGGCGTCAAGGAACGTCGTATGGGTGTCGTCAATGCCGACGCGGATCTTCGCAGTGACCGGTATGCCCGCCGGCGCACACACGTGCACGACCTTGCGGATGATCTCGCGGAACAAATCGGTCTTCCACGGCAGTGCCGATCCCCCACCGCGGCGCGTCACCTTGGGAACGGGGCAGCCGAAGTTGAGATCGACGTGGTCGGCCATGTGGTTGTCGACAACGATGCCAGCAGCCTGCTCCAGGATATGCGGATCAACCCCATACAATTGCAACGAGCGGAACGTCTCACTCGGAGCGAACCGGCACAGTCTCAAGGCCTTGGGGTTGTGCGCGGTAAGCGCACGTGCCGTGATCATCTCAGCGACATACAGGCCATCGGGGCCATAGCTTTCGCACAGCACCCGGAATGGCCAATTCGTCACGCCCGCCATTGGCGACAACATGACCGGAGTGGCAACACGGTGGCTTCCCAGCATGAACGCGCTAGGAAGACCTCTCGTGGCGCCATCGGCAACGGATGCGGGGGCAGATGCAGATGCGGAAACGGCAGCGGATGCAGCGGTGCCGGCATTGCCGGATGCCGCCACAACCGCCGCCGTGTCGGAAGTGGAACCAGCCGTCATATCAGGCGTTCTCGCCGCCGGCTTCCTCGACCTTGACAGGGGCGGACTCATCCTCGCCAGCCTCGGCCTGGTAGTCCACGGCACCGTCAGCACCACGGACACCGGTGATTTCAGCGGGGCCGCCGGGGATGCGCACGCGCTTGTCGGACACGCGCTCACGCACATAATCCGCCACGTTTGCCAACGCGACGCGCTCCTGCTGCATGGTGTCGCGCTCACGAATCGTCACAGCGTTGTCGTCAATCGTGTCAAAGTCCACGGTGATGCACAGCGGCGTGCCGATTTCGTCTTCGCGGCGGTAACGGCGGCCGATGGCGCCAGCCTCGTCATAATCGATCATCCAGCCATCCTGACGCAGATCAGCCTCGAGGTTGTGGGCGATGTTCTGCAACTCAGGCTTCTTGGACAACGGCAGGACAGCCGCCTTCACCGGAGCAAGGCGCGGATCGAGGCGCAGCACCGTGCGCTTGTCGACGCCACCCTTGGCGTTCGGCGCTTCGTCCACGTCGTAGGCGTCGACGAGGAATGCCATGAGCGAACGGGTCAGGCCTGCAGCCGGCTCAATCACATACGGCGTGTAGCGTTCGCCGGACGCCTGGTCGAAGTAGCTCAGGTCTTCGCCGGAGTGCTTGGAATGCGCGGAAAGGTCATAATCCGTGCGGTTGGCGATTCCTTCGAGCTCACCCCAGTCGGAACCCTTGAAACCGAACTTGTATTCGATGTCGACGGTGCGCTTGGAATAATGCGCGAGCTTGGCCTTCGGATGCTCGTAATGACGCAGGTTCGCCGGATTGATGCCCAGATCCGTGTACCACCGGGTGCGGGTGTCAATCCAGTACTGATGCCATTCCTCGTCGGTGCCAGGCTTGACGAAGAACTCCATTTCCATCTGCTCGAACTCACGGGTGCGGAAGATGAAATTGCCGGGCGTGATTTCGTTACGGAACGACTTGCCCATGTTGGCGATGCCGAACGGCGGCTTGGACCGCGATGCGGTGAGCACGTTCTTGAAATCAACGAAAATGCCCTGGGCCGTCTCAGGACGCAGGTAATGCAGCGAGTTCTCATCCATGACGGGACCCAGATGGGTCTGCAGCATCATGTTGAAATCACGCGGTTCCGTCCAGTTGCCCACGGTGCCGCAGTCAGGGCACGGGATGTCCTTGTCGGAAGCCGGCGCATGGCCGTGCTTATGCTCATAGGCCTCCTGCAGGGTGTCCTCGCGATGGCGCTTGTGGCAGCTGAGACATTCAATCAACGGGTCGTTGAAGACCGCAACATGGCCGGACGCCACCCACACGTCGGTCGGCAGGATGACGGAGGTATCCACACCCACGACATCGCCACGCGTGAGCACCATCGAACGCCACCACTGATGCTTGATGTTGTCCTTCAAAGCAACGCCGAGCGGGCCATAATCCCATGCAGATCGCGTGCCGCCATAGATTTCGCCGGCGGGGAACACGAAGCCACGGCGCTTGGCCAGGGAAACGACTTCATCGAGTTTGGAAACTGCCACTGTGCACCTTCTGGTTGTACTGATTGGGCCTATAGAACCGGGTTCAGTTTAATGCCATGCGCTGACACCAGCGGCACCACTGAAAATGGCCGGCCTTCTGTCGAAGGTCGGCCATGGGCTTTCGCGCCGCTCAGGCAGTGCACCATGCGAATCCGCGCAGTGAATGTCGACACATCTCGAAATCGCTGCGCATCCCGCACTCGTGGCGCTTCATGCCGCTGCACTGCAGCAGACGGTCATGCGTTTAGTGCGTGGTGCTCGAACCACTGACATTTGCATTCGCATCGGTGGCAGCAGATCCGGAGACCGTGGTGGAATTCGTCAGCATGGACCAGATGTCGAGTTGCAGCGTCACCGAGCAGCTCGGATCGGCGCCGCCGGTGTCACCCAAGTCGTAGCTCACGGAGTTCGGAACCGCGATGCGCATCATGGACTGCACCTTGCTCACGAAGTCACGCAGCTGATCGTACGTGCCTGTGGCGCTGATAGACACCGGCACCTGCACGGGCACGCCGATCGTCAGCTTGGACGTTGCGATCGTAGGCAGCGATGCAAGCGACGCATCGGTGAACCCCACGGTCTGGATCTTCACGCCGGACTGTGTGGCGGCATCGTTGAGGTTGCCGATGAATCCTTGCTGATCGTAGGAGCTAGGAATCTGGCGCTGAGCCTGGGCCAGACGATCCTTCTGTGTGCCCAGCTGCGGCTCGACTTTCATCAGATAATGGATGCGGTCGTCCAGCTTGGCGTTCTTGTCTTGAATCGCCTGCGCCTGCTGCTCCGCACTTGCCTTTGCCGAAAGCTTCGGCGTCACGACGGCAGAGTAGGTGATGACGATGAGAATCACCGCGAGCAGCGCCATGATGATGTACTGAATCTTGTACTTGTTCATTTCTGTGCTCCCTCTCTACTACTCTGCGCTCGAAGAGCTGGAATCCGCGGACTGGCCGGTTGCGGTGGACGTGGATGTCGTGGACTTGCCGGCGGCCTCGTCCTCGAGCTGCTCACGCAGCTGGGCGAGCAACTGGCGGTTGGCATCCTCGACGCCTGCGGAGCTATCGCCACGTGCCGTGGTGTTCTTGACTTCGGAACCGTCATCCTTGGTGGTGATGAGATGCAGCGTCACGCTACCGGTGTAGGTATATTTGCCCTCACCGCCGGTGATGGATGTAACGGCACCGTCAACGTAGCCGTCGATGTTCTTGTATTTCTCGATGAAATCCTGAGCCTTGATGAAGTCAGGATCGGCCACGGTGAAGTTGACGGTGATAACGCCGCCGCTGCTCCACACGCTTGAGTTCGTGTCGCCGGATGTCTGCGATCCGGAGCCGACGAGCTGGTATTCGCTCATGTCAATCGTGTTGTATGTGCCGTTGTCAGGCAGCGAGGCATTGAACTGCTCGGCGACCTTCTTCCAATCGACTTCGTTGTACAGGACACCGATGGAGACCATCTGCTCATCGCTGACGGCATTGAGGGTATCTTCAACGTCCTGATACTGCTTCTTCTGCTGCACCAAGGCCTGATACTGGTTCTGCGCCTCCGTGATGTCCTTCTCGGCGTTCCTCACAATCGCCATCATGAGGATTGTGACGAGCACGCACAGTATGACAACGGCGATGTCGACATAAACCATCGCATTGCGCACCACGCGGTCCTTGTTGCGGCGCACCACGGAACGAGGAATGAGCTCGGTGCGGAAGTTCCAATCCTTGGGGTTGGAGACAGAACGCACAACCTGCTTTTTGCCGAAAAGATCCTTCAAGCTCTTCTTTTGAGGCTTGGGACCATTGACAATCGGCTGGGTCTGCGTGTCCTCCGCTCCGACCGGCGGAATGTTCGACGTGGTCTGGACTCCCTGCGGGGTGTGATCGCCGTGCTGCTTGCCCTTCTTGTTGCCAAATGACAGACTCATTGCGGCCTCTTTCCTAGTGCCAGACCGAGCACAGCCGCATAATCAGCGGCGTGCGCGGCGATGTTCTGGTTCGTGACGTCCTTCGACAGCGTGAAGTTCGAGAACGGATCGCCCAAGCGGACGACCTTGTTCGTCGAGCTTGCCAGCACGGCGGGGAAACCGCCGAGCGTGGCGCCGATGCCGGTGAGGAGGATCGTCTGCACAGGGTTGTCAGGGTGCGTGTTGTCGTAATAGTTGATCGTGTTGCGCACGCCGACGATGAGCTGTGCAACGGTCTCGCGGATGACTTCCTCAGCCTTCTCAAGCTTCTTGTCACCCACGACGTTTTGCAAACCAATGCGGCGCTTGATCTGGATAGCGTTGTCGCGGGGAATCGTGAGAGCCTCGGCAATGGCATCAATGACGTCGTTGTCACCTGCCGTGACGGTACGCACGTACTGCGGCACGGTGTTGTCCATCACGATTACATCGGTGTTGCTGGAGCCAACATTGACGATGGCCTGCACCCTGTTGACGCTGGAGCTGGCGAACACACGTGCCAGGCAGAACGGCGCGGCATCGATGGTGGTCAGCACAAAGCCAGCCTTCTCGATGACTTCCGACACGCCTTCCAAACCGGAGCGAAGCGTTGCCACGATGAGACCGTGAAGCATCGTTCCTTGGTTCGTCTGCTCCTTGGTGAGCGGCACGAAATCAAGGCGCGACTGGTCCACCGGCAGCGGAATCAGACCTTCGGCCTGGTACGGAAGCGTCTCTCGCAATTCCTCCAGCGCCATGTCCGGGAAGTTGGCCTCGCGCAGCACCAATCGGCGGCTGGCATATGCCAATGCCGTGTTCTGCGTCGGGTATCTGTGACGTGTGACCAAAGTGCTCAGCAACTTGGCGACTTTGTCCTTAGCATCATCGACCACTTCCCCATCCTGCACACACCCGGGCGGCAGCGGCACCATATGGAAGTGCTGCACCCGGGGCTTGGCGCTGTAGGGGTTGTCGATGACGGCTGCTCGCACAGCATCATTCGATAGCATCAATGCCGTTATCTGGCTCATGAGCTCTCCCTCGCTAGTTCCTCTCCCTCGCCGGTATCAAGCGAGTCCAACCATTCGTAAATAAAGATCAGCGATGACCTGACCGGCGAATACGCCGATCCAAGCCCCCACGACCATAGAAGGGCCGAACGGTATCCCCCCATGGATAGAGACCTTCTTACGTACCATTTGTATCAAAGCCAGCAGACCTCCCACGATGAAGGCCATGAAGGCTCCGATGATGAACTGCTTCCAGCCCAGCCATCCCATGTTCATGCCGAGCAGGAACGCAAGCTTGACGTCACCGTCTCCCATGCCTCCTGCCCAGATGATGCTGAGCACGAAGTAGAACACATACAATATCGCGCCACAGATGACGGCGCGGCCTAACGCACCCCAGTTGTTTGTCATGCCGGAAGCAAGGGCAAGCAGCACGATGCTCACTGCGTATGACGGCACCACGATGACGTTAAGAATGAGATGATGGTCAATATCGATGTATGCCACAACGATGCTGATCGCCATCAAATATAGGAATGCAGGCAGCGCCCACCACGAGTACTCCCCTGCCACGGCACCGTAGACGACGGCTGCCATGCACAGGCCGGTCAGGGCTTCCTGCGCCGGGCAGCGCAGCGGGATGCGCTCTTTGCAGTGGCGGCATCGCCCGCCCAGCACCGCGTACGACAGCAGCGGGATGTTGTCGTACCACGCGATCTGGGCGTTGCAGTTCGCGCAGAAACTACGCTTGGGGTTCACGATGCTGATGTGATTGGGCACGCGCCAAATCACCACACCGAGGAACGAGCCCAGGAAGCAACCGAGGATGAAGGTGATGACTTCCAACAATGCAATGCTCACACCGTCCAGCATGAATACCCCTTTGCTGCCGTACCCGACGCAGGTGCGGAATCGGTGCACAGAGCGTCGAGATTGTATTCGCGCACCTTCAGGAAGCCTGCGGATGCGGATTGGAGGGACGTTTCACTGGTGGTTGTGGACGTGCTGCCCGAACCGATGTGGGTGTTGGTGCCCTGGGAGGCCGCCGGCGCGTTCCACTGCTGCGGCGTGGTTAAGGAACGTCCGAACCTATCCGTCGTGGTGGCGGAGCATGTCTGCAATGTCACGTACGGGAACATCTCGGCATACTGATTCGTCTCACGATCCGTGCCGTTGGTGCCCATGACCCAACCGCTGTTCGTGTTCATTTCCTGCAAGCACAGAGCGCCGGAATATGCGCTGTTTGTCGCAGCGACATCGGCGCTGGAATCGAACTTGGACGCGTCATAGCCACCGCTCAAGCTGGACTTCAAGACGAACTTGTAGTTGAAGTTCGAATCCTTGCCCACATATTCCGTACGCACGAACTCGACGCGGTCATCACCCAACAAGGACCTGCATGGGGTGGACACGGATTTGAGTTTCGATCCCGCACCCGTGCCCTCGGTCCTGAGGCATCCGCCGGTCCACGAGATCTTCGTCACGTAACTCGTCTGGTCATAGTCGATTGTGCCATCGGACTTGGTAGGCCGGTCATAGGTCATGTAATCGTACTTCGTGTTCTCGTTGTCGGTAAGCGTGCCACAGAAGGCGTTGTGATACGTCTTAGATGTATCGACGCTGCCGCCGCGTAACGTCTGCTGATAGCACCACGAGGTGAGGGGCTCGGCGTTCACATAGCACTGCTTGGTCACCACGTTATCCACGTTCCAGTGAGCGGAGCCGGTCGAACGCGCCTGCATGCAGGCGCCCGTGGTGCTCACGATCTGGCTTGTCTCGTACCCGGCTTCGCCGCCATGGCCCAGGGACTGGAGGAATGTACGCTCATTGTCTTTATCGATCCAACCGGTCGCGCCAGGATTGCGCTCCCACTTACCTGCCGTCAGGTAGCAGGATTCCCCCAAATCATGTTCAGGATCGACATCAGCGCCGCAACCGCCGTGATGATTCTCAAGATTGGCGTTTGTAGGGTACAGAACTGAGAAGAAAGAACCGTTGGTAACATTCCCCGTGGCGAACTTCGTGCTGCCATTAGTGCTGTTGCTCCATCCGGCATTGATAAAGCCGAAATAGAATGACCACTTCTGAATCTTGTTGAGGGCGCTGTTGGCATCTTTGAGTTCGGCGTCGGTGTCATAACCGGGGTCATAACCGGGATCGCCATAGACCAGGTCGACCTTCTTTCCAGTGGAATGGCCGTGAGGGTCGTAATGGTTCGGCGTGTAGCTCGTGCCGCAGGTCTGCAAGGTCGCCTGTGCCGACTGAATGTAATTGTCGTTTATATTAGGGTCGAGGCCCGTCACGCACAGATTGGTGCCTGCCAGCCGAATGGTGTCGGCCTCGGTGTAGACCCATGCATTGGGGTACCCTCCGTTCGCTTGGCACTGCGGCGTGTACGTATAGGTCATCGTGTTCCCATTACCCTTGTGGTCACTGCTCCATGCACGCTTGAAGATACGCACCTTGGAGCCTTCGACCGGGGTGTAGCCCGCATAAGTATTGCCGCTGGAATCCGCCGCAACCATGCACGTCTCATTTGCCGGGTCATCGATATACGCGGTGCTGCCCGGCTCCATATGCTCACCGATGTGTTCCGTCCATACACCCGTGACGGTGGCAACGTCTTTGTCATCGTTCGTCAGCGTCTGGGAGGTCACTTTGACCCATGCATGCTGGGACGAACCCTGCTCATTATCATTGAAGGTGAAGGCGCCGTCGGAGGAGCCGCCGACTCCGCTACCTCCCCGAGTCGTATGAGTGCTTTCCTTGGTGACGCCGAACTGGTAGATGCCTTGCAGCGTGATCAGCGGCAGCTGGGAATTGCCCTTGTTAGCGTTGGAATACCGAGTGCCATAGGCCTTGGCGGTCACCAGCGCATACCGCGCATTCGAAAAATCAGTAAGCCCACTCACCTTCTCGGCGGAGGGGTTGCCAGTGGAATCCGACACGGAGGGATCGGACTTCCAATAGGTGATCTCCACGCGGTAGGTCACACGCGCAGCAGAGTAATCATTCACATCGGAGGTGCCCGGCGCAGTGGATGCCGTCGTGGAGTTCATCGACGGGCAGCGCGGGGTGTCGGTGCCCATCACGCTCTGCAGGTCGGCGGTGCCATCGGAATGGGACTGCGTCACGCAATCCAGCACGATGGTGTTGCCGCCTGCCGTCACGAACTGTGCTTCCTTCGCGTCATCGGTGCGTCCGTTCGACATCGTCGCATCCGGCTGGGAGTTGATCGTGGGGAAGAACGCCTGATAATTGTCATCCGCTTTCGCTTGCTGCTGAGCGCTGCGCAAGAAGCTCAGCCCCAGTTCCAGACCGGTCTCCGCAGCATACGTCGCCTGTTGCGTGCGCTTGTTCGTTTTGAAGGGGATTGCCTGCCCCACCAACACGGATGTCACGATGGTCAGCGTGAGGATGACCATAACGGTGAACAGCAGTGCCATGATCATGGCAGCGCCTGTCTCTCCATGGGCACGTTTGCGGATGCGAGCGCCGAAATGGGCGTCGCAGTACTTCCACAACGGTGTGTTCCTCATGATGTGATGCCTCCCTATCACATGATTACATGTTTTGGATGGCGTCGTACATGCTGAACATAGGCATGTACAGTGCCAGAACCATGAAGCCAACGACGGAGCCCAAGATCAAGATCATCACAGGCTCGAGCAGCGATGTCAGCGACTTTGCCGTGGCCTGGACCTCTTCGTCATACGCCTTGCCGGCGCTGTTGAGCATCTGGTCGATGGCGCCGGCGTCTTCGCCGATGGCGACCATCTGCACCAGCATGTTCGGGTAGCAGGTCTGCAGACCCATGGCGTCGGAGAGCTTGGCGCCCTTCTCAACTTCGCGGGCAACGTTCTTCGACGCGTTTTCATAGACGATGTTGCCAGACGTGGAACCGACGATGTCAAGGGCTTCCAGAATCGGCACGCCTGACGAGAGCATGGACGCGAAGTTGCGGCAGAAACGGGCAAGGCACACCTTGTTATTGAGCTTACCGAACACCGGCACGCGCAGTTTGAACGGCTCCCACCATTGGCGGATGTACATCTTGCTGCGATGCGAACGCCAATACACGGTAAAGGCGATGGCTGCGATGATGAGCGTCGGAATCGCAATAGGCGCCGCATTGCCCATGCGCACCAGCACCATGGTGATGGCGGGAAGCGTCGCGCCCATCGAATCGTACATGTCTTTGAACACCGGGACGATGGTGAGCAGCATGACGCCGACAAGCAGGATGGCGATGCACAGCACCACGATCGGGTATGCCATGGCGGACTTGATCTGCTGCTGCAGCCTCACATCGGCTTCGAAGCTATCGGCGATGGTGAGCAAAGCGCCGTCGAGGAAGCCGCCTGCTTCACCGGCGCGCACCATGTGCACCATGATCGGCGGGAACAGGTCGTCTTCGTTGTGCGCCATGGCATCGGAGAACGACGAACCGTTCTCGACATCGCTGACACACTGACGAAGCGCGTCACGCAACCGTTTGTTTTCGACCTGTTCGGTCACGATATTGAGCGACCGCACCAGCGGCACACCGGCTGCCACCATCGTGGCGAGCTGGCGAGCCATGACGGCGTAATCCTTCTTCTTCGGGAAGCGGCCATTGCCGAGGGTCAGCTCCATCTGCAGACCCGTGGCATCGGCGGAATTGACCAAATCCGTCGGCAAGATTCCCTGGCGGCGGAGGCGTTCGATGGCCTGCGAGCGTCCTGACGCCTCGATGTCACCGCTGACTTTCTGTGAATTCAGTATGCCCTTGTAATGCCATGTGGTGCTTACTGCTTCTTCAGCCATAACCGTTCCTCCCTCAGACACAGCGTAGGCACCGTGCCTCGAGCTCTGCTCCCTCGGGATTGGCGCCAGCGCCCATCCCGCATGTTCCTTCCCTACCAGTGTAGTGCACAATCAATACATGACCGACCAAAAATTCGAAATATCGAACACTCAACCTCAAACAATCCCTCAGGGAGCTTGCTGCCGAATGTTCGATAAATGATGGTTCCGTCACTTATCCTCTTCGGTCACACCATGCGATGTTGAATCGTAGACGTATTTTTTCGTGCCGTTGTCATGCACTCCGGTGATCGTATACGTTGCGTCCCCCGTCTTGGCGACGGTGATGGTCACGCCTGCCGAGCACGTGAGGGTTTGGTCAGCCAGCGTCGCCGTGGATCCAGAGGCACCGCCCTCGCATTCGACTGGGTACTTCACAGCATTGCCTTTGCTGTCTTGCGTAGGCAACTTACCTTTATTGGACGTTGCAGCAGTCTCAACCACGATCTGCGCGTTTTTCACATCCGACTGCGCGTCAGAATTCCATGCCGCTCTGCGTTGATTGAGGTAAATGGGCACGGCCACTGCCGCCAGAATGCCAATGATGATGACCACCACGAGCAATTCCACCAGAGAGAAGCCGCGCTGTCCCCGCCTTCTGCAATCCGCCTTCCGATGTCGGTTCACCACGCCATGACTTTCAAGGACAGGTTCGCAGCATTCGTTGTCGTTGGTGATTGTGTTGTTGTTACCTGTGTTGTTGATATTGCAGCCGATCATGATGAGCCTGCCTTTCCGCGCTTTCCAGTCACCGTTGCTTTCCAGTCGCCGTTGCATACCAGCCAGAGCCGTGGGACAATGCCATGACCATTCAATGAATCAAGCACTGTGCGCCGTCGCAACACAGCCTGGTTGACGAACCCCTATCCTAGCTTCGTCACCTGCTGAACAGTTCTCAATGTAGCACACAATCGTTCGATGAAATAGCGCGTTCGACGTATCCGATCATCGCCTGGCTACCGATGAATCCTCCCCCAACGCACATGTGCCTGCCGAGCACACGCGCAGCAGGCACATCACAGAACAGCAGACGGAAATGTCAGCCCAGTTCACAAATCACTTCGTTGGAGCCGGAATCAGCTTGGCATCCTGAAGGGACTGCATCCGTTGCGGAAACCTTAAGCACCTTGTAGTACTTGCCTGTCTTCGACTTGTAGAGCAACGCCTTGATGCTTGGCGCCATGTTCACGTTGTATGCATATACGTCGAAGTTTCGTGTGGTGGGCTGAGCCCAGCCGCTGGAATCGCACGGTGTGAGGCTCGAACCGGAATGGTTGAAGTAGCACGGGGCATACACGAGTTTGACGTTCTTGGATTTGTCTACGGTTTCAATGGGACCGTATTTCGCAGTAGACGCGGAGGAACCGGTGGTTGCAGTCGACGTGGAACCGGATGTGCCAGTGTAGACTTCCACGGTTTCGGCCGCCGATCCGCACGATCCGCCAGGATTGCACGGGAATTGGCACGATCCGGTGCCGGAAGTCGCGGATGACTTGTCTTTGCAGGTGATTTTCACATTCGGCATTTCGCCGTAATTGCTCACCATATAGGAGTTCATGACCGCTACCATCGTCTGCAGGTCGCCGCGCGTCTCTTGGAGCGCGCTGGAACGACGCTGGTTGATGATCATGGGCATGGAGGCGGCGGCAAGAATCGTCATGATGGCGATGACCGCCAAGAGTTCAACGAGAGTGAAGCCCGCTTGCCGACCGGCTTTGCGCGGCAGCACCTTGTGCTTCAACGGCATGATTTCTTCCTTCCCCAGAGCAATGGTCCCGGTATCGGGATTCCCTGCGATACCAAGTCGGCTAACGCTGAGCGAGTTTCGTGAGTCGCGTGTGTTGCAGTTCATTTCGAATCACCTCACGGCATCACGACGCACTGCGCGATTGCGCTCGAAGCGTCATAGTTGCGGGCGGTTATGATCACGTCGGTGTTGCTGGCACTCACCGAACCGCCGATGGTCCCGCCATCGGACGGCCGGAACGTCAGCTCGCTGCCGTTCACTGTGAACAAGTCACGATCGTAGGGACTGCCAGCGGAAGGCGAATTGATAATCCTGCTGGCAAACACGGCATCGGCTGAATCGTCATATGTCACTGTGCCCGTGGAACCGTTCGCAAGACGGGCGGATGTCCAGCTCAGGGTGCCGGCTTCGGACGGCTTGTTGCCAGACCACTGGGCGGTGTGATAGGTGACGCGCACACACAGGTCGGAGTTCATCTGCTCTTCAGCGGTGCCTGTATTGCCTACCGCGTAACCGGGCAGCAGAAGGAACAGCACCTGGCTCTTGCCATCGGCCGAGTTCGCGGTCTGCATGCCCTTGGCAAACTGCGCAAAATGCGAGATGTTCATGGTAGCGGTTTCGACTTCGGTGGCGGATTGCGTGCGCATCAACGAACGCTGCGTGGTGTGCATGAACTGCACCATGGCGGTGGCGAACATCGTCGTGAAGATGCTGAACATGGTCATTGCCACCATGAGTTCCACAATCGTGACACCGCTCTGCACGGGATTGTCGCCCAAGCCGCGGCGACGGAACGCCCGCAGCTTCGCCTCATGCCACTGTGCGGCCTGGCGATGGAAGAAACCTGTGATTGCAGTCATCCCATCCATGTGCATCCCTTCTCTGCGCTCGTTCTCTCCGTGCTGCGACCTCATTGCCGTTTGTGCTGTACGCATATGCATCACCCTCTACTTGATGATGATGTCGACTTCAGGGCTGCAGTCGAGGTATTCGGACGTGGCGTAGACTTCTTTCTCGCCACTGGAGCCAAAACCTCCGAACTGCCACTCCACGGCCACGGTGACGCGCAGCATCGGTTCGTAGGTGAGACCGCCGAGTTTGAACGGCCCCTTCGCGCTTTTCGTCGGATCGGTCAATGCCGAGGTAAGCTCAGCGGATGTGCCGTTGCTGGCGTTCACGTATTCGGGAGTGCCCATCGAAGATGTATCGATGGCAGAACACGCGGCATTGTTGGAGCTACTGCTGCCCGACACCACGCGATAGCATTTGCCCACCACGGTGTAGACGTTGAATTCGGTGCCGTTGGTCTCAGAACTCGAGGTCGTGTCGACCGCGGAATACGCGATGGATCCGGACGCCGGCGCCGTGCCGTCCGACCAGGCAAGCTGGAGGTCGCCGTCACGAACCACGTCGTCCTTCTTCAGCGCCTCGTACGCTTGCTTTGCCTGATCTTCCGTGGTTCCTGCCGTGATTGAAGCAAGGTAGCTGTCGCCGCTCATGCCACGGATGCGCGAACGAACCTTTTCCATTCCGGACGTGCTCAGCGTCATGGCCGTGGCGCGCTGCTGCTGTTGGTATGACGTATGGATGGCACTGACTGCGAACTGCACGGCGACGGTGCCGACAAGAAGAAGGATGAGCAGCGCGACGAGCACTTCAACGATGGTGAAACCCTGCTGGTTGCGCCGATGCCTCGCCAAGGCACCACGGAACCGCACCGATGCGCCGTTCCTCGTCATCACCATGTGTGGCTGCGGTGCCCCACAGGCATCCGCTGCCTCCTGAGCCACGCAGTCATCCTCCGATGAGGCCTCATCCTGCCGGATCGAGGACAATATGCGTCGAATCATCATCTACTCCTCCAGTCACAACGTCATCCGCTACGACACGTCGTGAAAGCCGCGGCGCCCTTCTACCCACGACGCCTGCTGGATTGGCGTTTCCTGCACACTCGGAACGTTCCGAGCACGGCGATACGCCAGTGCGGTGTCAGGGCTGAACTTCGCCATCCCTTTCAATAGGTCACATTATACATGCCTCTACCCAATGTCCCGTGTCTCGAACGAATTACATCGAACACCCCTCCAATCCATCCCATCCGCCCGCTCCTGTAGCGCCCACGAACCCACGAAGAAATCGCGGGGCGTCACCAGCCGCCATTTCACCACCGTCATCCATGTCGCGCATGCGGCACAGGGGCGCACAGTTGCGCCATGCACAAGGTAACAAATAGGAGTAACGGGAACACCTGCTCGTGCGGTACACTTGCTGCGTAAGACATGCGTCGGCGCAAGCCGTGCTTGGATGCGTCCACGTGGGCGTGGGTTTTGCACAGGGTTAGTTGCGATGACCGCAAGGCGCACGGCTGCAACGATGCATACTCGACGGGAGGGAAAGATGGCAGACGCATCACCTACAGAACGGTTTCCGTTCCTCAGGAGATTCGCCGACGATGGCTCAGGCCAGCAAAGTGACGGCCAACCACTGGCACAGCAATCATCGAACAACGGTTCAGGCCAATGGGACAATACGCAATCAGGGCAGTTCCAGCAGGGATACTCGAACTTCTCAGCAAAACCACAAGGCCAGCAATATGGTACTGATCAATACGGGAACCCCTATGTGACCCCAACCAACGGTGGCATGAACCCATCGGATGCCACACGACCTCGCCATGCACTGCCCAATGGATCCTCCCCGGATGATGCATTGGCACGCGCCGCCTCCGCAATCGCCAACGCACGTCGTGAAAGCATGCCGCCGGCCATGCGCCCGGGAACGCGCCAAGGCGCCAGCGGCGCAAACCCCGGTTCCCCCGCCCCATCTGGCGACAAGTCCGGCCAATCCAACGGCCAGGCCGCTGGGCAGCCCACCGGGCACAACGCCTCTGCTCCGAATGGTCAGAATGGTCAGAACAACCAGCCGCGCCAATCCGACGATTCCGCCGCCGAACGTGCAGAAGCCCAGCAGGCGAAGCTTCTCAGCGCCGACGAGAAGGAAGCCCGGCAAGCGCAACAGCTCGCACGCAGCATGAGCCTGCCGTACGTCGACCTGGACGAATACCAGATCGACAAGACGGTTGTCAACATCGTGCCCGGCGAACTGTGCCGCAAGAACCACATGCTGCCCATCGACATCATCAAGGGACAGCTCGCGGTCGCCACGTCCGATCCGACGAACTTCTCGGCCATCGACGACATCTCCGCGGCAACTGGCATGACCGTGCTGCCCATGGTCGCCGCCGCAAGCAAGGTGGACCAGTCCATCAATCGCTACCTGCGCGCCAATGACGAGCTGAAGGAAATCTCGGAGGAGATCGTCGCCAACACCCGCCGTGAGGTCCAGCTCGATGACAGCCAGGAAGACGCTGAAGCGTCAAGCCCCGTGGCACGCTTCGTGTCGCTGATCATCAACCAGGCCATCGACGACCACTGCTCCGATATCCACATCGAGCCTCAGGAGGACGGCCTGCAGGTAAGGTTCCGCATCGATGGCGTGCTCCACGTGTTCCAGAAAGCCCCGCGCGAAATGACCCAAGGCGTCATCAGCCGCATCAAGGTGCTTTCGGACATGGATATCGGTGAGCACCGCAAGCCTCAGGATGGCCGTATCACCGTGCGTCACAACGGCAAGAACATCGATCTTCGTGTCGCCGCGCTGCCCACCGTGTGGGGCGAGAAAATCGTCATGCGTATTCTCTCCACCCCCGCCGGCAACCTCAAGGTCGAGGATCTGAATTTCTCGGAACGCAATTACACGGTGTTCAAGAACGCCTACTCCCGTCCGTATGGCATGGTGCTCGTCACTGGTCCTACCGGTTCGGGTAAGTCGACGACGCTGTACGCCACGCTGGGCAATGTGGCGCGCCCCGAAATCAACGTGATCACCGTCGAAGACCCTGTCGAGTTCCGCATGAAGGGCATCAACCAGGTGCAGGTCAACAAAAAGGCCGGCATGACATTCGCCGCCGCCTTGAGGTCCATCCTGCGTGCCGACCCTGATGTGGTGCTCATCGGCGAGATTCGTGATGCCGAGACTGCGAAGATCGCAACCGAGGCAGCATTGACCGGCCACTTGGTGCTCTCCACCCTCCACACCAACGATGCGCCGAGCGCCGTGTCCCGTCTGGTGGAGATGGGCGTGGAGCCGTTCCTCATCTCGGCATCGCTGTGCGCCGTGATGGCGCAGCGACTTGCCCGCCGTCTGTGCCCGTATTGCAAGAAGGAAGACAAGGCGACACCGCAGGAACTGCGTCTGATGGAAGTGCCGTGGAAGGAAGGCGACGAACTGCCCACGGTGTTCCGCCCGGGCGGTTGCAAGGAATGCTCGAACACCGGCTATCACGGACGTGTCGCCGTGCAGCAGGTCATGGGCGTGAGCGACACCATGGAATCGATGATCGCCACAGGCAGCACCGCTCTCGAAATCCAGCAGCAAGCCGAAAAGGAAGGCATGACCAGCCTGCGCGCCGACGGCTGGGACAAGGTGAAGCAAGGCATCACGTCAATCGAGGAGGTTGTGCGAGTGACAGTGTGAGATACCGCCACTTGTCTTACCACAATCGAACATTTCAGCGTTTGTGTTTGCTTGTGCGAGGTCCAAGCTGCTTCGCCCATTGTGCTGGTGCGGAACAGCTTGGACCGAGATGGAAAACAGCACAGTTGCCACAATATCCACCCAACACGCAACGGACGCAGACGCTGGGAACTTGGGTTAGAATCGGCTTCAGAGGTTTGCAACGGCTTGCCGATGTTAGCAGTGTCGAAGCAGCGCAGCCCACACGCACCGTAGCGAGCCTGCAACCGAGAGAAAAATCTCCTGTGATGTATCGAACAGCATCATGCGTGTTTGTTTGGGGCGTTGCGGGACCACAACCAAAGGGAAAGAGAGTCAGAGGTGCAGCAATGACGAATGATCAGCAACCACGTGGCAGCGACCCCGCCGACTCGGATAATGACGACCTGTCGACCCTCAAGGGCGTGACCATGCCGAGCGAGATGTCCGGCGACGACGGCTCACAAGGGTCCATGGACATGGGATTCTTCGACATTCTCGACACGGAGGCGCCGTTCAATGCCGAAGGCGATTCACAGCTGAGAAATGCCGCAGACGGCAACCAGCACAACAACGCCACGGATGGCGGCACCAATGGCGGCACCGCGAAGGGATCCGTTGACGCGCAATCCGCATTGCAAGCCGAGCAGAGCGCCGATGACGCGGCAAATGCCCGAGCTGAAGCGGCGATAGCCAGGGCGTTGGGCCATATGTCCCCTGCGGGGAATACATCCAATCGTCCCAACGGCGCACAAGGCAATTCCGCACCGCCTGATTTGACAGCACAACGGCTGGCACATCAGAATCAGGCCAATGCGGCGGCTTCCACGCGCGACGACCACGCACCCATGCGTCCGACAACGGCGCAGCAGGCACGCGAATTCGCCCGTGAGAACGCCGCTCGCAATCCTTTCGCGCATCCATTGCCCCCGCAGCAAACAGCCGGCACGGATGCCAATGGCACCGCAGCAAACCGTCCACAAGGTACCTCCGGGCAATCAGCCATACGCGAAGGAACGAAACAGCCTACCGCCAACGATGGCGGCAACACAGCTGCACGGGCTTCACAAGAAAGCAGTGCATCGCAACAAAAGGGTGCATCACAACGCAAGGATGCAGCGAAGAAAGAAGACGCCTCCGAGGAAGACAGCATGCTTGCCGCCTTGGAGTCCGCCCATGCCGCCGCTCGCCTCAATGACCACACTGAGCAGGCGCCGCAGCCAGCGGCATCGCAAACCCGTACCCCGGCTCCGATCGACATCCAGCAGCTTCGCCGTCAGGCGCGTTCCATGATGAACCAAAACGACGCCGATGTGGCGGCTCAGCGTGCCGCCGATGCCGAACGCCGCCGCAAGGCCGATGAACTGATGCTGCAGCAACAGAAGGAGTCCGAAGAGCGTGTGCGTCGGGCGCAGATGCGCCGACAGGCACAGCGTGCCGCGCTCGCACAGCAGGCAGCCCCTGAATCTGCGCAGACGGCAGCATCTGCACAAACCGCTGCATCCACCACACAGGGCACGGGCGGGGCCGCATCCCAGCAGCAGGCAGCCACATCCAGCAATGCCGCAACGACGCAAAGCGCTGCACGGCAACGTGGCAACGCACCGCACACCCCTGCGCAACCAGCCACGCAAACCACCGCCGCACCAAGCTCTTCCGAAGAGTCGGAAGCCATCAAGGCGGCGCGTGCAAAGGCGGAACGCCTCAGGGCCACCCGGGCTCGCAACGAGGAGGCCGCACAAGCGGCGGTACAGGGTGCAGGCCAACAGCCTGCCCGCCCCCAGTCGCCGTTGGGAGCGCCACGCGCACAGGACGCCGCTGCCCTCGAGGCATCGAACTTTGCTCAAGCACTGGCCAACGCCAAGGAGGCGCGCCGCCAGATGCAGCAAAGCACGCTGCAGGCAGCTGCGCGCAATGATGCCGCACCGCACAATGCGCAGCAAGCCGCTGCACCGCAAGCCGCTGCACCGCAACAAAACCAGAAACCGCAGCACGATCGGCCCCAGGCTCCGAATCAGGCTCAGGCCCCGGCTCAATCCCCCGTCAATCAACCATCGGCAGACGCATCCCGTGCCGATCAGTCCCACAACACGACATCAACCCCACACAAGGGTCCTCAAGAGAAGGACAATTCATCCACCATGTTCAATCCGTTCGAATCGCGAAACCGCGATAACTCCTCCAATAATGACTTCAATGCAGTCCCCGCTCAAAACCAGCAATACCAGCAGGCTCAACAAGGCGGATACCAGGGATACCAGCAGGCCTATCAGGGCCAGCCTCAACGGGGCGGTTATGCACAGCAGCAAGCCTACGGACAGCAGGCAGGCTATGGTCAGCAGCAAGGCTATGCACAGCAGGGCTACCAGAACGGCTATGCACAACAACCCCCGCAGGATTATCAGAATGCGCAGACGCAGCAGCTGTCGCCCCAACAGCTGCAGGAGCTACAGCGCATGAGGCAGCAAAGCTACCAGCAGACACGACCCCAGCAAATGCAACAGCAGGCTCAGCCGCAACAGCAACAAAACGGCGATCTGCGCAGCCTCGATGGCATCCCGGGACTGTATGTCAAACCCGATCATTTCGTGGTGCCCGAGCATCAGGATGATGAGAAGTCCAAGGCCAATGAAAAGCGCATCGCGCTTGCAGACGCGGTCGTCAAACAAATGGACGTGCAGTATCCGGATGCAGATCCGGAGTTCGTCGAAGCGCTCAAGCAGTTGACGCTGAGGAATGCTTCCGATATGCATCTGGTCGTCGGAGCCCACCCCACGCTCCGCGTGGATGGCAGATTGACGCCGCTGACGGATCTGTCCGTCTGGGATGGCAACAAGACATGGGACGTCGTCAAGATCATGACGACGGAGGAAGACCGGGAGCGTTTCGAGAAGGACCTCGAACTCGATCTGTCGTTCGCCATTGGCCAGCTTGAACGCTTCCGTGTCAATATCTTCCGCGATAGGCTCGGCGTTGGCTTGGCATTGCGAACGATTCCGCTCGAGATCAAGAACGCCCAGCAGTTGGGCCTCGATCCGCGCATCGCCGATCTGGCGCTGCTGCCGCGTGGCCTTGTGCTGGTCTGCGGTCCTACCGGTTCCGGCAAGTCCACGACGCTTGCCGCCATCGTCGACAAGGCCAATGCCGAACGTCACGACCACATCATCACGATTGAGGATCCTATCGAGTTCGTGCACCAGCACAAGCAGTGCATCGTGAACCAGCGTGAGATCGGCACCGATACGAAGAGCTTCGCTGAGGCACTCAAGCACGCTCTTCGTGAAGACCCCGATATCATCATGGTCGGTGAGTTGCGAGACCTGGAGACCATCTCGACGGCATTGACAGCCGTGGAAACCGGCCATTTGGTGTTCGCCACGCTGCACACGCAGGACGCCGCGTCCACCGTGGATCGTCTGATCGACGTGTATCCCGAGAACCAGCAGCAGCAGATTCGAATCCAGGTCGCCTCCACGCTGCAGGCGGTGATCGTGCAGACGCTGCTGCCCAGGGCTTCGGGCAAGGGACGCGCCCCGGCAACGGAAGTCATGTATTCCACGCCGGCAATCGCCGCATTGATTCGTGGTGCAAAGACGCATCAGATTCGCACCCAGCTGCAGGCCGGTGGAGAAATCGGCATGCATACGCTCGACCAGGATCTGGCGCGTTTGGTGACGAAGGGCATCGTGAATCAGCAGGACGCTGTGAAGAAGTGCCAGGTGCGCGAGGAATTCGAGGCGCTATGCCAGCGCGGCATCGCCTGAGAGACCGACGACGTGCCGCCTTTATGACGGCGCAATTCTGAAGGCGCCATGAGTTCTTCAGAAGGCGAGGGCGGGACCATGAGGTTCCGCCCTCACGCTATTTCTGCGCTATTTCTGCGCTATTTCTGCACCAGTTCTGCACTGTGCCTGTGTTATTCCTGAGCTGCCCTGAGTCCTATCTGAGCTATCTGTACGCTATCTCTCCTGCGCCCGGTTCCACACCGCGGCGTATATTCGAACACGACGCGGTCGTTCCCCGCCATCGCCGCGATACGGAAAGGACCCCCATGGCTTCTCAACAACGTGATTCCTCCCCATGTGCCGCTGCGCAGCCCAACGCACCGGCTGGCACACACTGGCTTGCAGCAACTGACCCGGTGCGTGAGAAAATCCACGCAGCCGCCCAATCAGTGCGCGACACCACTCCCCTCGCCCAATCGGTGACGAATTTCGTCACGGTGAACTTCGTGGCAAACGCCCAGCTGGCGGCAGGCGGCACCGCCGCAATGAGCTATCTGCCCGACGATGTGCTCGCAACCGCGCAACTGTGCCATGCCTCCTACATCAACGTTGGCACGTTGCAGCCGTATTACCGCGAGGCGTTCCCCCAGATCGCCGAAGGCTTCCGCAAACTGGGGCACCCGTGGGTGCTTGACCCCGTGGCTGCAGGCATCGGAGAGACGCGCAGTGCAATCCTCATGGCGTTCCGCGACAACCCTCCGACGGTGGTGCGAGGAAATGCGTCCGAAATCATCACGCTGACGCGCATGTGGGGCCTTGACTCCAATGATTCGGATGCCACTGATGCGTCCGCGAACCGCCCGCAAGGCGTGGAATCCGTGGATGGCGTGGATGCGGCGCGTGATGCCGCCATCAGGCTCGCACGATTCATTGGCGGCGCGGTTGCGGTTTCCGGTGAGGTTGATTTGGTGACCGACGGCGAGCGTGTGTTCCGTCTGGCGGGCGGCAGCGCATACATGACGAAAATCACCGGTGCGGGCTGCTCGCTGGGCGGCGTCGTCGGCACGTATCTGGCGGTGAGCGATCCTCTCACCGCTGCCCTTGGTGCCAGCGCGCTGTATAACGTGGCTGGTTCCGCCGCCGACGCTCGTGCGAAAGGTCCGGGCAGCTTCCAGGTCGAATTCCTCGATGCTCTGTGGAACACAACGCCGCAGCACATCGCCGATGGCCTGATCGCCGTGGAAGACTGACCTGCGTCGTTTTCGTCACGCCTTGGGGCATCCCGATGCCTCAAGGCGCAATAACCAAAGAAAGGAATCCTATGACATCCGCATCTACGCACGGCAATGGCACCATTGACGACAACAGCGGCAAGCGCGCTCCGAAGTCGCCCACCGATCCCACGTATGTCAATACGCTCGCATCGGTGGCGATTTACCCCAATGGCGTGGGCGAAGAACTGTCGCAATACGTAAGCCAAGCGGTCGAGGTGATTCGCGAATCCGGATTGACGAACGAGACCCATTCGATGGCAACGGAAATCGAAGGCGACCTTGACGATGTGCTGCGCGTGATTCGCGATGCCACGATGAAGCTTGCCGGGCAGGGATACCGCACGGGCGTGCATCTGTCGCTTGACATCCGCCCCACGTTCCGCGACCAGATGCATGCGAAGGTCAAGCTCGTCGATTCCATCCTCGCCCAGCAAGATGACGCGGCGCACGACGAAAATACACTGTGAAACGGTGCACAACAAACCGCGGCGTGACCTGAACGCCGCGGTTAATAATCTGGCCGCGGTCAAATAGCACCGCGGCCACAACGTTTTACGCCTTCTTTATGCCTCCGAAGCGACGGTCACGGTTCACATAGTGTTCGATGGAGCGCCAGAACGCCTGACGACCATAATCGGGGAACAATTCGGGCGCGAAATCAAGTTCGGCGTACGCCGCCTCCCATGCCAGGAAGTTGCTGGTGCGCTGCTCGCCGGATGTGCGGATCACCAGATCGCAATCGGGAATGTCCGGGTTGTACAGATGCTGCGCGAACATCTTCTCGGTCACACGGTCGCCTTCGATTTTGCCATCGCGTACCTGACGCGCGATTTCAGCGGCAGCATCGGCAATTTCCGCACGTCCGCCATAGTTGATGCAAAACACCACGTCGATCGTCGTGTTGTGCTTCGTGCGTTCCTCAGCGATCTCCAGCTCATCGATAACCGACTTCCACAAGCGGGGACGGCGTCCGGACCAACGGATGCGCACACCCCAGCCGTCGAGCTGTGCCACACGCCTGCGGATGATGTCGCGTGAGAATCCCATGAGGAACCGCACTTCCGACGGCGAGCGCTTCCAGTTCTCCGTGCTGAAAGTGTACAGGCTCAGGTAACGCACGCCTGCCTCGATGGCCCCGGCGATCACATCGCACACCACTGGTTCGGCTGCCTGGTGCCCATCGGTGCGCACGAGGCCACGCTGCTGCGCCCACCTGCCGTTGCCGTCCATGATGAGGCCCACGTGACGAGGCACCTTGCCCTTGGGGAACGACGGGATGATGGACGGATCGGAAAACGGAGCCGCGGGAATGTTGAGCGACTTGTAATCCACGTTTTCAAAACTCATATCATCGAATGTAACAGCCGGAGTGAACGAATGGGACGCTCAACATAGTATTCGCTCCATTCCTCGATGATGGCGCCGACGGAATCATCCAGCGCCTGTGCAGAATCCAAGGATTCCCAGTCTCCCTCGAGCAACGCCTGCAGTTGTTTCACGCTGTCTGCCGACACGCTGTGGGAGCCAGGCAACTGGTGGACTGCGCACATCGTTCCACCGCCCTGCACCGAGAAATACGTGCAGTCGGCTGTCCCACATACGACGCATGAGCCGAGGCGCGGGAGCCACCCTGCCTGGGCCATCGCGCGCAACACGTAGGAATATGCGATTGTGAGCGGTGTGTGGAGCCGGCTTGCCAACGCACCCAAGGCACCAACGAGCAGTCGGTATTGGCCGTCCGGCCTGCTCGAAGTCGGGGTCACCGCACGCCATGCGGTGTTGTGCTGGGGGTCGGCGTGCAGTTTGTCCGCTGTCTGGGCGATTGCGCTGGCGGCGAGATATGAGTTGTAATCGACGCAAATGGCGCGGGCATAAGGCACCATGACCGCAGCCTGCGACACGACGTCGAGGGAGCGTCCAGTGGCGATGAGCAGGTCGGAGCGCATGAACGGTTCAAGCCGAGCGCCGAAGCGTGACTTCTCGCGTCGCACGCCACGCGCCACCGCGCGCACTTTGCCATGGGATGCCGTGAGTATGGTCACGATGCGATCTGCCTCCCCCAGGTCCTGGGTACGCAGAATCACGCCTTCGTCATGGTAGACCGGCATCGCTCCCCTTCCGTGAACGCCGTATGCGAGAACGCCGCATGCATCAACGTTTGGAATGCATGTGCAAGCCTCTTCACTGTACACCGCATCGGACGCGCCGAAACAGAATTCGCCGGTCGGCTTACAGCGCGCTTCTGCGTCGCATGCACACCGACCGGCGAATCGTCAGTCACCTCAATGGTCAGTCACTCCGATGGTCACTCACCTCGACTACTCTCGCAATGATTCCTCAGCATGTTTCCACGGAGGAATCCGCATACTCGTAATGGCATTGCTTGCCGAGGTAATCGTTGTATACCTCGAAGTGAATGACGTTCGACCAGTTTTCGACATTCGTGCCGGTCTGGTTCTTCGGCTGGATGTCAAGCTTCACGCCACGGGGGATGGAAATCTTGGAATTGCCGATCTTGCAGCTGGTGGGGTCGGTGGCGCTGCCTTTGGGCCAATAGCACTTGCCGACGTCCGGCATCGTCAATCCGTACGTCGTGTCATCGTTCTTGGAGATGAAGTTCTGGATGGCAAGGCGAGCGTTCGCAACCGCCACGCGATTGTCGTTCATATAGCTTTTGCGCTGCTGCCCGCGCCACACCGGTATGGCGATTGCCGCAAGAATGCCGGCAATGACAATGACGACCAACAACTCGGTCATGGTGAAGCCAGACTGGCCCTTCATCCTGCGATGCAACGCCCTAGAAATGGGGTTCATGTATCCCTCCCTCCAACCGCGCCGAAGTGCATCCTGCTGCACTGCATACGATTGGTTTTCTCCGTTCTGTCAATGTCTGACAAGGCAACAGCACCTGTGTCAAACACACTACTGAACCAGTATACTCATCCGCCGAGCGTTCGAGATACGGAGAGGTTCGAGATACCAACCATCCCGCAATCTTGCATCAATACAGGAACAGTCCCCAGAACGCCAGCACCAGCAGGATGAGCAGAATCTCCACCATGCATGTCACTGCCGTCACTCGCCCCAATGTCGTCAACGCGAACGGAGTCTCATCATGGACCTCGGGAGCCTTGGGACGGCGCGGGGTGCCGGGACGCCGCAGGATGCCATGCAAACGCAACACTTCAAGACCGCTGGTGAACACGCGGGCCCACACGAACACGATGATCGCGCAGACAACCTGGATCGCATACCAGCTCCACCAGATCATGCCGGGAGCGGTGGGAGCCGACCCCCACACCAGCTTGACAAGACGGTAGACGTTCTGGCCCATGGCAGCGAAGAACAGCAGCAACGAGCCAAACGTGCACACGAAGCTTGCGAGCAGCAGCCGCCTGAAATTCCGCGAATACCCCAGCGCCTTGCCCTTGCCGCTGCGGCGGTTGACGACATGCTTGATGGCGGCGATGATCAGGCACACGATGAGCACGAGCAATGCAATGATCTGCAGCGCATGGATGGTCACGCCATAGATCGTCGCGCCGCGATGCGCGGTGAGTTCGGTGGGCACCGCGATGGACTGGCGGATCGTGGCACCGGCGACGCGCGGCGTCGATTGCTTGAGGCCACGGGTGGTGCCCACTGCCCAATCGACGAAATCATTTTCATAATGGTCCACGAGCACGGTGCCTTCCTCGGCTTCATCGCCAAGGCGCAGCACATGGTTGCCGATGGGATAGTTGCGGATCGTGACATCCCAGTTGCCGCTGGCATGCGCCATCGACAGGATGGTGGTCACTCCCTGCACTTGCGGCGTCATGACGTCCTTCGACCCGTACGCGACGAAGGTGGGGATGGAATACGACTGCGGCAGCAAGGCGTTGAAATCGACGTTGCTCAAGCCGAACATCATGATGTCGGCGGAAAATACCCTCTCCACGATGCGCTGATACCCTGGATTGGCGCCGACGATGGCGAAATCCTGGGTGACGAAGAATCCCAATGCGTTGCGCGGGTTGAAGACAAGAGGGCTGAGCAGCACCTGGAAGGCGATATTGCCGTCTTCGCGAATGACGTAGGGCGCGATCCAGCAGCTTTCGCTGGTTGCATAAATGCCGACCTGCGAGGAATCCACATAGGTTAGGTCACGCAGGTATTGCACGCATTGGTCGTAGGCATGGGCGGACCCCGGGTAGTCGCGTGTCATGTCATTCGTGCCCCACACCGGCTTGTCAACGGTGAGCGTGACGAAACCGGCGGATGCCAGGTCTGTGGCGACATCGCCGAAGGAATTGTCAGCCGTGCCGTAGCCTGCGCCATGCATATAGACCGCGGCAGGAAGCTTGCTGGGCAGCGATGGTACGGATGACACACCTTCCGCTGGCTGCGCGGTGGCGGTGCTGCCGCTTTCCGCCACGCCCTTGGGCATGCGCACGAGGATGTGTGCATGTTGCACGGCCCCGGTGGCTGGCTGCACGAGGTCGATGTAATCGCTGATCGTCTCGACCTCATACGTGCCGGTCGCTGGCAGTGTGGTGCCGGCGGAATCGAACGACACCGCCGTATCGTTGCTCACCGTGCTGATGGATTGGTCGAGCGGCCCCAGATCGGTATCGATCGATGTGATGTTCGACAATCCGATGAACATTCCCATCAGCAGCACGAACACGATGCATGTGACGGCGAAACGCTGCCACAAGCTCCATGGTTTCGCAGGCATGACCGGGCGCGAATCACCGTCGTGCGAGGTTGCGCGACCATGCGGTGGTGTGCTTTCGTGGACCGGCGTCACGGGCGTTTCGAACTGTTCATCTGACACAGTTCCTCAGTTTACGGCACCGACATGGACGCGGGAAGGTTTGGGCCGACATGGTTTCCCCAATCGCCCAAACCTTTCTTCCCCGCCTGGCCACTCAGCCTTGGTGCGCTGCCGTGATCGGAATCACCACGGGGCCGGTCGCGGCAGCGGGTTGTGCCGCGTCATCGCCATCGGACTGCATCTGGGCGGCGATGCGCTGAGCCTCCTCCAGCAGCGTTTCGACTATCTGGTCTTCAGGCACGGTTTTGATGACCTTGCCCTTGATGAAAATCTGCCCCTTGCCATTGCCGGATGCCACGCCGAGGTCAGCTTCGCGTGCTTCGCCCGGACCATTGACGATGCAGCCCATCACCGCAACGCGAATCGGAGCGGTGATGCCCTTGAGACCTTCGGTCACTGCTTGCGCCAACGCAATCACATCCACTTGGGACCGGCCGCAGCTGGGGCATGAGATGATGTCGAAGTGACGCTTGCGCAGTCCTAGGTATTCCAAGATCTTGCATCCGACCTTGACTTCCTCGACCGGAGGCGCGGAAAGGGACACGCGAATCGTGTCGCCGATGCCTTCGGCAAGCAACGCGCCGAACGCGAGGCATGACTTGATGGTGCCCTGCCAGGCCGGTCCGGCTTCCGTGACGCCCAGATGCAACGGCCAGTCGCCTTTCGAGGCCAGCAGCCGGTAGGTCTGCACCGTCGTGACTGGATCGTGGTGTTTGACGGAGATCTTGAAATCATGGAATCCCACGTCCTCGAACATGTGCGCTTCCTTGAGCGCCGACGCGACGAGCGCCTCCGGGGTGGGGCCGCCGTATTTGGCGTACATGTCCTTGTCGAGCGAACCGGCGTTCACGCCGATGCGCAGGCTGATGCCAGCGTCGGTGGCGGCCTTGCAGATGGAGGGACCGACCTCGTCGAACTTGCGGATGTTGCCCGGGTTCACGCGCACCGCGGCGCACCCGGCATCGATGGCCTGGAACACGTATTTGCTTTGGAAGTGGATGTCGGCGATAACCGGCAGAGGCGAGCGACGCACCAGTTCGGGCAAGGCGTCGGCGTCATCCTGGCTGGGAACCGCCACTCGCACGATATCGCAGCCGGCTTGGGCGAGCTCGCCGATTTGACGCAGTGTGGCGTTCACATCCACGGTGGGCGTATTCGTCATGGATTGGACGGATATCGGCGCTCCCCCGCCCACGGGCACCGGCCCCACCATGATGCGCCGTGATGTGCGGCGCGGGTGAAGAGGCGATTCGGCGTAATCCGGCGTACCGGTCTTGCGAAATCCCACGCCGTCCTCTGCGCTGGTCTTTCCCTCAGTTCCTGCCATGGTGAATAAGCCCTTCTGTGTGGATTATTGGTGATTCGCCGGGATGGAGAATTCCCTGCGATATTCTCTACGATTCATGCAGCAGCACGGCATGATGCGATGCGTTCATCCGCCAAGCGACGCGCCTCATGCTCGCAATCAAGCATGTCATCGACGGATTCAAACGTCTTGCTTGCCGCGCCGGACAGCTTGGCATCCATATCATCGAGCACACCACGCACCACGTCGAAAATGCCCAGATACGGCAGGCGTCGATCCAAGAAGGCGTGCACAGCCTGCTCGTTCGCGGCGTTCAAGGCAGCGGTGTGGCGTTCGGATGAATCCAAGCATCGGCGGGCGAACGCAACGGAGGGGAATGCCTCATCATCCAGCGGTTCGAACGTCCAGGTCGCCGCCTGGGTCCAGTCACAGGCCGCCGCGACGTCCGGCATTCGGTCGGGAGCCGAAAGTCCCAGCGCGATGGGCAGACGCATGTCAGGCGGCGAGCACTGGGCAATCGTGGCGCCATCGCGGAATTCCACCATCGAATGCACGATGGACTGGGGGTGCACGGTGACGGCGATGCGCGACTGTTCAATGCCAAACAGCCTGCTGGCCTCGATGACCTCAAGTCCCTTGTTCATCAACGTGGAGGAATTGATGGTGACGACCGGTCCCATGTGCCATGTGGGATGGTTCAGCGCCTGTTGCGGAGTGATGGATGTCATCTGTTCGCGCGTCCAGCCTCGGAAAGGACCGCCGGACGCCGTGACGACCAGCTTGGAGACCTCATCATGCGTTCCCGCCCGCAGGCACTGCCAGATTGCGGAATGTTCGGAATCCACCGGATTGATCTGGTGGGCGCGCACCTGTGCGTCAAACAGCAGGTGACCGCCAGCGACCACGGATTCCTTGTTCGCCAATGCGAGTTGGCTCCCCGCTTGCAACGCCGCGATGGACGGGGCAAGACCGACGGAACCGGTGATGCCGTTGAGCACGACGTCGGCGCCGCTTCCAGCCACATCCACGACCGCCTGGGCGCCGGCATCGACCTGCACGTCCGAAGCCGGCACGCCTTCCGCCGCCAATGCGTCACGTACGGAAGCGACGGCCTTGGGGTCACTCACCGCCACACGCCGCACATGGAAGCGTGCCACCTGTTGGGCAAGCAACCGGGGGTGGGCTCCCCCGGCAGCCAATGCCATGACTGTAAAATCCTGAGGATGACGTCCGATGACGTCAAGCCCCTGCGTTCCGATGGATCCGGTGGATCCCAACAGGATTACGCTTCGCATGAAAGCAGCAGACCTCCATTCCGCTTGCGCTGCATGAGCGTGTGGATGTGTGAGATTGGTATTCCTCTCGTCTCGGCACCGAGGCGTTCACGGCTCGGCTCAGGCTTGCGAGCCGTTGGCTCCGCTACGATTGCCGATTGCCGTTCAGCGGGGGAATCGGACCGGTCAGATCGCCGGTTTCCGCAAGGGGGAAGCCATCGGCGTCGAACATCGCGGAAGCCGTCGATGCCGGTGCGTTCGGTGCCGCATGGGCAGCGGGCGCCGCCGTGGGGATGATGCCCGACACGGGGGTGTCATCACTGACAGCCTGCGGCTGCGGCTGCTGAACGTTTTGGGGAATGAGCGGGGCGACAGAAGGCGCACCTGCGGCGACACCGGTAGGCACGGAGATTCCTGCGGAATGCGGCTGAATCGTATCCGACGACAACGTGTCAGACACCAGCGAGGCAAGCGAACTGTTGCCACGCTCGGAAGCATGCTTCGCATCAGCGAACGAGATGGGGGCTGACGCGGCTGGCTGCTCCGGTGACACGGATGAGGCGGAATCATGCTGGGCAGCGGCAGACTGCGGTGTGAATGATTGCGGTGCAGCGCCCGCGGAAGGTGCAGCGCCCGCGTGGTTCCCGCCGCGAGGCACGTATCCCCTGGGGGCGAACGCCTGCGGCATGCCAGCGCCGGCATCCACCACGGATTGCGTATCTGAAGCATTGTCGTGCGTCAGCTCATTGATGCGGCGCGCCAAGTCAGGGCTTGCAACCGTCGGTGCATCTTCGGAGGCCACGGGCGCAGCGTTGGCGACAGTGGAATTCCCTCCACGGGAAGGAGCGAAGGAAGCAGGCACCGATGCCGGGTCATAGGCAGGATACCCGTGGTTCTGACCGGATGCCGGCTGGTATCCATCGGTATGCACGGGAGCGATGCTTGACGTGTTGAATTCCTGGGAGACCGGGCCGTCGGTCGCGTTCTGGGAGGCCGCGGCCTGATCGGTCGCCGCGACAAGAGCGGAGAACGCCTGCTGCACATCGGCGATCGAAGCCGCGCCAGCGGCAGCGTCCGTTGCGGTGGACGAGGCGGCCGACTGGCTGCGAGCCATGCCATCAAGCACGCCGTCAGCGTATCCGTCTTCGAAGCTGCGGGCGGAGTCCGTGCTGGAGATTGGTCCTTCGATGCGTTCGAAGGATTCGATGCGTGCCAGCACCTGCAGCATTCGGTTGATATAAGCGTCCACCTGGCGTTCGTCGTAGCCATGGTGGCCGGTGTGACGGGTGAACATGATGTCCGCCACATCCGACAGCGTCCACTCCTGAGGATCCTTGCGCCACTTCTTGGGTTCGGCGGCACCTTCGACGGCGATGCCGCTCGTCTTGCCCAACTTGTCGGCGATCTGCGCAATGACGCAATCAATCATGTGGTCAACCTGCTTGCGGTCATACGACGGCTTGTTGGGACGGCCATCCGAAAAACGCTCGCCATGGGGGCGGGCCGCGCGATCGTGAAGCGAACGGGCAAGCGTATCGGTGCGCGCACGCCACGCCACGCGACCGTAGTGCTGCACGTCCCATTGCGTGCGCTTGTCAACAACAGCGCCTTCCAGCCGGGTGAGGGCAGCATCGACCTCAGCCACGGAATAACCGTTCTTCACGATGGAAAACGACGTGTTTTGTATCTCTTCTTGTGTCAGCCGCGGCTCCGGGGAGTCATACAGCTGATGAGACCTCTCCAGAAACTCATCGACCTGTGCGGGGTCATAGCCTTCCTTGCGCTTGCCCACGCGGGGGATGGAAAGATTACCGTCCTGCTTGGTCTGGTCTTGTGTCTTCGGCATCGAGCGTCCTCCTGAGGTACACAAATCTTAATCAAGATTACGCGATGTTTCAGACCTTGGTGGCGATTTTTCCCAATTTCCGCTCAATTATCACAATCAACACCCGCCCAATCCCACATTCCATCCCATCCGTGAAGCGTTTCACCATGAACAAGGCGCGGCGAAACGATGGGGCATGGACGGGGCACATGGACTGGGCACATGGACGGGCCGCACAAAGCAATGACAGCGACACAGCACGGGCAAGGTGACCAACCTTTGGCGTGGATTGCTGTACACTGTGTTCGTTCGGGCAATTAGCTCAGTTGGTTAGAGCGCCACCTTTACACGGTGGATGTCGGGGGTTCGAATCCCTCATTGCCCACGCTTTCAAAACCCCGCAAGCACAATGCCTGCGGGGCTTTTTGCTGCGATTCCCAAGGTTTCAGTCACAGCCGAATTCTGCCATCATCCCCTGTTCCCTCTCGCCCTCCCCAACCCAATCACTATCCGCAACACAATGTGCCAGCCACCACTCACGCATAGCTGCAAGAACCGCAATCCAGAACTGCATTCGCCTCGTACCGTCAAGCGCGGAGCGCCCAAATCCCTCAATTAACCATCGCAACGCTCGCATGTGGCAGGAGTGGATTGTCTAGCATCACGGCAAGCGGGAACATCGCGCGCAGCACCCGCATGCGGTGTCCTGGCACGCGCCACACACGCAGGCACGCGCCAGGATACCGCACACGTTGCTCGTTGCTCGTTACAATCGGGCCGCTGCGACATCCCAGTCGCAGCGGCCCGATTCGTTCTGTATGTCAGCGCAGGTCCATGTCGTCGCGCTCCGCCCGCTCCATGCGGTCGGCGCGCTCCGCGCCTTTGCCGAATGCACGCAAGCGCACACCATTCCAGTCTTCAGAGACCGTGAGCGGCGTGGCGGCGTTCATCCCCGCGGTTTTTGCAGCGGACTGCAACGTCGCGGCGTTCGTGCTGCCTTCCCTGCCGGGCTTGGGGGTGATAATCCAGAAAGGAGCGCCTTCGTCCACGAGTTCCGAAGCGTCCATGATGGTATCCGCAAGCGCATCCTCGTCATCGCCGTCACGCCACCAAATGATGGCGCCGTCAACGGCGGAATCGTAGTCCTCATCCACGAGGTCCTCGCCGGTAAGGTCTTCGATCGTGCGACGCAGCCCCTCGTCCACGTCGTCATCCCACAGCCATTCCTGAATGATGTCTCCGGGATGGAATCCGAACTCCTGTGCTTGTGTGATCGTTGTTGTAGACACGGAAAACAGCTTAGCAAGCGCCCTGTAACATGACTGTTCGACGTCCAGTTTGCGGGCGCGCCACGGTCAGGATGCGGATTGCGATGCCGTGGCCTGCTGGTAAATCTGCGTCGTGCATTGCGGCAATCCGTCAGTCTTACCTTCGCCGATCGCCACAAGCGCCTGATACGCTTCGTCAAGCGTGGACACCGCGACGTCCCGCATGCCGGCGGGCACGTGCCCCACCACTTCATCACAGTTGGATGCAGGTGCGAGAAACCACGTGGCTCCGTCGTGTTTGGCTCCGATTATCTTCTGACGTATGCCTCCGATGGCCCCCACGGTGCCGTCCGATTCCATGGTGCCGGTGCCGGCAATCGTCAGGCCGCCGGTCTCCTGCTGGGGCGTGAGCATGTCGATGACGCCGAGCGTGTACATGAGACCCGCCGACGGACCGCCCACATCGCCAGGCGTGATGGTGACCTTGACGGAATCCGCCGACAATCCGCTGACGAGACCGTGCTGTTGCACATACTGCACGGCGTTCGTCGAGGCGGAATCCTCCGCGGTCGTCATCTGGTCCGTGGATTCGGATTCGTAATCGTCGCTCGACGTACCATAGGGCACCACCGCCTCACGGGGCAGGATGACGGAATCCTTGTTGAGATAGGCGGCGAGAGCCTCCCAGTTCTGCGCAGGGCTCACGGCGCCGGCCACGAGCACCGTCGTCATGAGCAGCTTGCCGGAATCCGTGTATGTCTGCGCGCCTTGGATGTCGATGACCTTGGCGGTGGAGCCGTCGTCCGTCACGTCGCCCAGCACGTCAAGCGTGCCACCGGGATACCGCAGCACATAGGGGCTGGGAATGCACAGCGCCACGATGCACAACGCCACAAACAGCACGCCCAGCAGGTAGCGTGCGCCCATGCGACCATGCGCCGCGTCACGCAGCCACGCAAAAGGACTGCGGTAAATTGCGGGCGACGGGGTCTTCCCCGCCGCCGCACCGATGTCACTGGTGGACGAGGGGTCTTCTTTTTTTGCCGCCCTGAGCGAACTCGAATCGACATCATGCGATTTTTCGGACATGCTCCCATACTATAAGAGACAACATTAAGATTCTTTGGAAATTCACGGACAGGATGGCAGCATGGACGAGAATGCCTTGCACCAATGGATGCTCGAAGCCTTCGGCCCTTTTCAGGGCGAGCAGGCTTGGAGGCAGTTTCAGCAACTGCCTGACGAGATCAAGCGCCAGCTGATGGAGTCGTCCGCCAACGGACTGCCCGACCCCGCTCAGATGCGCGGCCTGTTCTCCGCGCTCAACACCAGCGGTCTCGACACGATGGCGGACATGCAATCCGCACTGAAGAACGGGCCCATCATCGTGGATTTCGCCAAGGCGCTCGCCAATGGCAAGGTGCAGGTCGCCAAGGACTACCAGCCCACGGTCAACGGCAAGGATGCCGAGGACATGCGCAGCGCCATCAGCGAGGCGAACCTGTGGCTGGATTCCACGATGTCGTTTGACCCCGTGCCGGGCGAAACCGGCGTGTGGTCGCGCGAACAATGGGTCGACAAGACGCTTCCCGGCTGGGCGAAGATCGCCACCCCGGTGGTCACCAAGCTGTCGCAGTCCCTGTCGGATGTGTTGCGCGAACGTTTGGGCGATCATTTTGACGGCAAGATCTCCGGCGTCTTCGCCGGCCCCGTCTCCTTGCCCATCCCCCAGGACATGGATGCCGCCGACATCCTGCGGTTCGTGGGGAGCCTGTCGTTCTCGCTGCAATTGGGGTCCGTGGCCGGCGACATGGCATCGGAAGTGCATGGGTCTTTTGACCAAGGCTTGCCCATGGCCGCCAATCCGGCGGGTGCGCTCATCATGCAGAACGCGAAGGATTATGCGGAAAAACTCGAACTGGATGACCGTGAGGTCATGCAGTTCCTGGCTCTCATCGAAATAGCCCATGCGCGGCTTTTCAATTCGGTCGCATGGCTGCCGTCGCGTTTTGAAACGCTCATCTACAAATACGCCCGTTCCATCTCCATCGACCCCGACCTGATGGAGACCGAGTTGCGCGACGCGGATTCCATGAATCCCGAGGCGCTGTCCGGCGCGGTCAATCTCAGTCGTGTCGGCGCCGACCAGACGCCGGAGCAGCAGGAGGTGCTCAGCTCCATCGAGAACCTGCTGGCGCTGGTGGAAGGCTGGGTGGATTGCGTCGTATGGCGCGCCGGCATGGCGCACCTTCCGCATCTCGATCAGCTGCTCGAGATGCGCCGCCGCGAACGCGTGGAAGGCGGCCCGGCAGAGCAAACACTGGAATCGCTGCTGGGATTGCACGTGCATCCGCGCACGATGCGGCAGGCTGCGCACGTGTGGGAGCAGCTCACCGCACAGGGAATCGACGATCGTGACGCGCATTGGCGCCATCCGGACTGCCTGCCGCAGATTCCCGCCGCCGAGGGCACGGCCAGTGCCACCGATGGCACCGACAAGGGCACGGCCTCCCGCGATGACTCCGCGGTTGCCGACGATTCCCCTGCGGCGGCCGTCCGTTCCGAGGCCACTGCCGGCGATGCAGCATCCACGCAATCGAATGACGATGCGGCGACGAGTCCTGCACATTCCATTGATTGGGATGCCGAACTCGCCAAACTGCTCGACGACGTGAATGACACCGATGACAACAGCGCCGATGACACCAACGATCCTCCGACGCCTCCCACTCCCCCGGCTCCGCCGGCCGACGCCAGCTGATAGCAACGTCAGCCTTGTCGATTTCGCCGAGTGGAATCAACCGGACCAACCAGGCGGATCACTTGCCGCGCAGGAATGGGCTGAGCATGCGTTCATGCGCCGCATACCCCGTAGATGACGCATCCGTGCTCGCATAGGAGGGAAACAGCTCTTTCTGGGCGCGCGTGACCGCCACATACATGAGGCGGCGCTCCTCTTCCCGTTCGCTTTCATCACTGGGCGAATGATACGGGATGAGCCCGTCTGCGCAACCGGCGACGAACACATACTTCCATTCGAGGCCCTTCGCCGCGTGGATCGTGGAAAGGCTCACCGTTTGCCGCACCGGCATCGTTGCAGCGCTTCCCTGCTGACGCAATTGGGTCAACTGCGCCAACGCCTGTTCCTCGGCGGCCATGCGACGCTGCGCTGCAACGGCGGTGGGAGTAGACGGCGATGAAGCGAGAATGGTTCCCGCCCCCGACGCCAGGGACGCTGCCGGCGATGGCGCAGCCATGGTATCCGACGGCGCGTTGCTGCCCGACGGCGCGTTGCCGCTCATCCCTGCACTCGCCCAGTCCCCGTCCTGAGGCGTCGTCTCGCTCTCATTTCCGTCGGTGAACTCGACCTTGCGCACGGAACTGGCGATTCCACGCTCCTTGAGTGCCGTGGCGATGGGCTTGAGCTGCGCATTCGTGCGGGTCAGCACACCAATGTCTCCCAAAGGCACGCCATGTGCCTGCAACCGTGCGATGCGCGTGGCGATTCCTTGCGCTTCCGTGCTGTCGTCCGCATACACCGTCGGCCTGATGTCCCGCCCCTTCGGCTGGGCCGATGTGAGTTCCAGATACTCGTCGCGGTGCGGCGACGCGGCAAGCACACGATTCGCATACTGCACGATCTGCGGTGTGGAACGGTAATCCCGGTTGAGCACGATGTCGGAATGCACCGGAGCGAACTCCCGCGCAAAATCACGCAGATAGTAGCTCGTCGCCCCAGCGAACGAATAGATGGTCTGGGCTGCGTCCCCCACGACGCACACTTCGTTGATGTCCCCCAGCCACAGACGCAGAAGGCGATGCTGCAAAGGCGAGACATCCTGGTATTCGTCGACCGTGATGCAATCGATGCCTCCACGGATGCGCCGCGCCTGACGGGGGAAGCGTTCGATGATATGGCACACCAGCAGCAGGATGTCATTGAAATCCATCCGGTTCGCCGCCGCCTTCTGGCGCTCATACTCCCCTGCGAGTTCCGCGAACGTCTCCGGTTCCAGACCCGCCGGTGGCACACGCCCCGTCGCCTTGCACACGGTCGGGTAATCCTGAGGGGCGATGAGGCTCACCTTCGCCCAGTCGATCTCGGATTCTACATCCTGCACCGCCGCAGCGTCCAAGTCGGTCCGGTTCGTCACGATGCGCACGGCCTCCGCAAGCGCCTTCGGCGAGCGCTGGTGAATCTCGGGAAAGGCATCGGTGGTCACGGTATCCCATACCATGTGCAGCTGCCCCAACGCCGCCGAGTGGAAGGTGCGCGCCTTCACATCCCCGAAACCCAGGCCATCCAGCCTCGAATGCATCTCCTGCGCCGCCCTCTTGGAGAATGTGACAGCAAGCACATGGGAGGGATTCCACACGTCCAGCGCGCACGCATAGGCGATGCGACGGGTGATCGTGCGCGTTTTTCCAGCACCGGCGCCCGCGATGATGCGCACGGGGCCGCTCGTGGACACCGCCGCCCGTCGCTGGGATTCGTCAAGGCCTTCCAGCAGGGATTCGGGATCCCTATGCTTCACGTCAACCATGAGGTTCCTTCCTGCACAGCGGGCAGCGCCCCGAATGGAAGCCACCGTCTGAATTTAATCTTTATCTGTATTATTGTGGATAACTGTGACTAAGACCCTCTATGAAGCTGCAGCGCTCACCGCCGCCATTGCCCCCGGTTTCTCTCCTTCCGGCGTGCGCGATTCTGAGCAGTTCCTGGAGGCCGGCGACCGCGACGGCCTGCAGACGGTGGTCGTGCTAGATGCTGCAGGCAAGGAATACGACACCACGATTGCGCAAGGCGCCGATGCCGTGCGCCTGCTGTCGAGGCGTGCAGTCTCCGCCATTCGCATGCGTGAGGCAAAGGAGCCCGTCGGCCTGCGTTTTTACCTTGACAACGTACGGTACTTCAAAACCCTCAACAAAAAGGACAGCCCGCAGGCGCTTGCCGTCATGGTGACGAAGCACTACGACGGCGAGGCGACGCCACTGAGCGACCTCACCGAAGCCCAGTGCGGCGCTCTGGGCGCGGCCATCGCCGCCATACACCGCCTGAGCCCGCAATTCTTCCGTCAGGCGAAATTCCCCTCGTTCACAGCCGACCAGATCGAACGCCAGCTGCGCGCATGGGTCAAGAGTCTCTCCCACAACGAGCAGATTCCCCCGCAGATTCTCAGCGCATGGCAGGGCGCTCTTCAGGAACCGGGACTGTTCAACTTCCGCTGCCGCGTGGTGCATGGTGGTTTCAAGGACGGCGACGCATTGTTCCACAAGAACGACGTGGTCGCGCTCATCCATTGGGAGGACCTGCAGGTCAACGACCCTGCCCGCGACCTGGCATGGATCTACATGTATCTTGACCAGCAGCGCCGCGAAGCGGTGACCGCCGCCTACGCCCGGGTGATGGGATCGCGCATGGATGACATGATCATGCTGCGCGCCCGCATGTGGGTGCAGATGGAACAGGTGCGTGACTTCCTCACCGCCGTGGAACGCGCCGACAACGTGGAGATCATGACTCTCAAGGCCCGTCTCGACCGCATGGCGCACGCCATCGTCGCCGAACACAACGCGCATCCCGATTCGTCACGACGTTTCGAGCATCCGACGACGCTCACCGTCGGTGACCTGCTCGCTCACCCCGATCTCAAGACCGACGCGCGCCAGCCTGCGGGCAGCGCACGCCCCCACGGCGAGGGCGAGGACCGGAACGACCAGCCATACACCGTCAACGCCGCGGATTTCGCCCGTTCCGAAGCGAATTCCGCACGCACTGCCACCTCATCGGCCACCTCACCAGCCACACGCGCCACTTCCCGCGCGGATGTCTCCCCTACGGATGCTCCCCGTGCCAGCGACGACGCACGCACACAGACGTTCGGCGCCGCCGGCGAGCATGTACAGCATTTCTCCCTGCCGGAGCTCGATACCGTGGGCTTGGACCTCGAACGGCTCTCCCACGCCTCGCACACGACCTGGGCGCATGATGACTCGCAGGTGAGTGAGCAGCAAGACGCAGACGCTGACACCGCGACCGGTGCGTCACAGCGATTCCACGCTTCCGGCGGAGACGATCAGGGCGATGACACCCATTCGATGCAGACCATCACGGAATCGGCGCTGAGCATGTCGTTCATCCCCCGTCATACGCGCACCGGCCTGCGTCCCATCACCGTACCGGACGAAAGGCACCAAGAGGCGGGATTGGAATCCTCCCCCACGCAGATTTATTCGGACGCGATGCATGCCGATGGCTTGGATGAATTTTCCGATGAATTCCATCCCGCCGTGCGTTATGGCGCGCGCTACTCGCACAGACAGGAGTCCGACGACACCGTTTCGGGCAATCTGTCCCACGCCGTGCGCGAATCCGAAGACACCGCGACGGTCATGCTGCCACAGCAGCCGTCGTATTTCGAAGAAGACAGCCCCCAAGACCCGGCGCGCATCATCCGCCCGCATTTCAACATGAACGATGAATCCGCCAACGCGGCCCCTGAAATGGACCCTGAGGCAGCCCCTGAAACGCCGACCGACGACTCCGGCCACGAACCTGACACGACCACGCATCACGGCAAGATCGTGGCAGACGACGCGGAATCCACCGATCCGTCTGGGGATTTCGCGATAACCCCGCAGGAGTGATGCAACGCACCGATTGTGCTGATGTAGCTGCAAAGCTCATTGCTCAGTTCTTTGCACGCTTCTCATAAGAGTGCGCTCCTCACGCGTTCCTCACAAGAGCACGTTATTGCCGCTTCGCTCTGAGCGCATCACCGGGCCTGCACGCCTCATGTGCAGGCCCTCGTCCTTTACAATGGGTGAAAACGGCCTCATGCCGGCGCGCGTGGCCTGCAAAGTGAGGCAACACGCCGGCATCACACCGCGCATGCCTTACGGACGCACCAGCGCCCACCACGCTTGCATGCCCGTTCACAAAGCGCATGCCCGGCCATAGACCGCACGCCTGACCACAGACAAGGAGACATCATGGACGTAGAAATCGGAATCCAGAACGTCGCACGCCCCGTGCGTTTCACCACCAAGGACAGCGCGGAATCCGTCGCCGCGACGCTCAAGGAAGCGACTGACGCGGGATCGATTGCGCAGTTCACCGATGAAAAGGGCGAGACGGTGCTCGTCAACGGCAAGGCAATCGGCTATGCAATCGTGGGCGAAGAGGAACCGAGGCACGTCGGCTTCGGCATGTGAGGCATGCACGAATCACACGTGCAGCCAGCCATATGCATGAGTGCTAAACACGGTGCTTGAGCAGCGCACGGAACGGCGCGCAGCACATCAACAGACAGCACATCAACAGCATATGAATCGGGGAGGCGGCATCGCAGTGATGCCGCCTCCCCGATTCATATGCAAATCCACACGTATGCCACTGACCGGCCACTTCAAGGCCGAAGGACCGGCCGGACGGTCATGGCCGCCGTGATTAATCGCAGCATGACTATCGCAGCACGACCGCCACGTCGGAGCTGATGTTGCCGGCCTGCACGACTTGGCTGACACCCAGCTTGGCCGCCACGTCCTGGGCGGTGGCCAGATCGGCGTCCGTGCGATACCACACTGTGCTGGCGGACGGCAGCGAATTGTAGTCGGCCGGATTCGTTGCGGTCACGTTCGTGTAACCATTGTTTTTCAAGGTCTGCGCGTTGGATGCAGCCGCGCCGGTCACGCCGCTTCCGTTGTAGACGATGATCTGCGCTGCCGTGTTGGCCGCAGCGGATGACGAGGATTCGGACGGAGATTCCTCAGCGGAGGATGAGGACTCGGAGGACGCCGTTGCATCCGTGGATGATTCCATGGAAGAAGCGTCGGTGGAAGATGCGTCGTTCGACGACGAGGATGCGGTGTCCGCGGCAGAAGCCGATGAAGAGGATTCCGCAGCCGTGCTCGACGACTGCGCCACGGAGGTATTCGTCCTGCTGTTGAAAGCACCGGAGAAGAACGCCCATGCGAGGGCACCCAGCAGCACCGCGATCACGATGGTGACGAGATATGGCACGATTCGCACGGCAAGACTGCGGTTGCCGCGATGCATCCCGATGGGTCCGCTCGGCGGATTGTCGAACTCATCCGCTGGATACTTGTGTTCGTTGTCAGTCATAGTTTTCCTCCGACGTGTGACTCACGTGTCAGTTTACAAGTCATAGCGACCAATTGCACGAATCCCATGGGTATTCCCAGAAACGCCACTGCGCCAAACCGCCGCACCGCCCACGCCGTCGCGTACAGTGGAGTGCATGAAACTCGCTGCACTCGACGAACTCATGGAACCCGGATGGGCGCGCGCCATGGCTCCTATGGAGCCTCAGATTCGCAACATGGGGAACTTCCTGCGTGCCGAAGCGGCACAGGGCAAGAGGTTCCTCCCGGCGTCCTCCGCCATATTCCGTGCATTCACGATTCCGCTGGACTCCATCAAGGTGCTCATCGTCGGTCAGGACCCCTACCCCACCCCGGGCCATCCCGTGGGATTGAGCTTCTCGGTCGCCCCGGACGTGCATCCGCTGCCGCGCAGCCTGCAAAACATCTTCGCCGAGCTCGTCGAGGACGAAAACGTGCCCATGCCCGCCAACGGCGACCTGACACCATGGACGCAGCGCGGCGTCATGCTGCTCAACAGATGCCTGACGGTGGAAGTCGGCAAACCGAACTCGCATCACAACAAGGGGTGGGAGCGCATCACGGATGCCGCGATCGACGTGCTCAATGCGCGCACTCGACCGGATGGATCGCCCCAGCCGCTCGTGGCGATACTATGGGGACGCAATGCGCAGACATTGGAACCGAGGCTCACGAACGCCGTGATTATCAAATCGCCCCATCCCAGTCCCATGTCGGCACGCTATGGCTTCTTCGGATCCCATCCGTTCTCACGAGCGAACGCCGCTTTGGCATCGATGGGCGCGCAGCCAATCGACTGGTCGCTGCCTTCCGCCTAGGCTGGTGACGTTTTCGCCTAGACTGGTGTCATCCAGACATGATGACGTTCGAGACACGTACATCGCCAATCCACGACCGATTCCAAGAACTTCGTTTCAATTTGACAGGAGAATCATGACAGCACCCAATGCCGCTCCGGGCATCCCGTCCGGTATCCCCACGCCAGGAGCGCAACCCGTGGCTTCGCAACCGGCTGCACAACCGACCGCACAACCGACCGCACAACCGACCGCACAACCGACCGCACAACCGACCGCGCCATCCCATCTTTTCACCGCGCAGCCTGGCTCACCCGCAGCGCCCTCCGCGACCGCCGCGACTTCCGTGCCCCCGACGCCGGCCATGCCCAGCGCATCCCCGCGCAAGCCGATCGTGGCGCCCGGCGCATCCGCGCCCGGCCATGTGCTGGATGCTGACACCATCGCGCGCTCCAATGAGCTGGTCGGGCGCATCCGCACCTGTTTTTCACATGGTCTGGTCGGCCAGCAGCAGCTGCGCGAAGCCCTCATCGTCACCCTTTTGGCAGGCGGACACATCCTCATCGAATCGGTCCCCGGCCTTGCAAAGACGACGGCGGCGCGACTGCTCGCATCATCCGTCTCAGGAACGTTCCACCGCATCCAGTGCACGCCGGACCTCATGCCCGCCGACCTCGTGGGCACCCAGGTGTTCGATTTCGCCACGCAGCGCATGACGACGCAAATCGGCCCGATTCACGCGAACATCGTGCTGCTCGACGAAATCAACCGCTCCAGCGCCAAGACGCAGTCCGCGATGCTGGAGGCCATGGCGGAAGGCGCCACAACAATCGGCGGCGAAAGCATCGAGCTGCCCCAGCCGTTCATGGTCATCGCCACCCAGAACCCCATCGATGAGGAAGGCACATACGCGCTGCCGGAAGCCCAGATGGACCGTTTCATGATGAAATCCGTCATGACCTACCCCACGCCCGACCAGGAATGCCAGATGCTTGACATGCTGGCGCGCCGCCGCACCGACCAGCCCGATTACCAACAAGGTCCGGAGACGACGATCAGCCTGCGCGACCTGACGTATCTGCGCGACAACGTGCGCCGCGTGCATGTGGCGCCGTCCATCATGCAGTACGTCGTGAACATTGTGTCGACGACCCGCGGAGGCGGTCCGCGTCCGGTGCAGGGATTGCGCAATATCGTGCGGTTGGGCGCCAGCCCCCGCGCTTCCATCGCGCTGATTCGCGTGGCGCAGGCGCAGGCGCTGCTCAACCACCGCGACTACGTGGTTCCCGAGGATGTGAAGAATTTCGCCACGGACGTGCTGCGCCACCGCGTGCTGCTCACGTTCGAGGCACAGGCGGATGACATCACAAGCGACGAGGTCATCGACCGCGTCATCAAGGCGGTCCCCGTTCCGTGATGTTCTTCAAACGCACGCGCGACGCGCGAAAGCCCAACACGCAGCCGGCGAACGATGCATCGCAGGCCGATGTGACCGGCGCGATTGCGCCAGCCACACAACCTGACACGACGGATGCGTTCGCCATGTCAGGCGCAACAGGTGCAACCGACGCATCCGGTGCGCCTGTTGGCGTCGAAACGGCCTTGGGGCTTGACGACGATCCGATCCGGGCGCGCATCAACGCACTGGGATCGCGCCTGTCGCTGCCCACGGTGCGCCGCGCGCTCGGAGTATTGGAAGGCGAACACCCCTCCGGCCAGCGCGGCAGCGGATACGAGTTCCTGGACGAACGCACCTACATGCCCGGTGACGAAGCGCGGTTCATCGATTGGAAGGCGACCGCACGGCGCGGCCGCCCCATCGTCATCGACAAGGAGCGCACCGTCACGAGCACCGTATGGATGCTGCTTGACGGCGGATCCGAAATGACAGGCATCACGGCCGCTGGGGAAAGCGAATGCCGCGTGGCGTTCAACGCGATGCGCATGTTCGCGATGCTCTCCATGCGCCGCGGCGATGACGTGGCGGTCGCGGCAGTGAATTCGCAAGGCGTGGTCAAGGCTCCCGTGGCAAACCGCCCGGTTGATTTCGACCGAGCTTTGCGGCATGTCTCGCGCAGGATCGGCAAAGCACCGCGTTCGATGGAGGAACTGCTGCGTTTCGCCAAGCGCATCAAGGACCGCCGTTCACTCATCATCATCGTCTCGGACGAAACGGGCTGGTCACAGGTCAACCCCGCTTCCATCAAGACGCTGCGCCGCACGCACCAGATAACCGCGGTATGCATCAAAGCGCTCAACCCCTTCTCCGTGAGCCAAGCGCCCGGCGGGGTTTTCGACGCCCACACCGACAGGCGCATCCCCGCATTTCTGCGCACCAGCACGAATGAATCCGAGCTCTCCACCCACCGCGCCTACATGGACACGACGCTGCACGACACCCTGGAACGTGCCGGCGCCACCTATATCAGCGCGGCATCAAGCGAAACGATGTTCAGCGAATTCGTCACCATGCTGTCGGCGGCGATGAAGAACCGCGACATCGCCCGCGGCGTGAGATGAAAGGCATGACCATGCTCACTTTTCACCCAGACCTTGCACACGCCTTCGCGCAGCAGGGCGTGGTGCACCTGTCGTATCAGTTCGACGAGACGCCAGTCTCCCAAGTCCCTGCCGCGCCTTTCGCCATCGCGGGATTCCTGCTGCTTGCCATCACGGCACTGGTCATATACGTCACGTTCTTTCCCAAGAAGGCCACGGCAATGCCATCCGCCCCAGCGGACGGCCCCAGGCACAGCATTGATTCCGACGCCCGGTCGTGGCATGGCCGTGTCGCGGCAATCGCCAAAGCCCACCGCGACGGCACCATCGATGACGACGAAGCGTATCGCGCGCTCGCCAAGCTGAGCCGCGATTACGCCTCCATGCGCATGGTCACCCGCCATGTGTCGACGCCGCAGACCGGAAGCGATCTTTCCAGCAGCACGCTCACAGACCTGCGCAGCGCCGCATGGCCCACGCAATGCAGGGACGGCGCGCAAGCCCTGCGGCAGACGATAGCCGCGCTGTATCCGCCTGAATTCGCCAACCCTGCTTCGGATTCCCATGCCGCTGCGGCAACCGTCGATCAAGCGTGCGACTGGGTGGATTCGCTGATCGAGAGGTGGCGCTGATGCAGTCGCTGCAGATTTCACCGTTCGCCCATTTCACGCTGCGCTGGCCGTTGGTAGGCGTTGCCGTTCTCATCGTGCTGTTCGTGACGTGGGCCGTGTGCCGTCGGCGTTCCGCCCGCAAGACGCTTCAGCCCGGCGCCGACGTGCCTCCCGCATGGACGCTGGATGACGATATGTCCGGCTCCCTGGTAGACAAACGCTACCGTCGCTGGCTTCGTTGGAACAAGGCGGCCGTGGCGCTGCTGGCCGCCGCAGGGATTGCCGCAGCGGGATTGTGCGCACGCCCCAGCACCATCGACCGCGACACGACGGATGCCGCGCGACGTGACATCGTGCTGTGTCTGGACGTGTCCGCCTCGACCCTGCCTTACGACGCGCAGATACTGTCGACATACCAAAGCCTTGTCGACCATTTCAGCGGCGAGCGCATCGGCCTGAGCATCTTCAACTCCACGTCACGCACCGTCTTTCCGCTCACCGACGATTATTCACTGGTGAAAGACCAGCTCGAATACGCCAGCGGCCTGCTGCAGCACGTCACGTCCCAGGAAAGCCTCGATTCGATGAGCGACACGGATTTCAACAACTTGCTGGCATGGCTCGACGGCACGGAAAACGTGACGGACGCCTCCTCGCTCATCGGCGACGGCCTTGTCAGCTGTGCCACGATGCTGCCTGAATTCGTGCTCAACGCCGACCGCAAGGCTGCGGATTCAGCGACATCCACGGCGGATCGCACCGGCATGATCCTGCTCGCCACCGACAACATGACAGCCGGCACGGAACTTTACACGCTGCAGCAGGGCATGGACCTGGCGCATCAATCGGGCATCGCCGTGGACGGCCTGTATGCGGGCGACCCCAGCTTGGTGTATTCCAGCGAAGCGCAGGAGATGCAGAACCTGATCCAGACCAATGGCGGCGTCTATGAAGCGGCCACGTCGGATGACGCGGTCGACAACCTAGTGCGCGACATCGACTCCCGCAGCAAAGCGAGCGACGAGACATCCCAGCGTGCGGATCTGCGCGATTCGCCGGCACTGCTCCTCGCTGCACTCGCACTGCTGTGGATGCTGTACCTTGCGATTGAGGGGGCGCTCAAGCGATGAGATTCACATGGGAACCCACACTCGGCTGGCCGGTTGCGATCATTGCGAGCGTAATCGTGGCGGCCGTCACCATCGCGCTCGCGGTGCGCGCGCACAAGCAGGCGCCGAACGTCGATTCAACGGCTGTTGACTGGGGCAGGCGCTGCGCCATCAGCGCGGTCATCGTCGTGATGCTGCTCGGACCGGCGACGACCGTGCAATCGACCACGCGCGCCGTGTCCGCCACGGATGTGGTGATTGCCGTCGACATCACCGGTTCCATGGCGGTGCAGGATGCGACATACCCGGATTCTGGTGGTTCCGCGGTCACGCGAATCACCGCCGCGCGCTATGCGGTGGACACCATCGTGAACCTGTATCCGGATTCGAGTTTCGCGGCGCTGAGCTTCGGCGGCAGCACCACGCTCGGCCTGCCGCTCACACCTGACACATATGCGGTGGAATCGTGGGTCGACAACCTGCAGACGGAACCCACCGGCATATCGTCAGGCTCCAACCCCTCGTCCCCGCTCGATGGATTGACGACGGTGCTCTCGGACATGCGCAAGCAGCATGCCAACGACACGATCGTGCTGTATTACATTTCGGACGGCGAGCAGACCAGCGATGAGCAACGCCAGTCGTTCTCGTCGCTGCGCGCCTATGTGGACGATGCGGTGACGGTCGGCGTGGGGTCGGACGACGGCGGGCAGGTGCCACAGCTTCGCACAGGGTTGCGCGCTGGGGATTCCTTGCCGGCTGGCACGACGTGGGTCCTCGACCCCGATACGGGCCAGCCTGCCGTGTCGAAACGGGATTCGCAGACGATGTCGCAGATTGCGGATGAACTCTCGGGCACATACCAGGCCATTGACGCCCACACCCCGGTGTCGTATCCGCACTCGGGGGCGTCGGCAGGCGATTACCGCATGGTGCAGATCGACAAACCGACCACAACCACCAACGCCCTGGTCTGGCCTTGCGCCTTCGTACTCGCCGCGCTGCTCATCTGGGAAGCCATCGCCCATGCACGCACATCAAGGAGGCTGCTGTGAAGAAGAAGACCACTCGCGTGATCGTGGGATCGCTGGTCGCCGTGGTGCTGCTCGTGGCGGCGTCCTGGTGCTTCCTGCTCATGTATTCGATGAATCTGTATGACAAAGCCACCGTCCAGCTCGAGCAGGACATCACGACGTTCACCCAGGACGATTCCGCAGACCTGGCATCCCTTCTGGCCCAGCAGCAGGCGGTGGATTCGCAGTTCGAATCCGTGCAGCGTCTGCAGTGGGCGCATGTGCCGTCCTTGCGCGCCAAGGTCGACACGAACACCACAGTGAGCAAGGACCTCACGGAGGCCATCCGCCAGCAACAGGAAGACAATTCCGCCAATTCGAATGGGTCAAATTCAGGATCGGGCGATTCCAGCAGCTCGGACAATTCCAGCAGCTCTGGCGACTCCAACAGCTCTAGTTCATCCGGCTCCAGCTCATCCTCCTCTGGTTCGTCGGATTCATCCAGCTCCAGCGAATCCCCCTCGGGAAGCACCGGCTCCCCCTCGGATTCCTCGTCCAGTTCCCCGTCGGGATCATCGTCGGGATCATCGAGCAACAGCCCTTCCTCCGGGTCCTCGGATTCCTCCAGCGGCGGCGACAGCGATCAGCAGAAGCTGCAGGAACTGCTCAACCGCAATGGCAGCACATCCTCGTCGTCGGGCAATGCGACCGGCGGGTCCACGGGCGGGGGCGCAAGCCGACCGTGGTGATGTGCGGCCCTGCCGCAATCCCTGTCGCGCCTGGTATGTCTGCCATGGCTGCCATGGGTTGTCTAGGCAAAGGCACTCCGCGTCATGACACGCCACTGTGCAACGCCGATGCGCACGCTGCTGCGCGACACGCCCGGCGACTTGCATCGCTGCATCGAGGAATGCGCCCATTGTGCAACTTGTGCTGCGCCCCCTGCCTCTGAGCCGTGCCGTTGCAAGGCTCAAAGGCCTTTTCACAGTTATCCACAGCCTTCGCCCACGCATGTGTATCGCCTCATGACGGTCCACATTGGCGCATGCCCCACAGGTACGCGACGCTTATGGCGCACGATGGCGTCATGGAACACCCGTCATCACTCAAACCGCAACTGGCATCTCCGCTGTTCGCCAAGGCCGCGCCACTCACGCAGCCTTCTGCGCAGCCTGCCTCACCGTCCGCATCACAACCCTCCTCACCGTCGCATTCGTCATCGAACGACGACGGCACCTTGCAATTCTGCGCTGTGCCGACGCTGCCCACCGGCCCTACACTGCGTCCCATCGTGTCCGCGAATATGGCGCTCGCCCCAGCGGCAGCCTTCTCCACGGCGCCGTGCATCTGCCACCGTTTCGTAGAGATGGATGCGGCGCTCATCACCCGCCACGTGCAGGGAAGCCAAGTGGCGCTGCGCACCATCACAGACGCCATCAACGCCTATACCTTGCTGCAATGGCAAGGCTCGGCGGCGCAGACATGCCAGTCGAAGCTCGATTCGATGCGCCAGCTCATCGCTGGCATCGACGACGAACTGACCGTCACTCTGCGCATGACCACGATCAGGGGGCAGGGACGATGACCCAATATGTCAATACAAAAATCAGGGCGAACCTCACCTACTTGGGTGATCTCGAAGCGTTGCGCACTTATGCCGCGCAGCTGGAATCCGCGTCACGCGAAGCTGCGCAGATTGTGCAAGGATGGCGCACCGCACCGGATGCGATGCGATACCACCGCAACAACGGCATGTGCTCGTATCTGGCGGCGGGCGCCCCTTCCGTCACCCCTGCCGAGCATGCGACGCTGCCGTACGATGCGCTCTATGGGCAGTGTCTCACGCACTCCGACCAGTTCACCATGCTCGCCACCACGCTCCACGGTGTCTCCGACAGCCTGGTGAGGGCCTATTCACTGTATTCGCAAGCCGAGCAGACCGCCAGGCGCGTGGTCAACGAAGTGCTGGAAGCGGGAATCGCGCTCAATCCCGTCGTCGCGCTCTATGGACTTACCGCAGTGCCGCTTCTCACACCCCTGATCGGCCTGGCGCGGCATGGTGAATTCACGCCCGTGTCGTATACGAACGAAACCGCATGGATCAGCGATGGTCTTGTCGCCGGTTTCATGTCCGCGCTCACCGGGGCTGCCATCAGCACGTCGCTCGGAAAGCTTTTCACGACGCTGGGCAAATCCAAGGCGAAGCTTCCCAAAAACATCGACTGGGAGAAATACCTCGATCCCACCAATCTCAAGAAGCTCGACCTGGCGCAAGTGTTCAAGGACCTGTTCGCCACCGATGAATCGAACGCGACGTTCCATAAAGCCGCCACGCTCACCGCTCCCCTGACGAGCATGGTGCATGGGGAGGGACTGGACGTGTATCCGATAACCCCGCATACGGCGCTGCCCAAGCCCGAGTCGATCGCGCAAGCGTATGCGAACGTTGACGCACTCACCGCCGATTCCACCAGCCCGGGCTACGCCACGGTCTGCATCCAAAAGCTCGCAGGCGCCAATGGCAAGCGTTCATGGATCGTGACCCTGCCTGATTCCGACAACCACCTTGATTCGCCCTGCGCCGCATCGCAAACGATGCAGTTGATGAGCGACTCGTCGCGCCAACGGCTTGACTCGACGGCCGTGACCTTCGTGCGCACGGCGATGCAGGACGCCGGCGTAAAGAACGGCGATTCCGTGGTGCTCATCGGCGCCTCTCAAGGCGGTTTGGTCGCCGCTTCGCTGGCCAGCGGGCTTAAAGGCACGTATGACTTCACGCATGTGGTGACCGCGAGCGCGCCCATCGCCAACCATGAGATTCCCGGCAGCACGTTCGTCACGAGCGTCGAAATGGAAGGCGACATCATGCCTAATCTGGACGGCGCGCAGAACCCGGTGCGCGAAAGCTGGCTCACCGTGCAAGGCACCGCCACGAACGAGGCGGGCGCCACCGACACAAGCACGCCCGTGGCGGGAACCGGCAACAAGCTGGAACGACCCCATGGCATGAATTACCAGCGCGCCGCGTGGAATAACGCCGTGCAGACGGGGTCGCCCGCCGTCGAGGAGCATGATGCGCACTTCAAGCAGGCCACGAGCGGCAGACTCATGAGCACCATGTATTACCAAGGCAGGCTGCAATGACGCATCCATTCAACCATGCGGCGCAAACCCCGGCAGGCGCCGGCATCGCCGATCGCCCACCGGCAGGCGGGTATGCGGTTTGCCCCCTGCCGTATTGTGGAAGCATGTTGCTTACTGATATCACCCCCGCCATTGCTTTGAGCCCTCTGGACGGACGCTACCAAGCGCAGACCGCCCCTCTCGTCGAATATTTAAGCGAACCCGCACTCAACCGCGAGCGCATCCACGTGGAAACGGAATGGATGATCTACCTCGCGGGCGGCGATGACGGCACGACCCCGTACATGCCTGGCGTCACGCCGTTCACCGATGCCGAGAAGGCATATCTGCGCGCCATCGTCGATGATTTCGGTGCCGAGGGCATCGCAGAGCTCAAGTCGATCGAAGCCACGACGCATCATGATGTGAAGGCCGTGGAATACTACATCGACCGTCGCCTCGACAAGGCCGCTGACGTGCTGGGCGAAGGCACGGAACTGGCACGTCTGAAGCCCCTCGTGCATTTCGCATGCACGTCGGAAGACATCAACAACCTCTCATATGCGCTGTGCGTCAAGGGCGCGGTCACCAACGTGTGGCGCCCCGCGCTGGAACGGGTCGTCAACAAGCTGGCCGCCGCGGCAGACAAGTACCGTGACATGCCGATGCTCGCCCTCACACACGGCCAGCCTGCCACGCCCACGACGCTGGGCAAGGAGCTCGCGGTGTATGTCTACCGTCTGCGCCGCCAGCTCAAGCATGTGGATGCACAGGAGTACCTGGGCAAGATCAACGGCGCGACCGGTGATTTTGCCGCGCACGTGGCGGCGCTGCCCGACGTGGACTGGGTGCACGTCTCGCGCACGTTCGTGACTGAGCGTCTCGGCCTCGATTGGAATCCGCTGACTACGCAGATCGAATCCCACGACTGGCAGGCGGAGCTGTACAGCACCGCAAGCCATGTCAACCACATCCTCCATAACCTCGCGCAGGACATCTGGATGTACATCTCCCGTGGTGTCTTCGCGCAGATCCCCGTCAAGGGAGCCACCGGCTCGTCCACGATGCCGCACAAGGTCAACCCGATTCGTTTCGAAAACGCCGAAGCGAACCTTGAGCTCAGCTGCGCGCTGTTCGACACCCTTTCTGCCACGCTCACCGAAACCCGGTGGCAGCGTGACCTGACGGATTCGACCACGCAGCGCAACATCGGATCCGCATTCGGCTATGCACAGCTGGCCCTGTATAACCTTGACGGCGGCCTGGACGGAATCCACCCCAACGAGCAGGCCATGCAGGCAGAGCTCGACTCCAACTGGGAGGTGCTAGGCGAAGCCATCCAGACGGCCATGCGCGCTGCCGCCATCGAGGGCCGCGACGGCATGGACAACCCGTATGAGCGCGTCAAGGAACTCATGCGCGGCAAGCGCATCGGCAAGAAGGACGTCGAGGACTTCGTCGCCACCCTCAACTTCGACGAGGAGACCGGCAAGCGTCTGGCGCAACTGACGCCATCGACCTACTGGGGCGTCGCCGACAAGCTGGTAGACTACGACGCATGAGAAGTGATACTGGCGGCACGGATCGGCGCGAAGTGACACGCACACGCGCCGATTCCGGCTCCATCACCAGCGCCAGTGCAATCAATGACGCCGCTGCCGGCATGAATCCCAGCGGCAATTCCCCTGAGGATGACGCTGCGTCCGCCGAAGGCTTGGGCACCGAAGGCTTGGGCACGGTGGACGCACCCCTCATTTACGACCATGCGCCTCATCGCATCCGCGACAAGGCGGATTTGCTTCGTCTCGTCGGCGCCGCAATCCTTGGCGTGCTGGTGACATTCATCACCGTTTATCTGACAGGCCTCACCACCGGCATGCAATCCGACATGGAACGGTATGCGCAAAGCATCTCATGGCTCATCACCATGCCGTTCTCCTTCCTGTCGCAGCTGTGCACGGTCATCATCATCGGCTGGGGCGTCATACAGACCCTTGCCGGACGTGAATGGACGCAATGTCTCAGCGCCGCCGTCGCATTGATTCTGGGCTATCTGCTTGCCAACGCGGCGAGCTGGGCCATCACCGCCAGCGGAAACACACAGCTCATATCCGCGGTCATCTCGCCCAGCAATGTCTCAGGCACGCTGCTGCCCGACCTGTATGCAGGCATCGCCGCATTCCTCACCGCCAATGGTCCCCGCCGCTTGAGAAGCTCCGTGCACTGGGGCTGGGTCATCATCGCGGCGCTCGCCACGATCCTCGTGATATTGGATTTCGAATCCATCGCCGGCACCGCGGTCTCACTGTGCATGGGACGCATGCTGGGACTCGCGGTGCGGTATATCGTGGGCTCCCCCAGCTTCGGAGCTTGGGGCAAGCACATCACCGACGCCATGGGGGCCATCGGCTTGAAACCGGTGCGCCTTGTGCGCAGACGCTCCACAGGGCCGCGCAACATGGCCGACGGACTGGTGCCGGATTCACGCATCTACGACATGCATTGCGACGACGGCAAGGATTACGTCGTGTCCGTCTGCGACGAGCAACGGCATACCTCCGGTTATCTGCGCCAGCTCTGGCAGATGATCACGCTCACCGGCATCTCGCACCGCACCGACCGCTCCGCCCGCGGCGCCGTACGCCACCACCGCACGATGCTCATGTCGCTGCGCCACATGGGGCTGGAGCAACTCGACCCATACGAGGTCACCTACAGCCGGGAATCGGCGATCCTCGTGCTCAACACAATCGAAGAGCTCACCGCCTGCGACTGGGAATCCGTCACCGACAGCGATGTCGCTGATGCAATGACATACCTGCGCCGCGCCAACGACCGCGGCTACACCAACCGGCTCATCCACCCGGGCAGCTTCGCCCGCACCCGCGCCGGCAACCTCATCGTGACCGGCTGGGACATCGGCGATGATGGCAGCAATGCCGCGAACATCGCCATCGACCGCGTGCAGATGCTCGCCGCGCTCATGTGCACCATCGGAATCGACCGCACCATCACCTGCGGCATCCGCGCATGGGGACGCTCCGCGCTGGCCGCATTGCAACCGTATGTGCAAAGCGCCGTAATCCCCATGGAGACGATGCGACACCCCCAGTGGGACCGCCGCCACAGCATCAAGACGCTCCGCACCCGCCTGAGCACCCTCGTGGACGAGGATGAATCCGAGCAGCCCGCTCCTGTCACCGTCACACGATTCTCCCTGCGCTCGATCCTGAGCATGACGCTGCTCATCATCGCCGCCGTGGCGGTGTTCACCCAACTGAACATGGAAGACATGATCAGCGCGGTCAAAAGCGCGAACCCAGGCATGGCAATCGTGTGCTTCCTCGTGGGCTGCTTGGCATGGGTGGGCATGTCCATCACGCTGACAGCGTTCATGGACCGCAGCAAGCGCAACTTCTTCGCAGCGTTCATGGCCCAGGTCACCACAGGTTTCACCGCGGTGTCCATGCCCGCCGGCGTCGGCCCCGCTTTCGTCAACCTTCAGTTCCTGCGCAAATCCGGATACCGCAATTCCGCTGCCACCGCCATCATGAGTGCCGTCGTGGCGGTGCAGGTCGTCATGACGGTGCTGCTCATCGTGTTCGTCGGCCTGTTCACCGGCCGCAATACGCTCAGCAGCGTGATACCGACCGGTACCGTCGCCATCGTCATCGGCATCGCCGTGCTCGCCATCTCACTGTGCATGCTGATTCCTCCGCTGCGCTCGCTGCTGAGCAGAAAGCTCATGCCGTTGCTGCGCCAATACACGCATCAACTCATCGCCCTACTCTCCCAGCCCCTCAACCTCGCGGTCGCGGCATTCGGCGCCGTGTTGCAATCCGTGGCGCTCGGTGTGAGTTTCTGGGCGGCACTGCTCGCCTTCGGCTATCACACGAATGTGATTGAAACGACGTTCCTCTACCTGCTGTCGAACACCATCGGTTCGGCAGTGCCCACCCCAGGCGGCTTGGGCGGCGTGGAGGCGATGCTGTTCGCCGCGTTCACCAGCACCGGTGTGCCCAGCGCCATCGCCATGAGCGCCACCATGCTGTATCGCGTGCTCACCTACTGGATTCGCATCCCCCTGGGTGCGATAAGCATGAAGTGGCTCGAAAAGCGCAACCTCATCTAATCCTCGCATGCAACCATGCGGATTCATCTGCGAACTATCCTCCAACCGCCCTTTTTCGCACAACGGACGCGCTGTGCGAAACCAAAAGGACACACACTGCCGACGATTCTCACAGATTTGCCCAAAAATCACTGAAATATCAAAGAAAATGCCGTTTCTGGGGCAATTTTGAAGTAATATCTCTAGTGTGATTCAGGGTTTTCCAGTTTGGGAGACCCTTGGAAACTGGGCATCCACCCGGAAGCCCCAAAAGAGAAGGGTGTGCACATGGCATACAACAAGTCCGAACTCGTGTCGAAGATCGCACAGAAGGCTAACCTGACCAAGGCCCAGGCTGAGGATGCAGTCAACGCTTTCGAAGATGTGCTCGTCGAGTCCCTCAAGAGCGGCGAAGGCCTGCGCCTTACCGGCATCCTCACCGCTTCCCGCGTTGAGCGCGCTGCCCGCAAGGGCCGCAACCCCCGCACCCGCGAGGTCATCGACATCCCCGCAGGCTACGGCGTGAAGCTGACCCCGGGCTCCCTGCTGAAGAAGGCTGTTTCCGAGCAGGAGTAGTTTTCGACTCCTCGCGCAGACTGCCTGTCATCACGCGCATAGAGGCGCACTGTCATGCATAGTGGCTTGATAGTGCGCCTCTTATTGGATGATTTGCTCGACGAACAAATGCTCGGAAGCAGTGCCGAGCGAATTAACATACGTATGGTATCCTGACCTTACATGGCGGGCGACAAACCCCGTCACCACAATCAGCCTGCACCATCAGGCATCTGGCCGCCACACATCGGTCATCACAAAGGAGGAGCATCATGGCTTTCACCACTTCCATGCATCACACCGCTCTCTCCTTTACTTACTGTGGCGCACATATGGCTGCACCGTCTTGTTGCAATGTCGCATCAATGCGTTGTTGTCGCAGCCTCATCCAGCGTTAATCCCGCACTCGATTAATCACGTAATCGCGCGGCAGCTTCAACGCAATCGGTTCCGGCATATTCCACTGCATCGCAAACGCGGGCATACGCGTCAACATACGCCCGGTTCGTGCGGCTGCAAACCATTCGCGCCGCCGCCCATCGCCACCGCTGCCCTATCCCTGCCACAACCGTGGGTTCCCCCAACGCAATGGATTCCCCAGCACATATGCAATCCATTTGTTGAATCCACCGCATCACCGGCAACCTTGCAACCCGCACAAAGCAATGCATCCGGCACAATCAGCGCACTGATTGGCAAGCCGCGACAGCCGCTTTCGCCACCCGTAGCCCAAACTTAAGAAAGAGAGACACACCATGCTCCCCCAGCAACTTCACGTTCAGAGCCCCAAGCCCCAACACACCATCCCCCTGCAGCGCACCGCCACTTCGCTGGGCGCGGATTTGCCCGATGCACGCGCCATTTTGCGCATGCAGACCATGCCTTCGCACACGGTCAACGTGCGCGGCGTGTCACAGACTATGCTGCAGACCTTGGCGATCCGCGCATTCCGCATGTCCGACGCCTTGGCGATGAGCCTTCTGCGGCGACTGAACTTCGACTTCTCCACAGCCGCGCGGGATGAAGCGCTGTCACAGGCGGTGGTCGCGCGCACACTTGCGCTGGATTCCCTGACTGCTTCGTACATCGCAGCCTATCCGCACGGCGTGGTGGTAAACCTCGCAGCTGGGCTTGACACTCGTTTCCACCGTTTGCACACGGCCGACGTGACGTGGTTCAACGTGGATCTGCCGGATGTGGCGGATGCCCGTGCGCGGCTGCTGGGGCACAGTAAGAACCTGTTCAACATTGCCGCGGACGCCACGACCGCCGCATGGGCTGAGAAAGTCAAAGCCCAGCTGGTGCAGCTGCGCACTGCTACACCAGCTGCCACGAATACCACCATGAATACCGCCACACGCATCGCCGACGCGCAACCGGATGCCCTGCCCATGCACCAACCCGTTCTCGTGCTCATGGAAGGGCTGTCCATGTACCTCAACGACCAGCAGATGCGCAGCATTCTCCACGTCGCAGCGGATGCATTTCCACATGCCATGTTCGTCGCGGAAGCACTGACACCGCACGCTGCAATGACCGCGGTAATGCCATCCATCAGCGTCACCGGTTCACGATTCACGTGGGGCGCGGATCACGGCGATGCGCTGCATACGCTGGAACCACGGTTCCGATGGTCGGCGGATGTGCCGTTGGAGAACCGCGAGCATTATCTGGCGATTCTCACCCGTTGAACGGGCGGCCGCCCCTGCCGGCATCACCCCTTGCCGGCATCAATGGCGCAGCGCGGCTAGCGACCGCACCTGCGCTAGTCCGCGGCTCCGTTCACGAGTTCCATGACTTTCTTGTAATCGTCGCTGGGCTGGGAGTCGAAGGGATCGAGCATCTCCGCCTCTCGCGACTTCGCACCGGGCACGGAAGCGCTCACATGGGTCCAATCGGCGCTCCATGTGCACCCCGGCGCATTATTCGCCGCCGCCACGAACGCACCGCGCAACGCAGCCCGTGTGTCGCTCGGCGGTGTGGTGCGCGCCTGCTCCACATCGCTTTCGGTGAGCATCATGCGCATTTGCCCATGGGATACCAGCGAATCGAAGATATGCCCGTTGGCCACATCATGGTAATCAAGGTCGAACTGTCGGATTCTCGCAACGGAAAGGTCAGGATGCCGCAGTTGCATGGATTGCACAAAGCGGTATTTCGCCGCCCAATCCACCCATGTGGCGAGTTCGGTGATGTCCGAAAAATGAACGGCGTCCAACGCTTTGCCCCACAGTTCCAAGCATTCAGGCGCATCCGCGATGTTGAGGGCTATGTCGTCGCCATGGTCGCGCACGAACCGGTCAGCGACGCGCAGATATGTGTTTTGAATCTCCAACGCGCATTTGCGAGAGCCATCCGCCATGTCCAGCACCGCCGTGCCATGCGGGTCATGGCTTACCGTCTTGATGGCTGCGCCCGGATCGGCCAGCGCCATGCCGGCCAGCCCGGTGTCAAGGCAATGATGCGTGCAGTATTCGAGAATACACAGCACCAGATGCGTGCATGTCAGCTTCATCCATGTGGCGATCTGCGACCTGTTGGAATCCCCCACGATCACATGCAGCCTGCGATACATGTCGGAATCCGCATGGGGTTCGTCACGCGTGTTGATCATCGGCCGTGAACGCGTCGTGGATGCGGAAATCGCATCATCGAGGAAGTCCGCGCGCTGTGACAATTGGAACTGTCCGTCGGCGGACCACGCGCCGGCGCCTGTATACAGCTGCCGGGTGACGAGGAACGGTATGAGCTGCTCGCCCAGCAACGACAGTGAAATGTCGCGGCGCACCAAGTAGTTTTCGTGGCATCCGAAGGAATGACCGGCGCTGTCCTGATTGTTTTTGTACACGTGGATGCGCGTGCGCGGTCCGTATTGCTCCCGGAGCAGATCCTGCGCCTGCATTGCCAGCGAACGCATCGTGCTCTCCCCTGCGGCATCCAACCGCAGGGCATCGATCGGCCGGCGTGCCTCGGCGGTGGCGTACTCGGGATGGGACCCGACGTCGACATACAGGCGGGAACCGTTGGATGTGTATGTGTTGGTGCTCCGGCTTGCCGCCACGACGGGCCGGAACATGATCATCGCCACGGTGCCCGGGTCAGGGTCACGGTCGGCGTCAGTGACGGAGATGCCGTATTCCGTCTCGATTCCGAAGATGCGACGGAGAGTCATGTCCATCGCATGGCTTTCGGACCGCGACACCCTCGATCTGCTGTCGCGAAGCTGCGGCACGGTTCACTCGCCGCCCTTCTGCACGAAATGATTCACGTAATCCTCCGCGTTGTTTTCCAGCACGGACTCGATGTCGTCAAGCACGGAGTCGAGCCCTTCGGCGGCATCGGCATACTGGGCAGCCGGATTGACCTGTCCCTGTTCGCTCGCCGGGGACTGCTCCTGCGACGCCTGCGCGCCCTGCACACCCTGGACGTTCGTCTGCTGAACCGGCTTGTGTTCCTGCGGCATTGCTACCTCCAAAATCATGCCTGTGCCCCTGCTGCCCGGCCGGGCCAGCGGGTTGGTTCCGCCGGTGGAATCGCCGGCGGGTTTGCCCTGCCACGGCCGCGACCTGACCGATTGGCCACCGTGGCTACCTTACCTCATAAAAGAGTGAGGTGAAGCATGGGGTGAACCGGGCGGTGAAGCGCGGCGCAGGATTCCTAGTTCGCTGTCTCGTCCGAGGCCTGCGTCGCTGTGTGCAGATATTCGCGAACCTCGTCACGCAACACGCCGTTCGTGGCGAGCACATCGTTATCGCTGTCCCAGGCGATCTGATTGCCGTCCCAGCGTTCGAGGGTGCCCTGTGCCTCCCACACGACCACTGTTGCGGCGGCGACCGCCGGCACATCCCAGGAGTGCAAGGCCGGTTCGAAGTACGCGTCATACGTGCCATCGGCCACCTTGCACAAATCAAGGGACGCCGGCCCGATGCGCTTGATGTCGGCGGGCAGCCCCGCCATGGATGCGGCGGCATTCAAAGCCAGCTTGGATTCCTCAGGGAAGTATGACATGCCGAAGCAAATGACCGAGCCACGCAGCGTCTTCGCAGCGGAGGGAATCACCGCTTCGCGTTTCTCGTCGCCTTGGGGCGAATGGCGAATGCGGATGGCGCCCTCGCCGCGAGCCGCCAGATACATGAGGCCCAGAGCGGGCGCATACACGACGCCCAGCACCGGATACACCTGACGGAATTCATTCACTTCCAAGATCGCGATGGTGATGGTCCATTCGCTCAGGTTGCGCAGGTAGTTGATCGTGCCGTCGAGCGGGCACAGGCTCCAATATCGGTTACCCGGCGTGAGGTCGGC